>CAYOQB010000109.1:0-17842 GCA_964406035.1 uncultured Solibacteraceae bacterium | reverse complement strand
GACGCTTGGCCGCCAGCCGTCAGACGCAGTTCCCGTACACCGGACGAAGTTCCGGCAGGCACCTGAACATTCACCTGATACAAGCCCTGCACCAGGGGATTGCGGCCGCTGAACAGCACCGGGGCCGGGATCCCGCCGATCGTCACCTCCGGGCGCGCTACCGTATTCCCGTCAGCGTTCACCTCGCCGAGACCGGTGGTGTAAATCTCCAAGAAGCCGCCCGGTTCCACCGGACGCTGCGATGTCAGCAACCCGGTATTCGCGACCAAAATCGCGCCCTCGTTGGTCGAGGTGTTGAAGAAGATTCCGGGCGCCACCGGAACCACGCGCGCGGCGACGGGTTCGGAAGTTCCGGCGGACGTGATCACCTGGAAGGTGGCGCCGACCGTGGTGTTGAGATCGATGGGAAGCAGGATGCTGATCTGGCCATCGCTCACCGAAACCAGGCGGGCGAGCACGCCGTTCACGGCGACCTGGACATCGCCGAAGCGGGTGACGAAGGGCGACGAGAAACTGCCCGCGGCGCCCGCGGCGAGGCTGCCTCCGAAGAGCGTCGCGATCGCGCCGGGCGCCAGCAGCGGTGCGAAGCTCGCCGCGTTGACGATGCCGCCGGGGGCAATGGTGGGGCGTCCCAGCGCATCGGCGCGGACCACCGCGCCCGGAAGTCCGGGAACGGAAGCCTCCAGAACGTTGATGCCGCCGGGCGCCGGAGTCCAGCGGAAGGCGGCGATGCCGTTCTCATCGGTGATCGCTTCGCTGGGCGTCACCGTTCCCCCGGACGATGCGATGACGCGCACCGGGACGCCCGCGTGCGGAACATCGTTGGCGTCCAGGGCCACGAAAGCGACGGGCTGGGGCAGTGGATCGGGCGCGGTGTTGGCCTGTTTGTTGCCGCTGGCCACCTGCAGCCGGAGCGCGGGTCCAAACTCGGTAACCTGCACGCGCGCGATCGCGGTCTCGTAGGCGGGATCGGCGGGGGTTGCCGTTAACACGGCGACTCCCGGCTGCAGGCCGCGGATGGCGAAGGTCACGCGGCTGGCCCCGGCGGGGATGGTGACGAGCTCCGGGACCCCTACGGAGCTGTTGGAAACGGTCAGGGCGATGTTGAGGGGTTCGGCGCGCGGTTCTTCGATCTCGACCGCCCCGGTTCCGCCGCTGCCGCGCAGAACGCCGATGGCCGGAAAGGCGGAGAGGCGCAGGGCACGGCGCAAAGTGGTTTCGGCCGCGCCCCGCTGATCGGAGTTGCGGGCAAAGAACGCCGGGAACTCCGACCGGAAGCGGTCCACCTTGGCCAGGTCTTCAGCTGGCGGCGCGGAACCCTCGGGCACGATCAGAACGAAGGCGAAGCGGTAGTTCCGCTGGGCCACCGTGGAGTCGGGAATGCGGGGACCTTCGACGGCAACGATCTCGGGGACGGTGACGTTCCGGCGCTGCCCGTTGAAGCTGACTCCCACTTGCGGCGGGCGGGCCGAGCTTCCGATGGTCGGATTCAGCACCACGAAGGTGGGAGGCACTTCTTCCGGGGCGCGGAAGCCCATCAGGTACTGATCGAGCGGGGCATACTGCTGGACGGCAGCGACGGTGGAAAAGCGGGGCGTTACCCCCGCGCCCTGATCGGCGATTCGATTGCCCTCCAGGAACGATGCTTCGGAATTGAAGGCAAAGCTCCAGTGCACGCCGCCGCGTCCGAGCATGGGGCGCGCCTGGGGGTTCTGGGGGTCGCGCACGCTGACGTAGGCGCCGTACAGGTGTCCGACTTCGTGCGCCAGCAGCGACAGCGGGGTGTCGCCGGTGGGCAGGCGCGCGGGGATGGGAGCATTGGGGTCGCCGGGATAATCCGACAATCGCCCCATGTTCAGCACTGCCTGGAGCCGGCGAGGGGAGCCGAAGTCGGCGCCCGCGTCGACCGGAGGATCGCCGATGCCTTTGGCGCGATTGCGGACGGTGACCTCAAAGGCTACGGCGCCGGTGCCGGCGGGAATGTCCACCGTGTTGTAGAAAACGAGGAAGTCGTATGCGTCGTCGTGCGTCTCGTAGAAGCGCTGCGAGGCGGCAACCACGTCGATTTCGTTGATGGACGAGAAGCGTTCGCCGATGGCCCCGCTGAACTCCAGGCTGGAGCCCGCCGCGAGGGGGATGATCGCGGGCTCGCCGCGCAATCGGCCGGGCGAAATCCCCACGACGGAGTCGGAGCTGTTCGCGCCGCGCCACGCCAGTTCGATGCGCCCATCGGGGTAGATGCGGATCTGGAAGGTCTGCAACTGGCCGGCGGACACATCGGAAAACAGGGGAATGTCGCGCCAGGTGACCACCCAGCGGTTGGAGGCCGCGAGCACGGTGATGCCGGAGCGCGATGCGGGCGGATTCAGATCGGTGAACAGCGCCGCGATGCGCGGCAGTCCGGCGAGGAAGCGGCCGAGGGAACGGTCGGTAATGGTGGCGTCGGGACCCTCGAAGGTCAGGTTGCCGTCGGAGTTGAGCCACACCCGGTCATAGTTAAAGCCATAGAAGGGGAAGCGAAAGGGCAGGCGGAACTCGCGGGAATCGTCGTCGCCGAGGCCGGCGACCGGAGCTCCGTTCTCGGCGGCGGCGGAATCGAAGGTATCGGCGGCGGTTTCCAGGCGATAGCGGGCCGCGGCTGAGTCCCGCGGCAGGAAGGTCAGGGTGCGGCGATCGAGGTTGAACGGATTGCGGCGGCCCACCACGCGATTGCTGTCCTCGATGATGGCGATATCCCCGATGTCGCGGTTGGCCGCGGGGGCGCTGGTGGTCTGGCGGGTGGCAGCCTTGGCGGCGGCGCGTCGCGCCTGGCGGTGCAGCAGCAACTCGGCTTGCAGTGCGCCCTGCTGCGTTCCGCAGACGCGGGCCACGCCGGCCGCGAGGATCCATTGCGGGATCAGCAGAAACAGGGAACAGAGGGCGATGAAACTGCGTTTGGGAAGATACATCCGGTGAGCAGATTCCATTGTAACCGGGCGGAAGCGTTGTGCGACCATAGCGGTTTTGGGGAGATCCATGGCCTATTGCACTCATTGCGGTTCATCGATGGCGGAGGAGGCGCGTTTCTGCCCGACCTGCGGGAAAGCCACCACTCCAGCAGGCCCGGCGGGACCCGGCACTTCACCCCTGGAGTACACGATTCAGGGCGACAACCTGCAGGTGGTCCGGGTGAAATTGAAGCCGGGGCAGGAGCTGTACGCCGAAGCCGGCAAGATGCTGTACAAGACTCCGTCCGTGCATTGGGAAACGCGGATGTCGGGCAGCTCGATCGGCGAGAAGCTGTGGGGCGCGGTGAAGCGCAAGCTGACCGGCGAGAGCCTGTTCATGACCTTCTTTCGCGCCAACGCGCCGGGGGAAGTCGGCTTCGCGGGGTCGTATCCGGGCCGCATTCAGCCCTTCGACCTGCAACCCGGCGAGACGTTTCTGGTGCAGCGCGACAGTTTCCTATGCGCCCAGCCGAGCGTGCAGTTCTCCATCGCGCTGGTGAAGAAGCTGGGCTCCGGCTTCTTCGGCGGGGAGGGCTTCATCCTGCAGAAGCTGACCGGACCGGGAACCGTGTTCATCCACGGCGGCGGCGACTTCCTGGATTTCCAACTCGGGCCGAATGAGCAATTGCAGGTGGACACCGGGTGCATCGTGGCGTTCCACGAGAGCGTGAACTACGATATCCAATTCGTGGGGTCGATCAAGACGGCGATCTTTGGCGGCGAAGGGCTGTTCCTGGCGACGCTGACGGGTCCGGGTCGCGTAATTGTGCAGAGCATGACCATCGACAAGCTGCGGCGGGAACTCGCGCCGCAGGCGGGCGGCGGCGAAGAGCGCAATAACCTGGGCGCGCTGGGGTCGATCTTCGACAGCAACCGCTAGGAGCAGCTTCCGGGTTAACTTGGAAGCAGATGAACCCGCTTCTTGAGATCAGCTTCCGTGTCCCTTTCGATCAGATTCAGGCCGCCGATGTTGTTCCCGGGGTGCATACCCTGCTGGAAGAATCCCGGGCGCGGTTGGATGCTCTGATTCACGATACCCGGCCGCGGACTTACGAAACGGTGATGATCGCGCTGGACCGGCTGACCGAGAAGCTGGACTATGCGATGGCGCTGGTGCGGCATCTGGAGAGCGTCGCCACTACTCCGGACCTGCGGGCGGCGTTTAACGCGGTGCAGCCTCCGGTGACCGAGTTCTATGCCAGTCTCCCCTTGAACGAAGACTTGTGGAAAGTGGTGAAGGCGTATTCCGAAAGCGAAGAGGCGAAGCATCTTGCGGGCACCGCGAAGCGGTTCCTGAAAAAGACGGTGGACGGATTCCGGCGAGCCGGCGCGGAGCTCGACGCCGAGGGCAAGGCGAGCCTGAAGGCGATGGACATCGAGCTGGCGCAGATCACCACCAAGTTCGCCGAGAACGTGCTGGATTCGACCAACGAGTGGGAGCTGGTGATCGAGGATGAGGCGAAGCTGGCAGGGCTGCCCGCGACGGCGATCGCGGCGGCGCGAGCCAGCGCGGAATCGAAGCAGAAGGCCGGCTGGAGGTTCACGCTGCAGGCGCCCAGCTATCTGCCGCTGCTGACCTATCTGGACGACCGGTCCATCCGCGAGCAGGCGTACCGGGCGTACAATTCACGAGCGTCTTCGGGCGCGCACGACAACCGGGCGCTGATCCTGCGCATTCTGGAACTGCGCGAGGCCAAGGCCAAGCTGCTGGGGTTCGCCAACTTCCCGGACCTGGTGCTGGTGGAGCGGATGGCGCATACCGGCGAGCGCGCCGAGGCATTTCTCACCGATCTTCACGCCAGAACGCAGGCTCGTTTCGCGGAGGAGAATCGCGAACTGGAGGCGTTCGCGGGGCAGGGCCCGCTGGAGCCGTGGGATGTCTCCTACTGGGCGGAGAAGCAGCGGCAGGCGCTGTACGATTTCGACGAAGAAGCGTTGCGCCCGTACTTCCCGCTGCCGCAAGTACAGCAAGGGATGTTCGAAATCTTCCGCCGCGTGCTGGGGATCCATGTCATCGAGGAACCGGGAGTGCCGGGCTGGGATGCGGCGGTGAAGTGTTACGCGATCTACGATCACGAGACCGGGATGAAGCTGGGGAGCTTCTATGCCGACTGGTATCCGCGCGAGAACAAGCGGGGCGGCGCGTGGATGGATTCGCTGATCACGGGAAATCCCGCGGCGGGCGAGCTGCACCTGGGGTTGATTTGCGGCAACCTGACGCCGCCCGTCGAAGGGAAGCCGGCTTTGCTGACCCATCGCGAGGTGGAGACGATCTTCCACGAATTCGGGCACCTGCTGCACCACTGCCTGAGCCGGGTGGAGGTGCGCAGCCTGGCGGGAACGAATGTCGCGTGGGATTTCGTGGAGCTGCCGTCGCAGATCATGGAGAACTGGTGCTGGGAGCGGGAATCGCTGGACTTGTTCGCGCGCCATTACGAGACCCGCGAGCCGATACCGGAGGAGCTGTTCCAGAAGATGCGCAACGCTCGCAACTTCCGCTCCGCGAACGCGCAGATGCGGCAGTTGGGATTCGCGTTCGTCGACCTGTCGCTGCACCGGCACTATCAGCCGGCGCGGGACGGTGACGTGATCGAGTACTCGAGGGCGATCCTGCAGAGGTTTTCTGCCGCGCGGCTGCCGGAGTATCATTCCATGATCACCGGATTCACGCACCTGTTTTCGGCGCCCGTGGCGTACGGAGCGGGCTACTACTCCTACAAGTGGGCCGAGGTGCTGGAGGCGGACGCGTTCACGCGCTTCCGCAAGGAAGGCGTATTCAGCGGACAGGCCGGCAGCGAGTTCCGGGAGCGCATTCTGGCGCGCGGCGACAGTGAAGATCCGGCGGAATTGTACCGCTCGTTCATGGGCCGAGATCCGGATCCGAACGCGCTGCTGGAGCGCAACGGTCTGTTGCGCGCCTGATCAGGGAAAGCTGAGCCGCTCGATGCGCGTTCCCGCCGCGTTGGCGATCTCGACATCGACGCTGCCCACCTGCGCGGCGTCGCCGGACACCGGGAACGAGATCCGCAGCAGAAACGTGCTGCCGATTTCGCGCTGGAACTGCTGAAAGTAGCCCCGGAAATCCTGCGAGGCGTCGAGCGCGGCGGCGCTGCCCAGCCGGTTGCCCTGGCGGTCGAAGAACGTAAACGCAAAGCGGCCCGCCGAGTAGGTGTTGTCGAATCCGGAGAGCTGGATGTCCAGGTCATTCAAGCGGCGGGACGCGCGCGCGGAGTCGAGGGTCACCATGGCCGGGGCCATGGCCACCTGAAGCTCGGGCGCGGTGGCCGTCGATCCAGTCACTTTGAACTCGATGGTCCCCATCGTGGTGCCGGTCTGGAAGGCGATCTCGCTCTGCGTTCCGAAGCGAACGCCGGTGTCGCCGCGCGAATATTGGAAGCTGGCTCGGCGCGAGCCGGTGGAGGTGAAGCGGATCGCGGGATCGTCGGGGAATTGCGCTGTCGCCGAGCGGAAGGAGAGTTCCAAGGTCCCGGCGCCGTCGACCTCCGCGGGCGCGTCGAAACGGATGGAGGCGCGGCGCTGCTCGCCGCTGGCCGCGCCGGCGGCATCCACCACGATGGTCATGCTGGGCGGCGGCGGCTCGGACGCAGAGCCGGCGAGGGCGATGGCGCGGCCGTCCACCAGCAATTGTCCCGCGTGATTGCCGGCCGCTGACGGGGCGTACTGGACCTCGAAGCTGCGCCACTCGCCGGGCGCGAGCGTGAGAGGCGGCAGGGGAGCAGCCATGCGGAAATGCGATCCGGACACCTGCGCGGAGTTGACCGCAACCGCTAATGAGCCGGGGTTGCCAAGCTCAAAGGTGCGGGCCGCGACACCACCGCGAACCACGCGGGGGAAGGCGACAGAATCGCCGGAGGTCAGCACGCGGCGGGTCTCGTTCTCGCGAACGGCAACCACGGCCGCCGCCTGCGAGGACGCCAGCAGAACCACCTGGATCGTGTTCACCTGCAGGCTGGCGCTGTACGTTCCCGGCAGCGCTGGGGAGAAGCGGACGCTGAAATCGGCGAAAGCGCCGGGCGCGATGACATAGGGCAGGGTGGGGGTATTTGCGAGCGCGAAGCGGTCCCCGGCGACCCGGAGCGTGGTCCAGGTAACGGCGGCAACGCCCGCGTTGCGGACGCGAAACCGGGTCTCGCGGACATCGCCGGCAGAAACGGCCCCGAGTCCGAGGGTCCCGCCCACGGGGCGTTCCTGCGCGCCTTCGAAGGTCGCGAGTTGCAGTTGGGCGAAGGCGCACGCCGGGAGCAGGATGGCGATGATCCGCTTCATGGCAGCACCTCCGCGACGGGCGCCGCGGGCAGTTCAAAGACCTGCGCGCCGGACGGACGCAGTCGGATCAACCGCGGGCTCTCATCGGCCAGGCGAACGCAAAGCCACTCGGAGTTGATGGCGTCTACCCGGAGGGGCTCCGATCCCAGTGCAACGCGCTGCTCGCTTCGGTCGCGGAGCACAATCCGCAGGCCGGAACCCTCGGCCAGAACGACGCCGCCGCGATCCAGAAGAGCCAACGGCGGGGAATCCAAATCGCGGGACTCGAGAATCGCGCCGTCGTCGAAGCGGATTTCGAGCAAGCGATCGCGCGTGGCGGCGTTATAGGAAGTACCGCCATCCCAGGCGAGCCGTTGGATGTCCGCGGGCGGAGGGGGATGGTGCAGGTCGCGCCACTCTCCATCGGCGTAGAGCACCCATGTTTGCCGGCCGGGCAGCCAGGCGATCGCCCGGTTGCCATGCACGCCTGCCAGGCCGGCCTCTTGCACAAAGGCGATCTCGCGGCCTCGCTCGAGGGCTGCCAATCGGTCGCCGAGATCAGCCACGGCAAGCGCGTCCGACGCGGTTACAGAGACCGCGCCGGAGAGCTCCGCCGCGCCGGGCAGGAAGTTGCCGGCGATCCCGCGGAGGGTGCGGATGTCGCCCGCGGCGTCGGCGTACCAGCCGATGCGCGGCAGCTCCTGAGGAAAGGCCTGCACGCTGAAAACGAGAATCAGAATCGAGCGCATGAGTAGGCTCCTTTCACGGGCGGCCGAGAGTCACCGAGGGTTGACCGATCCGGATGCCGGCCGCCGGGGGAGGCGAGCCGGGGGATCCCCGGCCCATCGACGTGGCAACGAACACGCCGCCGCCGGCTGCGGCCGCAAGTCCAATCCACAACCATTTGCGGCTGCGCCGCCCGGAGACCGCGGCCGGCTCGCTGGAGCGCGGCACGGCATCGCTAAGAAAAACGGTCGCCATCAGGCCGGCGCGGGCCTTGCCCTTCACCGCCGTGATGCGCAGCACCACCGGACCGGCAGTCCTGTTCCACTGCATGCCCCACACCGCGGCGCGCCCGTCGGCGCGCGTGGTCAGGATTTCGCTGCGGCCTTTGTTGGCGAACGTTCCGCTCGGCCCGTCGTCGGGGAGGCGAAAGCTGACGGTAGCCATCTCCACGGGACGTCCGGTTTCGTCGTTGACCTGAATGGTGAGACCGCGGGCCGCGCGCGAGCCGGTGGCGTAGACAATTCCTTCGCCCTCCAGGACGCGAATCTGCAGAATAGCGGGATCGGAAGCGAGCAGCGGCGGCAGCAGGCCGGCGGCAAGAACGATACAGAATGCGGGTCGCACGCTATATCGTGCGTTTCCGGCCGGGATATTCTCAGCTTCTGGAGAGGAATATCGAAGGGGAAAGCGACTAGTCGATTTCGGGGTTCGGGATCTCGGTGGTCACCGGTGTCGCCGGGTACCGGGAGTTGGCAGCCTGCAGCAGCACGGCGGTGATGTTGTCCGGTCCGCCGGCTTCGCGAGCGGCGGTCACCATGCTCTGGCACTTTTCTTCCAGCGGCCCATCGGAAGACAGAGCGCGGACCAGGTCGTCCTCGGCGGCGACACCATGCAGGCCATCGCTGCACATCAGCAGTTGCATACCCGCGGCCGGTTTCAATTTATAGCTGAGCACGCGAAGCTGGGGGCTGACTCCGATGGCCATGGTGAGCACGTGCCGCATGGGATGATTGCGCAGCGACTCCTCATCCATGCCCAGGCGGCGGCCGACTTCGTTGACCCAGGTCTGATCCTCGGTGACGGGAAACAGGCGGTTGTGCTCGAACACATAGGCGCGGCTGTCGCCCACGCTGGCGAGATAAATTTCGTCGCCCACTTCGAGCGCCGCAACCAGAGTGGTGCCCATGCCTTCCAGGCTGGGATCACCGGCGGCGGCGTCCATTACGCGGTTGTTTGCTTCCTCGAATGCTCTCAGGAGTGTTTCGTGATCGCGGACGGGCGAATGGTAGAGAATTTCCCACACCGTCTCCGCCGCCAGCCGGGATGCGTGCTCGCCCGCCTGCGCGCCGCCCATTCCATCGGCGACGACATAGAGCCCGATGGTGGGCGCCAGCAGATAGTAATCTTCGTTGTTGGTCCGAACACAACCAGGGTCGGACAAGCCGAATGCTTCCAGCATGAACTTACCGATTATAGACGAGATCACAAGATTGCGTCCGAGGTTCTGAAAAGCATCTGTTTTGCGATCCCTTCGCCCATCCCTGCTGTATGCTCCCGGCAGTCGCGCCGCCGGGATCAGCGGAGCAACTGGCCGACACCCTGGCGGATGCGTCCGCCAAGCGCCGCCTGGCGATGCTTCTGCAATGCCTGCCGCAGCTCGGCGAGATCGGATTCGCTGGCGGGAACAGCGATCAGGGACATGGAGCCCATCTCGTCGAACGAACCTTCGCCCCACTTCACCCGCTGCGGCGGATTGCTCGGATTGCGCGGATTGGCGGCGGAGTTGTCGTAGCGGATCTCGACATCCACGCGGGTGCCCTTGGGCAGCCGGAACGGCTGCTCGAAGTAGTACTGATCCTGCCAGGCGAAGTCCCAGTCGTTGATGCCGAGCACCGCCTTGGAGGTCCCATCCGGCAGGGTGGCGGTAAGCCGCATCGTTTTGGCGAGGTAGTGGGCGTGCGCGCCGGCGCCGAACACCTCAACCTCCACGGGCAGCGTGAAGGAATCGCGGATGCGGTAATCGGCCTCGCCCGGCGGTATGTCGATGCCCGCGCCGAAGCCGAACAGCGCCGGAACCTGCACTCCAGTCAGAGTGCGGGACGGCGGTTTATCGGCGAAGTACAGGCCGATGGTGGTTTGCTCGGTCTCCACCTTGCCGGTGGGGTGGAAGTGGCTTTGCAGCACGATATCGGAGCCCTTGGGCAGGGGCAGCGCGAGGTCCTGGGGCAGGCGGCGAGGGCTTGCGCCCACCGCCCAGCCGCCCAGCGATCCGCCGCGGGCGACACCGGCGGTCATGCCCGCGAAGCCCGGCTTGCCGTCCGCGCCATCTTTCTTGCGCGCCGCGCCGGTGCTGTCCAGGAAGTAAAGAACGTGGTGGACCACGCTGCGGGCGGAGGGCCGCAACTCGATCGCCTTCACCCACTTGTCCTCGGGCAGGTTCAGCTTCAGCACGAAATTGCGATAGATATCCGGACCGTCGGCCGGGACCTCGAAGCCGCGCTCCATGGTCAGCACCACATCCGGCTTGCCGAGCTGCCAGCCTTGCGGGAAATCGGGAAGCTTGGGCAGCTTCGCCTGCGGACCCTCGGGCATGCCCGATTTCACCCAGGTCTGCAAGGTGAGGATCTCGGCTTCGCTTAATCTTCGCTCGTCGCGGAACTTGGTCCAGCCCTCGTCGGCATGCCACGGCGGCATGACGCGAGCCTTGGTCACGCTGGCCAGCATCGGCCCGCGCTTCCTCACGTCCTCGTAGGTCAGCAGCGCGAACGGCGCGGCTTCACCGGGGCGGTGGCAGGCCGCGCATTTCGCGAACACAATGGGCGCGACATCCTCGGTGAAATTGGGCCTCTGGGCCGCGAGCATCGGGAGAGCGAGCAGGGCAAGCGTGTATCGCATTGTATGTAGAGACGCAAAACGGGCGGCGCGGATGATCCGAAAACGCAATTTTTCGTAAAGGATGCGGCAACCAGTCATATTAGTCATAGTCGATGTCCCGCTTGGGCAGGGGCAGGGAATCCGGCTCTTCCTTGGCTTTGCGCAGGAGTTCCTCGAACTTGCGGTCGAGCACGGTTTGCCGTGATTTGTGGTCCTCCACCGACTTCTGGAAGGCATTCTCGCGCTTCTGGGCCTCGCCCTTTTGCCGCTCCATGGCTTCCTCCAGGTCCGACATTTCGCGCGGTTTCTCGTGCGCCTTGTGGTGGATGACGGCGCTGAGCGCGGGATCGATTTCGAGCTCGGCCTGGCAGCACGGGCAGGTGACCTTGATCAGGGCGGACTTCGACTTCGCCATGCTGGGATCGTATCAGGTCCCCGTCCGCCCGCGCGAGGCCTTGTAGCTAGAATGGGCGGGTGATGCGGTACATTCTGCACTTGCGCGGGGTCCTGTGGATCGCGATTCTCTCGTCGGGGTTGTGCGTGGCACAGTCCGGCAGTGCCGCACTGGAAGCATTCCAGCGCTGGAAGAGCCTGCCCGCCAACGCGAGTCTGGGCTGGGAAGATGCGCTGCGCGGCTACGAAGCGAAGCTGCGGAAGGACGGGGCAGACGCACTCGCGGCGGAACGCACCATGCGCCTGATCGTCGCCTATGACGAAGCGGAGTTGTACGATCGCGTGTACGCGGAGACGCCGCGCTTCAACACTCAGCCGAATCAATTGCTGGCGGAGGCGATCGAGGGGCTAAAGCCGGGCGCGGCTCTGGATGCTGGCATCGGACAGGGACGCAATGCGATTCACATGGCGCGGAAGGGTTGGAAAGTCACCGGCTTCGATGTGTCGCGCGTGGGCTTGCGGAAAGCGGCCGAGCAGGCGGCCGCGGCCGGAGTGACGATCGAGGCGGTTCGCGCCGCCGACGACGAGTTCGACTTCGGCCGCGAGCGCTGGGATCTAATCGCGATCATACACGCGCTGGAGAAGCGAAGCGTCCATCGCGTCCGTCAGGCTCTGAAGCCGGGCGGCGTGGTGGTGGTGGAGGCGGCGCATCGCGAACCCGGCGGGTACGCCTTCGGCTACGAATCGGGCGAGTTGCTGAAGATCTTCGCCGGATTCCGCTTTCTGCGGTACGAAGAGCGGCTGGCGGTGCATGATTTCGAGGAAGACCGGAACAAGCGGTCGTGGATCGTGCGCCTGGTGGCGCAGAAGCCGTTTCACTAAAGGCGCCGTGAGGTGCGCGCCCTGCCGCGCCCGGTTGATTAGAATTGGAAGAGACACGCCATGTCTATCGCCGACGAACTGCGACAGAGACGGGATGAAATACTCCGGGTGGCTGCAAGCCACGGAGCAGGCAACATCTCTGTGTTCGGTTCCGTTGCACGCGGCGAAGAGACATCGGAAAGCGACATTGATTTCCTGATCGACGTTGACGGGAAACCCAGCCCGTGGTTTCCGGGAGGCCTGGTTGCCGATCTCGAAGACCTTCTGGGACGGCCAGTCCAGGTTGTGATTCGCAGGTCGCTGAGCCCCTTGATTCGGGAATCGGTTATGAAGGATGCTACTCCGTTGTGACAGCGGAGCGGGCTTACCTCGAACATATCCTCTATTGCCTACGAAGGATTCGAGACGACTCGAGCGAAGGGAAGGCAGTGGTTTTCAGCTCACCGACGCTGCAGGACGCGATTATCCGCAATCTCCAACTACTGTGTGAGTCGACCAAGCGCCTGAGCCAGGACAACAAAATGCGGCACCCCCAGGTGGACTGGCGAGGTATCGCAGGATTGCGGAATGTCCTGGTCCACAGTTATTTCAACGTCGACTTTGAAACCGTGTGGGGCATTGTGCACGCGGATCTTCCGACCCTCGAGGGCGCCGTCTTGAGTTTGCTGGAGGAGTCCGGTCCCGAGTCGTAGCGAAGTTCTAATGCGTTGAGCAGCGTAGCGTCCATCGTCAGGAAGCCTTGATCTCGGTCCACAACCGGTCCCGCAGCTTGCGTGAAGCCGGCGGCTGCGGCTCGAACCACTCCCCCTTGCGACGAATCTCCTCCGGAGGATAAAGCACGGGGTTGTCGCGCACCTCCCGCGGCAGCAGCCCGCGGGCCGCGCCGTTGGCGGTGGCGGTCCCGGTGGCCACCACGATCGCCGCCGCGACATCCGGCCGCAGCAGGTAGTCGATGAATTGATGCGCCAGCGGCAGGCGGCGGCTTTCGCGCAGGATCACCGCGTTATCGCAGAACAGAGGGAATCCTTCCTCAGGATGAGCGAAGGCCACGCGGTCCGACTCGGCGATCGCTTGCTGCGCGGTGATGGCCCAGGCTTGCGCGGCCTGCACGTCGCCCGCGACCAACTGATCCCGGACATCGGCGTTGAGAAACGCGCGAATGCGCTTCTTCAGCTCCAGCGCTTCCGCTTGTGCTGCGCGCAGCTCCGCCGGATCGGCCGAGTTGATCGAGCAGCCGAGCTTCTTGAGACACGCCCCGAAGACCTCCACGGGGTCGTCGAGCAGGGTGATGCGGCCGCGCAGCGAATCCCGCCAAAGGTCCGCCCAGCCGCGGATGGCCTGGTCCTTCTGAAAAGCAATCCCGGTCGAACCGTGCATATAAGGAATGCCCCAGCGCAGTTCCGGGTCCCAGGGCGGCCGGCGGAAGTAGGCTTCCAGGTGATTCAGGTTCGGCAGCAGATCGTGCCGCACCGGAGCGAGCAGGTTCAAGGCGCGCAGACCCTGAATATCCTCGGCGGGTGGAAACACGACGTCCCAACCGGAGTTGCCGCTCATCACCCTGGCGAACAACTCGGGCGAGCTCTCATAAGTGCCGTAGCGAATCTCGACACCAAACTCCTTTTCGAAGTTGGGAATGGTGTCTTCGGCGACGTACTCGGACCAGTTGCAGACGTTCAGCCGGGGTTTCGGCGAGCCCGCACAGCCGGCCAGCCCTGCAACCGCGGAAAGGAACGTTCGTCGCTTCATGACCGCTGCAGCCTTTCCGAAACAACGATCAGCACGCCCAGTCCCACGACGATCACCGTGGAGATCGCGTTGAGAGCGGGAGAGACGCCGCGCCGGGCCGCGGCGTAGATCGCCATCGGCAGGGTTTCCGAATCCACTCCGGCGACCAGCGAGGTGATCACATAGTCATCCATGGAAACGGTGAAGGCAAGCATGGCGCCGGCGATGACGCCGGGCGCGATTCCCGGCAAGGTCACCCGCCGGAACGCCTGCCACTCCGTCGCCCCCAGATCCATGGCGGCCTCCTCCAGCGCGGGATCGAAGGTGCGCAGGCGCGCCAGCACCACCACAACCACGTAGGCGATCGAAAACGCGAGGTGAGCCGCAATCACGGTGTGCAGCCCCAGCCGGACATCCAGGAAGCGGAAGATCCCTTGAAAGAACGCGAGCAGCGCCACGCCCCACACGATCTCCGGCGTCACCAGCGACAGATACAGAGAGCCGGCCATCACCGGCGATCGCCGCTTCCACATCCCATACGCCGCCATGGTGCCGATCACGGTCGCTAGCACCGCGGCGGCGATCCCGATGATCAGGCTGTTGCCGGCTGCCTCCATCAACTGGCGGTCGGCGAATGCCTCCGCGTACCACCTCAAGGAAAATCGCTCCCACACGGCGGACTTGGAGGAATTGACACTGAACGCCGCCAGCACCAGCAGCGGCAGGTGCAGGAAAGTGTATGCCGCGACAGCGTACACGGCCAGCCAGCGCGTCACAGCAGGGTCTCCCGATCGCGGCGCAGCAGCAGCAGGAGAAGCGCGGCCACCACCGACATCAGGACCATGCCGGCCGCGGCTCCGAAGGGCCAATCGCGGCCGGTGGTGAACTGATTTTGCACCAGGTTCCCGATGAGCACGGTCTTGGAGCCGCCGAGCAGATCGGAAGTGATGTAAGTTCCGAGAGAAGGAACGAACACGAGCAGCGCGCCGGCGCGGATTCCGGGGGCCGCCAGCGGGATGGTCACGCGCCGCAGCGTAGCCCAGGGGCTCGCGCCCAGATCGGCGGCGGCATCGCGCAGCAGCGGATCCTGCCGCTCCAGGGTCGCGTACACCGGCAGCACGAAAAAGGGCAGATATCCGTACACCAGGCCCGTGACCACCGCGCCATCGTTATAGAGCAGAGGCAAGGGCTGCGCGATCAGGCCGGCGGCCTGCAGCATGGTGTTGAACAATCCGCTGTCGCGCAGCAGGAACACCCACGCGTAGGTGCGGATCAGGAAGCTGGTCCAGAAGGGCAGCATTACCAGGCTGAGCCACAGGTTCCGCCGCGGTCCGGATCGCGCGATAAAGAGCGCCAGGGGAAAGCCCATCAGCGCGCAAAGCACGGTGGCGATTCCGGCCAGCAGAAACGATTTCACCAGGATGCCGAGATAGAGCGGATCGGCGAAGCGCGCCAGGCTCTCCGCGGTAAAGGGCGATTCCACGCCGCCATACATGCCCCGCGTGAGCACGCTGTACGCCGCCACGATGCCCATCGGGATCCAGAAACCGAGCGCGATCACCACCCAGGCGGGCGCCAGGAACAGCGAGCGCAGCCGGTTCACCTCTCGAACCTGCGCTCGTTATCTGGAGACCAGCTTAGGAACACGGGGTCGCCGGAATGAAAGCCGTCGGAACCTACCGGAACTTCGGCGGTGAAACGATCGCCGGTTTCCAAGGTCGCCTGCAGGTGAACCAGATTGCCGAGGAACGCGGATTCGGTAACGGTGGCGCGAACCGAATGCGATCCGCCGTTGGGCTGCGTGCGCGAAACGCGGACCGCCTCCGGGCGGATGCCGCGATCGCCCAGCCAGTTCATCGCGCCCAGAAACTCGGCGACAAAACGCGTGCGCGGGTGGAGGTACAGATCGCGAGGGGTGCCGACCTGCTCCAGCAGTCCCCGGTTCATCACGGCCATACGGTCGGAAAGCGATAGTGCTTCCTCCTGATCGTGGGTGATGAACAGGAACGTTATTCCGACGCGGCGCTGGATCGCTTTCAACTCCGACCGGACCTGTTTGCGCAGCTTCGGATCCAGCGCGGACAGCGGTTCGTCCAACAGCAACAGATCGGGTTGCACCACCAGCGATCTGGCCAGCGCGACGCGCTGCTTCTCGCCGCCCGAGAGCTCCGCGGGCTTGCGCGATTCCTTGCCGGCGAGTTCCAGCAAGGCGAGGAGTTCGTTCGCGGCGCGCTCCCGCTCCGCCGGATGTTTCTGGTGCAGTCCGAACTCGACATTGCCGCGCACTGTCAGGTGCGGGAACAGCGCGTAGCTCTGAAAGACGGTGGAGACGTTGCGCTCGTACGGCTTCAATCCATCCAGGCGCGATCCGTTCAGCCAGATCTCTCCCGCGGTGGGCTGCTCAAACCCGGCGATGAGCCGCAGGGTAGTGGTTTTGCCGCAGCCGGACGGTCCCAGCAGGGAGAAGAACTCGCCTTGCTGGATGTCCAGAGTGATGCCGCGGACCGCCTCATGGCCGGCGTAGTGCTTCGTCAGCTCGCGAAGTTTGAGGAACGTCTGCTCCACGGATACAGGTGAAAGACGAATGGTACCTGAAGTTGGCTCCACAATCCAGCAAATCGCGACCGTCGGCCCACAGCGAGGCTCAGCCGGCCTGCTTTACGATCTCTCGCCAGTGGTAGAGGTGGCGGCCCGGTTTGCCGCGCAGCGCCGCCGCCACCATCGCCTGGCCTACCGCTTGCGCCGGCGTGGCGCGATACTTGGAGAGTCCGCCCGCCAGCAGCGGTCCCAGGAGCTTCGCGACCGCCAACCCGGCCCGCTCCCCAGGTCGCGACTCCAGGCGGGGACCGTCGAGAACGCCTGGCCGGAAGATGTGGACTTCCGGAATCGGCAGCGCGGATATCGCGGCTTCGATCTCGCCCTTCGTCTTTAGATAGAAGTTGCCGGACTTCGCGTCCGCGCCCACGCTCGACACCAGCAGGAAACGCGGCGATCCCGCGGCGACAGCGGCCTCCGCCAGACGCAAGGGGAACTCGAAGTCGACCTTGCGGAACGCCTCCTGCGATCCGGCCTTGCGAATCGTCGTGCCCAGGGCGCAGAACACGTCCGCTCCCGGCGGCAGCGGGGGCGGAGACTCGAAGTCCGCGGTGCGCTGCTCCAGGTTGGGCGCATCGATGGGCCTGGGCCTGCGGCCCAGCGACAGAACCCGCTCGTAATGTTTCAGAAGCCCGGCCAGGCAGTACCCGCCCACCAAACCCGATGCTCCGGCAAGTACCGCGGTCTTCATTCCGGCTTCGCTTCCGCCGCTACAATTTCATCACACCTCGGGGGGACTTGTTATCATCAATTACTTAGGACATTCCCTCCGGACGCTGTTTTGGGCAACCACACCGCGCCGACACGCCAGTCCGGACGTGACACCGGTTGGATTTTCGAATCATGAGTGCAGCCAGCGCAGCAATAACCAAGGATTCCCGCCTGTCCCGGTTTTGGAACGCCACCAACGGCAAGAAGGCAGTGATGGCGGTGACGGGCGTGATTCTGGTGGGATTCGTCGTCGGACACATGGCCGGCAACCTGCAGATTTTTCTGGGACCTGAGAAGTTCAACGCCTATGCGGCGGCGCTGAAGGCGCTGCCCGCGTTGTTGTGGGGGGCGCGCGCCGTCCTGCTGCTTTCCGTGACGCTGCACATTTGGGCGGCGATCGCGTTATGGCAGTTGAAGAATGACGCCCGGCCTCAGAATTACGTCAAGCGGCAGGCGATCGCCTCCAGCTATGCATCCCGCACCATGTACTGGAGCGGACCCATCTTAGGCGCGTTCATCGTCTATCACCTGCTGCACTTCACCATCGGCGCCGGGGGCACCGCGTTCGATCCCGTGGACGTGTATTCCAACGTCATCGCCGGATTCCGCGTGTGGTTCCTCTCGCTGTTTTACATCGTGGCCATGGGCCTGCTGTGTCTGCACCTGTATCACGGGATCTGGAG
>CAYOQB010000108.1:0-17851 GCA_964406035.1 uncultured Solibacteraceae bacterium | reverse complement strand
CCCGTGAAATTCCGTGTTCCGCGCCGCCTGCGAGCTGAACATCCCATTCGCGCCGGCGTTGTGCACGGCCAAGTTGATGTACTTGCAGCCGTTGCAGCGGTCGGCGACGCCGCTGTTGCCCTGGTCCATGCCCAGGCGCGCCACACCAGGCTTGGCAACGCGGTCGACAAGCCCCGAGTTGGTCACCTCCAGGCCCCACAGCCAGACATGCGCACCCTCTATCGTCAGGCAGGGTCCTTGCAAGGCGATCACTGTACCGGCCGGGACTGGTGGGCAAGTGCCCTGGCACGACCCGTTCCAGCCGCGAACAACCGTAAGTGAATTCCCGGACTTCCCGGTGACTTGTAGATCCTCCGCTCCGGCCGAGAGCACCATGGAGGGTTCAACAAGTGACGCGTCGGCGACGCTCAGCATCGCAGTTGTGTACGGCTCGCCGGCCGGGAGGTGCGAGGTAGCGGCCGTCTGATATGCGCCATCGATCACGGCACGCTCGCTCTGGAAATTTCGAATCACGATGGGCCGTTCCCCGGTACCTTGCAGCCTGCTGACAAACCGCCCCCGGTAGACGCCGCCCCGAATCCAGATCGTATCGCCTGGCTCGACGAAGCTCCGCAGGGCAGTGGCGAGGTCCCAAGGGCGGCGCCAGGACCCGTCGCCGTTCGGATACCCATCGGGCGAAACGAATCGCTCGGCCGCGGTCAGGCATAGAGCGTGCGCCACAATTGCCAACCTCAAGGCAGTCATACGCTTGGAATCGCCCCGGCAAGCTGGTAGAGCCGGCCGAGCTTGCACGGCAACTGGCTGGGAGAGTGGATCTCAAGGACCTTAGCGTGGGCGCGGCGACTCATTCGCGAGCGCAGGTCGCTGTTTTCCATCAACTCGATGATACGGACGGAAAGAGCCTCGGAATCGTTCGGCGGGATGGAGAAGCCGGTGCTTCCGTGCTCAACCAGATCGACCACGCCGTCGACGCCTACGGCAACCACCGGCAGCCCGGTTGCCATTCCTTCAATGATGACATTAGGCGTGCCCTCATTCTCCGATGTGTGAACCAGAAGATCCGCCTGGTGGTAGACGGGCGCGAGGTTGGGAACGGCGCCGAGAAAGCGGACTGCGCCGGCGATATCCAACTCCGCGGCAATCTGTTCCAACCTGCCACGCTCCGGCCCGTCCCCGGCGATCCAGGCGGAAGCCGCCGGGTTGGATTTCCGGACGGCCGCCAGGGCCTGGAGAAAACGGTCCAGGCGTTTTGCCTTGGTCAGGCGGGCCGCGGCGAGAACAACGTTGGCGGGCCGGTTCCGTTCTACGAACGAAAACAGATCGGTGTCGACCACGTTCGGAAGGTAATAGGTACGCTCTTTGGCGACCCCCGCGCGAGCAAGGTCCTCCACGCCGGAGCGGTGATTGCAAGCCACAAAGGGCATCCAGCGGGCAGCGAGCCAGGTCGCGAACCGTCCGGTAGCGGCGAGTTCGTCGCCAAGGTTTCCGCGCAAGGCGCCGATGGCGGGAACACTCAGCAGCCTGCCAGCGATCATCACATAGGGATTTCCGTAGAAGTGGAAACTTTGAATCACGTCGCAACGGTCTCGGCGGAGCGCCGCCGCAAGGCTCGAGATCCGCTGCAGGCGCGAGGTGGGAGACAACCGGATGACCGGGACGCCGCGAAGCGCAAGTCTCTCCTCCCAGAACTCACCGCCGATGAACGTGAACACACGCACTTGGGCGCCCGAGTCCTGCAGCGCGCGCACGCTGTAGAACAACTGACGTTCGGAACCGCCCTGTCCAAGCGTTGGCGCGAGGAGAGCGACCCGGAGTCCTTCAAGCGCGGGCGCGCACGACATGAGCCCCCCACGATTCGGTCATCTCATCGGCGATCCGGTCGCGCCATGCTTCCAGCGAGAACCCGCGCGCGATGTCCACCGCCTGCCGCGAGCGCAAGGCGTATAGGTCGGGTTGGTCGAGGAGGCGCGCCACGGCCTCGGAAAGCTCAGTCGGATCCGGGGTTTTCAAGAGGATTCCGCCGCCGGATCGCAGCAGGCTCGGCAACACCGACACGGGCGTGGCAATCACGGGGACCCCGCAGGCCAGCGCCTCCAGCACGACTTTCGGGAAGCCCTCCGAAGCTCGCGTTGGATAGCAGAAGAGGTCGGCGCCCTGAAGCACTTCGAGCACGCCCTCATGATTCAGGCGTCCGTGGAACCGGACGATCGAGGCAATGCCGAGAGCCTCTGCCTGAGCGCGGAAGCCAGCGAGCGCGGGGCCTTCTCCAACCACATCCAAGCTCAAGTGAGGAAGCCGGCTATTAAGCCGCGCGAGCGCTTCGAGAACGACACCGGTTCCCTTCTCCACATCCTGCCTGCAAACGATTGCCAGCCGACGCCGGCATTTCGGCTGGAGTTCCTTGGGCCGTCCCAGCGCCGCGATTTCCGCGGCGGTCACCGAGCTGGAGAAGATCCACCGGACATGCTCGTTCTTGGGCGAAGGGGGGGCATCGGTGCCTCCGGTGGCGAGCATGACATTTTCCGGTCCCGCGGTGGTTTCCATCAACCAACGCCAGAGACGTTCCGCCGGAGTCTGAGGATTCAGCCAGTTGCCGCAGTGGCGAACGAACACTCGCTTACGGAGCATCAGGGCGAGCAACCATCCGAGCGTACCGACATCCCCAGGGATTGGCGTGTGAACAACATCCGCCGCCGCAATCTGGCGGAGCAGGAGCGGAAGGTGCACAAGGAGCCAGGGCAGGAGCAATAGCTTGCGCGCGAACCCCGCGCCCCAGGGCTCCCGCATGGGCATGACGGAAAGTGAAGGTCCTTCGAGCGGCACGTCGCCACCGCGGCTTGCGACGGGGCGGACTGGCAGGCAGAGACAGGTCTCATCAAACAATTGGGACAACGCTCTCATCTGCATCGGGAATCCACCGTCGGTGGCGTAACCCGAGAGGGAGGGAGATGCCGGCCAAGCGACCTTATGAGAAATGACGACCAATTTCATGGTGCGGTCCGCGCGGGCTGCGGCAGGAACAGAGCGGCCGTGATGCCCCTCAGCTTGCCGGCCACGCACTTCCAGTCCGACGCGGACCAGGACCGGGCGGCTGCCGCGATCATGCGCAGCAGATCCACGAACTGAACCCGCCAGAAGCGGAGTTCCTGCGACCAGGTGCGGTCCGGGACGATGTCAATGAACACGTAGCGGTAGTTAACGGCTGTTTTCCAGGCCACCTTCCAGGGCTCCGTGCGTCCGCCGCCGGCGCGGAGATGCAGACACCGGGCGGAACCGCATTCCAGCAGCCTCCAGTCGCGGCGCGCCCGAAGCGCCATGTGGGCGTCTTCGAGCACGCCATAGTCACGGAAGAACTCATCAAAGCGCAGCCCTCGGTCGAGCACCTCGCGTCTCCACACCGCGCAGGACGTGCCCATAAAATCGAGCTCGCGAACTCCGTCGTGCGGATGCTGGAGATAGCGGTTGATGGGATATCCGGTCTGATAGTCGTAGCGGCCGGGTTCGTAAGTGGCGAACAAACGGAGGCGGCGATACCACTTCCAGCGTTTGGACGTGCGCGGATCCAGAAATTCGTTCACGATGTAGCCGGAGATGCCGCCGACCGTTTTGTCTGTATCGAGCGAGAACGCACTCACGATCTTCTCGAAGTAGTCAGGATCGAGCCGGATGTCGTCGTCGATAAAAGCGATGAAGCTGCCCCGCGCCACATCGATTCCCTTGTTTCGCTGGATGGCGGTTCCGCCGCTGTGGCGAATATAGACCACCGGAACTGCAACCTGCGATTTCAGCGCAGCCACCAGCTTCTCGGTCTCGCACTCCTCGGGCGGCGCGCCGTCCACTAGAATCACTTCGATCGGCCGCAGCGTCTGGTCATTCAAACTGCGCAACAATCCCTCGAGTTGATCGGACCGGCGGAACGTAGGGGTAACTACCGAGACGGTGTTCATGTGCGCGGGATACAGGTGCGGACGTCAGACAGACTGTGTGGCGAAGGCGGCCAACGCCGCCGCGACGCGATGGGAGGACTTCCCATCCAGGGTTTCACCAAAAAAAGACCGGATGAGCTCGCGGCGCCGGTCCTGGCGGGACCCCGGGGTGCGCAGTGCGCCAGCAAGCGCCTGGGGCAGTTCGGCCTCGCTGGCAACATACTCCAGTGCCCCGCTGGCGACGATCGGCCGGTAATGGTCGAACTGATAGTAGCGGGCGAAGGAAAGGGGGCGAATATCGATGCCCGGAGGATCGTAAGCAAGATTGATCGCGGGCTTATCCAGCATGCACAGCTCCAGCGTGACGGTGGAACAGATGTTGATGCCGGCCTCGCAATGCCGAAGCATGTTGGTCCACAGCGGCAGATCCTCAAGCTTGGGCGTCAGCCACGCGGGCTCCCAAGGGATCTCCGGGAAGCGAATGTCGGACCTTCGCTGCTTCAAAGCCTCGAAACGGGAGGTCCGGTCCTTCGGATACACCCGGACAACTAGCTGCGGAGGCCCGAAATCCGTCATGGCCGCCAAAGTGTCCGCGATGCCTTCCACGATTCGTTCCTCGCCGGGGAAGTGGTTCGGCATTCCAGTGGTGTAAAGAATGATCGGTCTGCGCGGGTCGAGGCCCAACCGGCGGCAGTATTCTTCACGAGTCCAGAAGTGTTCCGCCTGAAAATGAAAATCGAATTGGGGGGTGCCGGTCACGGTAATCTGGGAAGCGCGGACGCCCGGGTAGATTTCAAGGAGTTGCCGGCGGATATCCTCATTCCAAACCAGGTAGTGATCATAGGCCGGCAGAATCCGGCCCTGCGAGGTCAGGTTGTCCCAGGAGAACAGAAAGGTGGCCGTCGGAATTCCGAGCCATTGGGCGGCCTGCACGACGGGAACAGCGATTCGGCTGTGAACGTGGGAAGCGTTGAAGACCAGGTCCGGGCGGCGGCGGCGAAGGTACTCGGTGTAATAGTTGTCGCGGTTGAGCCAGCGGCTGGTTCGGCGCTCGATGGATGCGAAGCGGTCGATCCATCCAGGACGGCCGAAGGTCCAGGCAGCGATTTTCTTGGTTGAGCGCTTCAGGCTCGCCGGGAACGTGGCAGCCTCATGATCGCGAATTTCCCAGCGAAGTTGGGCGGCCTGGGACCAAAGATAGCGACCATGAGCCACGTCCAGAACCTCGCGAAGGAGCCGCACGGGATAGGATTCGTCCCGGGACACGAGTTCCTCGAGGTCGGGACAACGTTGCTTCAGGTTGCTCCAGCCCTCTTCGCCGGGAACGACGGACAGCAGGTCCACATCGCAGTGGGCTTCCAGGACGTCCATCGTGGGCGCGTACACAAAGTTGCGAATCGCTTCGCCTCTGGGAAGCACGGCCAGCACGCGGGGCGGGCGCCCGCGTCGCGATGGCGCGGGGCGGGCGGGGGTTGCCGCCGCGGGGGTCATACTCCCACCTCCTGAACCGCGCGCGAGGTCACGCGCTGAATCACGGCCCGGGCAAAACGTTCGCCGGCGCTGCCGTCGGTGTGCCCGCAGATCTCCCGCAGTAACCTCCGTCTCGCGCCAGCCCCGGCGGCGGGATCGGCCAGACATTCCCGAACGCGAGCATAAAGCTCGGTTTCGCTGAAAGCGTTGACCACGGCGCCGGATTTGAAGACGGGACGGAAGTGACGCCAGCTCCGGTTTACATCATCAATGAGCGCCTGATTCTTCGCCCCCGCTTCCCCGTCGAAGCAGATGTTGATGACCGGCTTATCGAAGAACGCGGCGTCCAGAATCACACTGGAGGCGAGGTTCACGACGAGTGACGAGTGGCGGAACGTGTTTACCCAACCGGCTACCTGTTGTTCGTCCTGGGTGCGTTCGTGCCGGGCCTGACCATTGTTGGCGGTTCGCTGGAGGCGTACCCGCTTTCCATAATGATGAAAGCACTCAAGACCGGAGTAGTCCTGAATGGGATGGGGCCTGACCAGCAACTGCACATCGCCGAATGCTCCGTCGGCCACCTTCTGAGCCAGCCGTTCCGCCACTGGCTGCTCCCGCAGGAAGTTGGGCGATCCCAGGCAATGCAGGATGAATGGCCGGCTGGGATCGAGCGCTTCGGAGGCGCAGAAGCTTTCCCGGGACAGGGTAAGGTCGGGCCGGAAGAAAACATCAAACTGTGGCGCGCCGACAATCTCGACTGAGGTGTTGCGCGTATAGGGATAGAATTCACTAAGTTCGTCCCGCATCCGTTCCGACCATAGCAGGTAGCTGTCGTAGCGGATTAGCATTCGATTCTTGGTAGTGATGTTGTCCCAGGAGGTGACGAACGCCTGGGTGGGTATGCCGAGGCGGCGGGCCTCCGCCATGACCGGCGGCTCGAAGTAGAAGAATGGGCTGGTGGAAACGATCAGATCCGGCCGCATCTCTTGAAGGCGCAACCTTGCCTCCGGACTGCGGGAGTGGCTGATGACGAGTCTTTCGACGGCGTTCTCATAACGCTCCTGGAGTCCGGAACGGGCGATCAGCCAGGCGGGAAAACGGGCAATGCCGAGCCACCACGGAGTTTGCGCGTCGCGCACGTGTTTTCTCATGCTGTCCCGGCTGGTGCTGGGAGCGGCCACATCCCAGACGAAATCATTCACCCGCCGAAGATAGCCGTGAGGAAGGGCCGGCAAGGAAGACACCTGCGGAAAGGGCTCGACGCGGACCCCGGAACTCTCCCAAACCACTCGCTCGGCGCCGCCTTGGAAGGAAGCTGCCCAAATGACCGGCTCCACCTCACGGCGAAGGGCCGGAAGCAATCCTGAATAAAGAATCGCGCGATCCGTCAGCAGCGACGTGGTCAGGATCAGTACTTTGGGGGAAGCGGTCATAGCGCGGTGATCCGCTGCGTGGCGGACTGCGACTCGGTGGCGCTCAGGGTCCAGCGGCAGTCGGGCGAGAGAATCGCCCGGCTAACGCCGTCGAAGGAGCCCATCACTTCAAACAGTACACGGTCCGACATCAGCCGCTCGCCGAAACCTTCGGAATTGTCGGCTCGCATCTTGAAATGCGCCGTGTACACGCCGGGCACCAGCCATAAGGCGGGCAGGTCGACGCGGAGTTCATGACGGCCCGCGCGGATCTTGCCGGCGCTGATGGCATTGAGGCCGACCCGGTGGTGCACCACCAGGTTGCCGCTGGAATCGTCGATCAGCAGGATCACGAACCCATTGGTGTAGTCGTCCTGGAGATCGAGCGTCCCGGTCACAGAGAACGGCATGCTCGACTCCACCTCGGCGGTTTCCAGGGCGGACGAATCGTTGACCCGCACGGACTGCCAGCCATTGGACGGCTGACTCTCCGCCGAGTGATCGGCGAACGACCGGGTGTAGTGGGAAATCGCGTCCACGGCGGTTCCCTGATGGACCAGCCGGCCGGAATCGAGCACCATGCCGCGGGTGCAGAGTTCCTTCACGGCTCCGAGGTTATGGCTGACAAACAGGACCGTGCGGCCGTGGCTGGCAATGTCGTTCATCTTGCCGATGCACCGCTTCTGGAACGCGGCGTCTCCGACGGCCAGCACCTCGTCCACGATCAGGATCTCGGGCTCGAGATGGGCGGCGACGGCAAAAGCCAGTCTCAGGTACATCCCGCTTGAGTAGTGCTTCACCGGCGTTTCGACAAACCGTTGGACGCTGGCGAAGTCTACGATTTCGTCAAACTTGGACTGTATTTCGGCGCGACTCATGCCCAGGATCGCGCCATTCAGGTAAATGTTTTCACGCCCGGTCAGCTCGGGATGAAATCCTGTGCCCACTTCCAGCAGCGCGCCGAGGCGGCCGCGCACTTCCGCGTAGCCGGTGGTCGGCTCGGTGATTCGGGACAGGATTTTCAGCAAGGTGCTCTTGCCGGCGCCATTGCGTCCGATGATCCCGACCACATCACCCCGGTTGACCTCAAAATGTATGTCCTGCAAAGCCCAGAACGAATCTGCCTCTTTCGTGCGCGGCTCCCGGCGCTGGTTCGAACGGGCGATGCGGCGCCAGGAATTACTGGCGGCCCGCGCAATGGAGTCCCTCAGGGTCCGGTAGCGTTCCCGACGGACTCCGAGCCGGTACTCCTTGGACAACCCTACAACCTTCAGCGCCAAGTCAGTCATTCCTGCTCCTAAGATCGAATGGTGAGCCAGGGGCCCCGGCGGCTCGCGAGTGTGGCCACGGCCACGGCCGGATCCTGCGTCCGAGGCACCTCCGCGGACCACGTCATCAGTTCGGGTGATTCAGACGCGGGCGAGGTGAACATGCAGTGATACAGAAGCCGCTCGCCGGTCAGGGCGTGGCCTCCTTTGTGATATCCGTGAGTATCCGCGAAAATGATTGTTCCCTTCGCGCCCGTGGCGCGGGTCCAGTGTTCTGGCGGAACGACCGCGGCCATCTGCTGATCCCCAGACCTCTGGACGCCATTCTCCCGGAAGAACTCCGGTTCGGACCGCCGGTTTCCCTTGCAGTGAGTGCCACGGGCGTAGACGAACGGTCCCGCCCCCTCATCAACATCGTTGAGGTAAACGAAGACCTTCAGAATCTGGAGGTCCTCGCGGTCGCGGTGCCACAGCATGGACTCGCGGGCCGGAGCCGCCGTGCGGAAGGTCCGCCAAACGTTACATTCGCGGAATCTGGTGTACATTCCGAAATAGGCGTTCACTACCTGCAAAATCTGAGGCTGCAGTGCGAATCGCACAAAGACGCTTTCCGGATCCAAGCGGGGCCGTTTCCCAAAGAACTCGTAGAGGAACGTCTTCGTTCCGAGCGAGCCGGTGTCGTTCGCGGATTCCCGGGCGCGCTGGATCAGCTCCGCTTCTTTCTGTTCGAGGCAGGCTACCTCCGCATCCAGTTGCGCGAAGAGGCCGCTACCGGTGAGCAGCGTTTCGACCCTGGTAACCGCGATGCCATCGCGGTTCAACTCCCTCACGACTCGATCCGCCTCGCCGCTCGGACGCGCAGCCGCCCGCGCGTAGGCAAGCGTCGGACCCAGATTAAGACCGTATTTCCAGGTGATGGGATTCCGGCGCGCGGCAAGAGAGGCGCGACGAACTAAGCTAGGCATACTTATTCACCTCCACTTTTACGTCAACATCGAGACCAGGGCTGGAGAGGAGCATCGACGCGCTGATCCACTGCCACACGAAGAAGCTATTGTCCGTGCCGCCGGCCTGGAAGCTCCGCCATTCGCGGCGTACCGATTCGGAATCGAACCACACGCCGCCCCACTCCCGCAGCATCCATTCGATCCGGTCTTCAGCCCAGGGGGCCAGCTCGCCGCGCAGCCATTCCCGCTGGGGCGTTTGCAGAGGCCGCTTCGGAGCGTAGGCGACGCCTTTCGGGATCAGAGTCGACGCGAGTTGGCGCAAGAGCCATTTCCCCGAGCCATCTCGGATTTTGCGTGTCTCGGGCTGTCGCATGCTGAGTTCCACCGCGCGATGGTCCAGGAACGGCTCGCGCAACTCCGTTGAGGAGCGCATGGAGACGCGATCGTTGAAGCGCAGCGCCCGCGGGATCTTCAGAAATCGGATATCGCGGTACTGCCTGTTGCGAAGCACATCGGGAAAAGGCGACGGAGGTTCCCAGGAAAGCCGACTCGATGCGAACTCCGGAGTCAGTACGCGGGGCCGCACCGGGGATTGGGAGGTCCCCTGAATCCGCAATTCGGAGCCGCCGTCCGGCTGGTGGTAGTAATCGTAGCCGGCCCACTGCTCATCCATGCCCTGACCGTCCAGCAGCACGATGGTGCCTGCTTCCCTGGCCCGTTCGAACAGACGTGCGTACGCCAGTGTGGGGAGACCTCCGAAAGGCTCATCCTGGAACTTCTGCACGGACTCGGCGAGCAGGGGCGTTTCCTCGGCGCGCAGGAGGCACTCCTCCACCTGGTATCCGGTGTGTTCCAGCATGCGCCGCACCCAGGAAATCTCGTCGTAGTTCGCGTCGCCCGTGACAAACGTGAATGCCCGGGTAGCGCCGCTGTCGCCGAAGATCCGCCGGACCATCGCCAGCAGGATCGAGGAATCCAACCCGCCGCTGAGGTTGACTCCCACCGGGACGTCGGCGCGGTAGCGCAACCGCACGCTTTCCTCGATCAGCGCGGCGTATTCCTGAATGACTTCGCTGTCGGGGCGCGGATCGAAGTCCACTCCAACGCGGTCGGCGAGATCGTACCAGCATCCAGTGGAGGTCCGGCCGTCCGACCAGCGGAGCCAGTGTCCCGGCTGCAGGGGAACGACGCCGCGCCAGAAGGTCCGGAGAAGATGCTCGTGAGCCCCGCCATGAAGGTAGGTCGCCCAGACCTCCTGATCAGGTGTTCGCTCCACGCCGGCCGCATGCAAAGCCTTGATTTCGCTGGCGATCCAAAGGCGGCCGTGGCGTTCCGAATAGTACAGCGGCTTGACTCCGAAGCGGTCGCGGGCGGCGAACAGGCTGCGTTGCTCGGTATCCCAGAGGAGGAAAGCGAACATGCCCACCAAACGGTCGAGACAGGCTTCTCCCCAGCGTTCGTACGCGGCAAGGAGCACTTCGGAATCGGTGTGCGACCGGTATGGATAATCGATGGCGGCGCGGAGTTCCAGATAATTATAAATTTCTCCGTTGAATACCAACACATAGCGGCCGTCGCGGCTCACCAAGGGCTGGCGCCCCGCGGCGGAGCGATCAAGGATGCTCAGGCGATTGTGCGAAAGTTGCGCCTGCCCGCAATCGCTGCGATAAAAGCCCGCATCATCGGGACCGCGATGGCTCATGGCCGCGTGCATGGAGAACAACTGCTCCGGCTGGAACTCCGGTCCGAACAATCCTGCGATTCCACACATGACTTTAGGCTCTCTTCCGGGCAACTGCGAACAGGTGCCGGGTGCGGCTCTCGGGGCACGGGAGGACATCCGATTCAATGCGGTTCAGCACGTTTCCGGCGCCGCTCAGCAATGTGCGAAGAGGCGCCCGAAGGGACCAGGATTGAAGACCCCAGCGGCGGAAACGCCCGCCGGCGATGCGCGGCGAAACACTGACCTCCGGGAAGTGGCGGCCCAGCAAATTTTCGAGCTGAGCGCGGCGGTAGTGCCGCTTGTGATCGGGATTGGTGTTGGCCACAAAATCCCCGTTTGGCGTGGTCAGTAGGAACACGCCGCCGGGCTTGAGCACCCGCGCGACCTCCCGGACGAAACATTCGTCCTGCTCCACGTGCTCAAGCACCTCCACCGCCACCACGCATCCGAAGGAGGCAGTGCGCCAACTGGATTGCGTCATGTCGTTGTAGATGAACGCATGGATGTTACTCCGGCGACTTAGCACCTGGCGCGCGGCAGGAGCGTTCAATCCCAGGTTTAGCCGGCGCTGGACCTCGTCTGCGCGGGGCAGGTCCGCGACAACCAGGTTCGCCGGAACACCTACGGTGTAGTGGGACTTGCGGCCACCCACGTCCAAGGTCCAGCGGTGGCCCGGCGGCATCCCGGCAATCGATTTTTTCAACTCGCGGCGAACCATGCCGTAGAGAGGTGGAAAAAACGGTTCAGCGAGCAGATACAAACGTTCAAACGGCGTCATGGCTCGCATCCTGGAGCAACTCCTCCGCGCGGCGGAGATCTTCTTCGGTGTCGATGTTGACTGCAAGCCGGAAGTCGGTCGAGTAACCTGCCACTCGCTCTCCATACAGGCTGTTGCCGTTCATCAGTATGTCGCGGCGCACCAGGTAGACCGACCCGTCGCGATGAACCGCGGGAGGCAGATTCTGGCGGCGGGGAATCGGTTGGGATTCGCCCGTGCTCAGCCGCAGGAGCCCGGAAGCCTGCGGGAAATAAACCCAGTGAGGATTGAATTCGTGCGGAACGGAGCGAACCGTGACGACCGAATCGGCCTGGGTAGTTTCGAGCATTCGGATACAGCCATCAATCTCCCCGCCGCCCCGCAACGGTTGCGTCGGCTGCAGGATACATACGGCGTCGTAAAACTCATTCTGCCGCTCCAATGTTTCGACCGCATGGCAGATTACCGGCAATGTGGGAGTCTCGTCCTGAGCGAGTGTCGCGGGCCGCAGAAAAGGCACATCCAAGTTCAGCGACAGGCTGTGTTCGGCGATCTCCGCGTCCTCGGTAGAAACGATGACGCGCGTCAGCAAACGCGATCGACGGGCCGCGTCGGCGGTATGAGCCAGAAGGGACCTGCCGGCAAGGAGGCGCAGGTTCTTTCTGGGGACGCCCTTGGATCCGCCCCGCGCCGGAATCACCGCCAGGACCTTCACGTCGCGAGCGCCGCTGTCCGGCCGTCATGAATGTAGTGCAGCCGTTTCTGAACGTACGGGTTCATCTTCGCCAGCGCCTCTGAGATCTTCTGGGACACAAAGCCGTCGCCGTAGAGCGAACTCGGCTGATACCTGCCGTGCCTCAACTGCTCCCGGACCCGCGCGGCGATGTCGCCGCGGAGAGGAACGGCGGGGCGCACGTGCTCATCGGCCTCGCGGCCCTCCTGCCGGTTGCCGACCAGTACCACCGGCGTGCCGAAGTATCCGGCGTCGCGCACGAAGCTGCTGGAGTTTCCCACGGCGCAACTGGTTCGCGCCAGCACACGGAGGTAGTCTTCGGGAGTCAGGTTGACAATGCTCCGCAGCCAGGAGGGACGGTTCTGGTCGCGAAACACGCGGATTGCCCGGCTGATGTGATCGGCTCCGGCGTCAATGTTCGGCCAGAATAGCACCGTGGGCTGAGCGAGATCCTCAAGCGCGTGAAGCATCTCCTGCATCTGGTGGCGCTCGTCGCCGAACTCCGTCGTTGTGGGATGGAAGACAACCAGCAGGAAGGGCTCGTCCAGCTCGATTACCGCGCCACTGCCGGCTCCGTTCACCACGGCGGGGTCCAGCCGGAGATCGATGGACCTGGCGATGTCACTGCTGGGACAGCCCACCGAAAGGATCGTGTCCGGATCCTCCCCCATTCGGACCAGGTATTCGGCGGATCTCCTGGTGCTGGGAAAATGATAGTGGGCGAACTTGGAGATGGCGTGCCGCGCGCTCTCGTCAATGGAGCCCGACACTTCGCCGCCCTGAATATGGGCGATGCAGAGATTCATGTAGGCCGCCGCTATTGCGGCAGCGAGCGCTTCATAGCGGTCGCCGATGAGCAGCACCACGTCCGGTTTCAGCCGCTGGAACTCGCTCGCGAATTCGACCACGGCAAAGCCCACGGACTTGGCCATGGTTGTTGGCGTGGAGCCTTCCAGTTCGATGTAAATTTCGCCGGAAACCGGAAACCCGTCCGCGCGCACGCCGTTCACGGCCAGCCCGAATCGCTCCAGCACCATGGTTCCCGCCGCCAGCACTTGCAGTTCGAGGGCCGGATTCTCCGCAAGCGACCGCATCACGGGTTTCAGTCGGCCGTAGTTAGCGCGGTCGACCAGGACAACGCAGACTTTCTTCGGACTCTTATTCAAGGTCGGTCTCCATAATCAACGAGTCATAGGTCAGGGAATGGCGCAGACGGCGGCTGAGCAGGTCCCCTACACGGGCGGCCGGGACCCCGGTGCCGGGCTTCTTCAGGTTGATGTCGCAACGTTCGAGGACGTGACCCGCGGGAAGATCGCGCGCAGCCACCCAGCTCTTACCGAAGGTGAGCCGCAGGCCAGACAGCTCGTCCGCCATGGCCTCTTTGTCGACAGGATGAGCAAGCGCCTTTTCGATGAAACGGCAGCCCTCCACCAACTGCTGCAACTCGGAAGTGGTGAGCGAGGAGGTAACATCCGGTCCAAAACACTCCCGGGAGAAGGCCACATGAACCTCCACCACCTCCGCGCCGCGCACCGCCGCGGCCAATCCGGCATAAATCCTTCCGGAATGATCCGACAACCCCACCTTGCCGCCGTACCGGCGGCGCAAGTCGTCGAGCAAGTTCAAGCCGAGCTTCTCGGGCGGGCAAGGGTACTGTGTAGTGCATTGCATCGGGATGGCTTCGGATCCCGCGGCTCGCACCAGTTCGACGGCACGGTCGAGGTCGGCCCAGCCCGCCAGTCCGCTCGAAAGCAGGACTGGCTTGCCGGTTGCGGCTATGGCCTCGAGCATGGGAAGGTTGGTCAATTCCCCTGCTCCCACCTTCCAGGCAGGCACATCGAGGGATTCGAGCATGGCAACCGCCTCTATTGAGAACGGAGAGGACAGGAACGTCAGGTTGCTGGAACGGGCATGATCCCGGAGACCGGCCCACTGCCGCGGAGTGAACTCCATCCGCTTCCAGTAACCGTAGCGCGTTTCATCCTGCGGGCTGAAGCGCACGCGCCAGGGTTCGTTTGCCGTGCTTTCCGCCGCTGCAATATGGGTCTGAAACTTGACGGCGTCCGCGCCGGCGCGCGCAACCGCGTCGATATAGGCATGAGCAGTTCCCAGGCTGCCATCATGCGCCTGCGCGACTTCGCCGATGATGAAGCACCGGCCCTCCTTAAACAACATCGGCGAAACTCCTCTCCGCGCGGCGGAACCAGAAGGCGCCGGTGATCAGCAGCACCAGGGCGACCGCGGAGGAAAGAACAATCATCGGGCCAGGGGCCGTTTTCGCTCCCAGAAGAGCCCAACGGAACCCTTCCACAACGCCGGCCATCGGATTGATCCCGTATACGGTCCGCCAGGGTTCCGGGAGCAGCGTGCTGGGATAGGCGATTGGCGTCGCGTACATCCAGAATTGAACCAGGAAAGGAACGATGTACCGGATATCGCGATACTGGACGTTCAGCGCGGCAAGCCACAGGCCGACACCCATCGAGGTCGCGAATGCAAGCAGCACGAAAGCGGGCAGCGTCCAGGCGCGCGCGGTCAACCCGATCCCGTTCAGCATCATCATGCCAAACAGCAGCAGCAGCGCGAAAAAGAAGTCTACGCCGCCGGCCACCACGGAGGACATCGGGATCATCAGCCTGGGGAAATAGATCTTGCGGATCATGTGCGCTCCGGCAACAACGCTGTTGGAGGATTGCGTGAGGCCGTAGGAGAAAAATGCCCAGGGAACCAGCCCGGCAAGAGTGAACAGCGGATAGGGGATTCCGTCCGAGGGTATCTTCGCCAGTTTTCCAAAAAACAAGCTGAACACCAGCATGGTAAGCAGCGGCTGCAGAACGGCCCAGGCAGCACCGAGCGCGGTCTGCTTATAACGAATTTTCACATCGCGCCAGGACAGGAACAGTAGCAGTTCCCGGAACTGCCACAGTTCCGCGAGTCGCAGCCCGACCCAGCCGCGTGTGGGCTGCAGCAGTAAGACCTTTTCCGAAGCAAGTTTGGTACTCATGAGTGAAAAGAAACGATCTGTGTCAGCCCAGTTGGATTTGGCTGGCCAAGTCCCGATTCGCGCGGTACCAGGTGACGAAGGAATCGAGCCCTTGCTCGATTCCCGTTTCCGGGCTCCAGTTCAATAGAGTGCGTGCCTGGCCGATGTCGGCCCAGGTGGCAGGCACGTCCGCGGCATGGGCCGGAAAGAACTTCACGTCTGGAGTGCGCCCGAGCCTCTCGCCAACTGCGTTGAGAAGATCCCGGAGAACGATGGGCCGGTCCGAACCAAGATTGATGATTTGATAGCCGCCGAGGGGGATTGCCGCGACCGTACCGCGAGCGATGTCCGATACATAGGTAAAGTCCCTGGATTGGGAGCCGTCGCCGTAGATCCGCACCGGTTCGCCTTCCGCCACCCATTTCACGAAGCGGAACACACTCATGTCGGGACGCCCGGCGGGTCCATACACCGTGAAGTACCGGAAGATCGTTATGTCGATACCGTACAGATGGTGATAGGCGTGACACAGCGATTCGGCCGCCTGTTTGGTTGCGGCGTAGGGAGAAAGAGGCCGGGTGATATCGGCGTCCTCGCGGTACGGCAGCGGGTTGTGCCCGCCGTAAAGACTGGAAGTGCTGGACAGAATCAGTTTTCGGATTCCTCGTGCCCGGCAGCCTTCGAGTAGGTTCAAAGTGCCGGTAACGTTGGCGTCAACGTAAATCCACGGATTCTCGGCGCTGTAACGGACACCAGCCCGGGCGGCGAGGTTGATAACGGCATCCATGGGCCCGGCCCCGTCCCAGAAGCCCCGCAGGGCGTCGCGGTCGCAGATATCGAGGTGAACGAAGCGGAAGGCGCGGCAGGCTTTCAGCCGGTCCAAGCGCCAGTGCTTCAGCCGGACGTCATAGGCGTCATTAAGGTTGTCGATGCCAGTAACGTTGTGCCCCTGACTAAGCAGAAGCTCCGCGACAGCCCCGCCGATGAAGCCGGCGGCGCCGGTGACCAAGTAAGATGACATCGCGATTCAGGTCGTGTAGTAGTGGTTGGTATAGCGGCCGAGGAGCCGCGAAGACGCGCGCCAGTCGTTGAGGATCGTTCCTATGATCCGCGATCCATCGTTGTGCAGAAGCTTCGCGGTTTCGCGGACCTCAGGTTCGCTCGTTTGTCCGGCGCGGGAAACCAGAATGACGCCATCCGAAAGCCGCGCCCATGCCCGCGCATCCGGCACTGCGAGCGCGGGCGGCGTGTCAATCACGATCGAGTAGTACTCGCCGCGGAAGCGTTCGATCAGCATGCGTAGCGCCGGGCCGTACAGCAGGTTGCCGGGATTCTCTTCCAGCGGCGTGGTGGAAAGGACGAACAGGTTGGGAATGGACGTTGCCGAAATGGCCTGGCCGACCGATTCCGGAGAGGACTCGCCGCGCAGCAGCCCGGTCATGTCGAAAGGCGGCAGCGAAAACAGCGTTTGCAGACGTGGCCGGCGGAAATCGCCGTCGATGAGCAGCACCCGGCGCTGGCTGCTGGCAATAGCTATGGCGAGATTCGATGCGACGGTGGTTTTCCCCTCTCCCGGAGCGGGGCTGGTGACCGTAATTACCCGCGGCCTTCGGCCGTCGCGGTCCTCAAACAGCAACATCACGAGGGCGGCGCGAAAAGAGTCCGCCAGCAGCGACGGCTTGGAGTGGAGACTGGCCAACCGCTTCCCATCCAGTTCGCCGGCGATGGGTTCGGCTTCGCCGAACTGCAGCGCGGCGAAGCGGGTGCGCGCCGGCGAGGCCGGAGCGGGTTTAGCCGATGGGATCACACCGAGTTCGGGCACATTAAGGATGCTTGCGGCGTGACCGGGCTCGAAGACGCGGGCAAGCCATCGCTCTCGTGCGGCCACAACACCGATGCCGCTAAGCAATCCCAGGAGCAATCCCGTTCCGGCGTTATTGACCGGAACCGGGGAAATCGGGGCCGAGGCTGGGCGTGCGCCATCCAGAAGCCGCGCGGAACTCGTGGGCAGTGCGGTGGCGATGCTGGTCTGATTCACCTGCTGCAGCAGCGCGTTGTACATCTGGCGGGTAACCTCGGCATCCCGCTTTAGGATGTTCAACGTCGTACTCCGGTCCGAATCGTCCGCCACCTGACGGTTCTGCGCGGCATACGCGTTGGCAAGCAGAGCCTCATGCCGCTTGGCGGCTTCATAATCTTCCCGCACGCGGTCGAGTGCATCGCCGGTCTGGCGCGCCAGAAGCCGCGAAGTTTCATCAATTTGAGCCTGCAAACGCTTTACCTTGCTATGAGCCGGAGTGAGAGTCGTGGTGAGGTCCGCCAGCTCGCGGCGAAGGTCGCCCAGCTTCTGGTTCGCGGCGCGGATCTGCCCATCCTGGAGGAGTTCCCCAAGCAGCTCAGGACTAGCACGCCGCGCGGACTCGAAGCGGGCCTGCTTCTCGATGCGTTCGGTTTGGGCCATCGACAGGTCCGTTTGGAGCTTCAGTAACCGTGCTTCGGAGAGGCCGCCCGACGCCGAACCGGATTTGCGTGCGTGTTGTTGGACGCGCTCCTCCGATTCGACAAGTTTAGCCCGCACTTCCTCCAATTGCCCGGTCAGCCACTTGTTGGTTTTCTGCAGGCTCTTCAGACG
>CAYOQB010000107.1:0-18532 GCA_964406035.1 uncultured Solibacteraceae bacterium | reverse complement strand
ACATCGCCTCCTCGCGGTCGATCTCCTCGGCTTCCGCGAAGCCGGTGATCGATCCTGTCTCGCGCCGGTGCTTCATCAGGCCTTCCACATTCAGCCCGTTCTTGTTGTAAACCGCGCCGTCCCACTCCACCACCGCGATCACTTGGAAGCCCAGCCGCGTCATCAGGCGAGCCGCCATGCCGCCCACGTTGCCGAATCCCTGGATCACGACGCGAGTGTCCTCCGGCCTCCGGCCGAACAGCTTTAAGGCCTCCAGGGTCACCAGCATGCAGCCCCGGCCCGTAGCCTCCGGACGCCCCTTCGACCCGCCCAGGTTCAGCGGCTTGCCCGTCACCACCGCCGTTTCCGTGTGGCGCACATGCATGGAATACGTGTCCATGATCCACGCCATCACCTGCTCGTTGGTGTTCATGTCCGGCGCCGGAATGTCTCGCTCCGGCCCGATAAAATCCAGGATCTCCGCGGTGTAGCGCCGCGTGATGCGCTCCAGTTCTCCTTCGGAAAGCATCGATGGCTCGCAGATCACGCCGCCCTTGCCGCCTCCGTACGGGATGTTCACCACCGCGCACTTCCACGTCATCCACGCCGCCAGGGCCCGCACCTCGTCCAGGTGCACGTCCATTGCGTACCGGATGCCGCCCTTGGCCGGCCCGCGCGCGATCGAATGCTGCACCCGATATCCCGTGAACACCTCGATCCGCCCGTCATCCAGCGCCACCGGGAAATTCACCGTGATCTCCCGCGCCGGGCTGCGCAATACCTTGCGCATTCCGTCATCCAGGCCGAGCAGCTCCGCCGCTTCGTTGAAGCGCGTCTCCGCGGCGACGCGAGGATTGAATTCCAGATCTTCGGCCAGTTCCGGCGCAATCATTCGGGGCGTGGTTATCATGCTGTTTCATTATAGTTTGCAGCCCGTTCCGGCGGTCCGCAAGCCGCCCCAGGGACCCCTGAATCCGTCTGGGGTATGATCTTGTGTTCATGGCTCAAGAAAAGTTCCGGCCCTATGTCCCCGAAACGGTCTCCATGACCGAGTTCACCATCCGCGCCGTCCTGCTCGGATTGGTCATGTCCGTGATCCTTGGCGCCGCGAACGCCTACCTGGGCCTCCGCGCCGGCATCACCATCGCCGCCACCTATCCCGCCGCGGTCATCGGCATGGCCGTGCTCCGTATCTGGAAAGGCTCCATTCTGGAGGAGAACCTGGCCCGCACCGCCGGTTCCATCGGAGAATCCGTCGCCGCCGGAGCGATCTTCACCATCCCCGCCTTCCTGATCGCCGGCGCCTGGACCTCCTTCCGCCCCGAAGATGCCTACTGGAAATCCACCGCGCTCATGGTCGTCGGCAGTATTCTCGGCGTGCTCTTCGTTTCCCTGGTCCGCCGCGTGATGGTGGAAGATCCGGAACTTCCCTTCCCCGAATCCGTCGCCGCGGCCGAGATCCATAAAGCCGGCCAGCAGGGAGCCCAGGCCGCCCGGTTCCTGTTCTGGAACATGGGCCTCGGCGCGCTCATCTACCTCGCCGGCGCCTTCAAGCTCTTCGCCGCCGACAAGGAATTCTTCCTCAGGATCGGCGAGCTCGGCCGCAGCTTCGTTCGCGTCGGACCTCCGGGCAGCACCAACACCGTTCCCGTCGGCGGCATCTCCACCGCGGAAGGACCTTCCATCAGCCCCGCTTATGTGGGCGTCGGCTACATCATCGGACCCCGCCTCGCCGCGCTCAACTTCACCGGCGGGGTTCTCGCGTGGGGCCTTATGGTGCCGCTCCTCGTCTACTTCCTCGGACCCCAGCTCCAGAACTTCCTGCCTCCCAACTCCAACGAGGAAGCCTGGTCCGGACAGGCGGGCGCCGTGTGGCGATTCATCGTCCGCCCCATCGCTATCGGAGGCATGCTCGTCGGCGCTGCCTACACCCTCTTCCGCATGCGCAAGAGCCTCTCCACCGGACTTGGGCGAGCCTTCAAGGAAGTCGCCGGCGCCGGACCCAAGCTCGAAGATCTCGCCCGCACCGAACGCTACATGAGCTCCAAGACCGTCTTCGCCCTGATCGGCGTGGTCTTCGCGGCGATGGTCGCGCTCTATATCTACTTCTCCGGCGACGTCGTCGCCGGCGTCGTCGCCGCCGTAGTGATGCTGGTAGTCGGCTTCTTCTTCGCCACCGTCTCCGGGAACCTGGTCGGCTTCATCGGATCCTCCAACAACCCCATCTCCGGCCTCACGCTGTCGACGCTCCTGATCGCCGCCCTGCTCATGGTCTCCCTCGGCGTTTCCGGCGTCGCGGGCGTTGCCGTAGTGCTCGGAGTCGCCGCTGTCGTTTGTGTTTCCAGCGCCGTCGCGGGCGAGCTTCTGCAGGACTTCAAGGTCGGCTACATCCTCGGCGGTACCCCCCGCACTATCCAGCTCGTCGAACTCGTCGCGGTCGTGCTCTCCAGCCTGGTCATGTACTTCCCCCTCCTGGTGCTGCACGAAGGCAACATCAAGGCAGGCGGAACCGGCTTCGGCGATCGCAACCTGCCCGCTCCGCAGGCCGGCCTGATGGCGGCCATCGCCCAGGGCATTGTCGGCGGTGAAATGGCCTGGCCCCTCGTGGTCGTCGGCATCTTCATGGGCATCGCCATGATCATGCTCGGCGTCCGCAGCCCGATGCTCGTATCGGTCGGCATGTACCTGCCCTTCCACACCACCTTCGCGATCTTCGTTGGCGGTGTCATCCGCTGGATCGGAGATCAAGTCGCCGAGCGCCGCCGCCTCAACGATCCGCAGAAAGCCCGCGTCGAGAATACCGGAATCCTCGTAGCTTCCGGCTTGATTGCCGGCGAAGCTCTAGTCGGCCTGCTTATCGCCACCATGAACTTCTTCGACCGGAAGACGCCCGAATTTTTCGCCCAGCCCTCGTATGCCGTCGGCTTGCTGGTCTTAGTGGCTATGGCCGCCGTGATGATCCGCGTCCCGCTCGGCAACGCCGGTGATCCCAACGAGCCCGCACCCCCCACCGCCATGATGTAACGCGATTCCGGAGAGTGCGTCCATTGGAATAACGGGAGAGAGCCGCGGCCGGGCGTTCCAGCGCCGACACCCGCTGGAGAAGCCGCGCGGCTCGCACTATCGAATCAGGGCATCCTGCTGCCTCACCTTGATAGAGTAGAAAATTGTCCCTCGTCAGCTCCTCCCCGGCTCGCTCCGCCTCCAGTTGGCCGCAGCGCTTCATCGGACTCGCCTTCACCACCCTGGCCGCTCTGATTCTGGAACTCGCCCTAACCCGCGTCTTCTCAGTAGTTTTCTATTACCACTTCGCCTTCCTTGCGATCTCCGTAGCGATGTTCGGCCTCGGCGCCGGCGGTGTCTTCTCCTATGTGATCGCGGAACGCCCCGGCAGCCTCTACGGCCGCCTCGGCACCATCGCCCTGGCCAACTCCTTCTGCGTGATCGCCGCCCTCGCTTACCTGCTGGCCCAGAGCGACGAACCCTCCGGCTGGGCCATCGTTCCCGTATACCTCGCCTCCGCGCTTCCCTTTTTCCTCGCCGGCGCGGTCGTTTCCCTGGTGATCAGCGATTCCATGGAACGCATCGAGCAGGCTTACTTCTACGACCTGCTGGGCGCCGCCGGCGGCAGCCTCCTGCTGATCCCCTTCCTCAACCTGCTCGGCGGGCCCAACACCGTCCTCGCCGCGGGCGCCTTCTTCGCCACCTCCGCCGCCATCTGGTTCAACCTTGCGGGCAGTGTTCGCCGCCGCGCTGTCGCGGTCGCGGTCGCGCTCCTGATTGTCGGCGGCGCCGTGATCAACGCCAAGGCCGGCTTTCTCGATGTCCGCTATGCCAAGGGCCAGCGCCTGAAGGATGAGATCTTCGTCCGCTGGAACAGTTTCTCCCGCGTCGCCGTCGCCCCCGAGGGCGATCGCCGCCTGCACATCGTCATCGACGCCGATGCCGCCACCGGCATCGCCCCGTTTGACTGGGATCGCCTCACCCCGGAGGATCGCCGCCAGTTGCTCAGCCAGGGTCCCGGACTGGTGTACCGCTTGAAGCCCGGCGCGAAGACGCTTGTCCTCGGCGCGGGCGGCGGCTGGGATGTCGGCCGTGCGCTCGCCTCCGGCAGCCGCGACATCACTGCCGTCGAAATCAACCCCATCATCGCGAACACCGTAATGCGGGACCGCTTCGCCGGCGAGAGCCACGGCCTCTACCGCCGTCCCGAAGTCCGCGTCGTCGTCGAGGACGGCCGCAGCTTCGTGCGCGGCACGCCTGAACAGTATCAGGTGATCCAGGCCACCCTCGTTGACACGTGGGCCTCCACCGCCGCCGGAGCCTTCGCGCTTTCGGAGAACAACCTCTATACTACGGAAGCTTTTCAGGACTACCTGTCCCGCCTCACCGAAGACGGTGTCCTGGTCTTTACCCGCTGGGGTTTCGATCCGCCCCGCGAATCCCTCCGCCTGCTTTCGCTTGGTATTACCGCGCTCAAACGGAGCGGCAGGACCGAGCCTGCCCGTCACTTCGTCGTCGTCCGCGAAAACACATCCCTCCTGCAAGGCTGGGGCGCGCAGGACACAGTGCTGATGTCGCGTGAGCCGTTCTCGCCGGAGATGCTCGCCCGGCTGCGCTCCGAATTAACTCCCGGCCTGGAGATCGTTTATGCCCCCGATGCGCCCGGCAACACGCCCTTCGCCGGGCTCCTGCTGGCGCACGACCGGCAGGCCTTCGAACGCGACTACGCCTACGACATCTCCCCTGTCAGCGATAACCGGCCGTTCTTCTTCTATAGCGTTCAGCCGCGCGACTTCTGGCAGTTCCTCACCAGCGGCAATCGCGGCAGCGCCGATTTCAAGATCAACCGCGCCGTCCCGCTCCTGTTCGGCTTGCTCGGCATTAGCGCCCTGGCTACCCTCCTCACCCTGGTGCTGCCGCCGCTGCTGCTGAAAACCCGCCTTCCCGCCGAGCCTGGAGTCCGCTGGTTCCTTCTATACTTCGTCTGCCTCGGCGCCGGTTATGTCCTGGTGCAGGTGGCGTTCATTCAAAAGTTCGTTCTGCTGTTGGGACACCCCACCTATGCGCTCGCCGTGATTGTCTTCACGATGCTGGCCTCCAGCGGCCTGGGCAGCTTCTACAGCCGCCGCTTCGTGCACCGTCAGGAACTCGCGCTCAGGAAAGTCCTCGCCGCGGTGGCTCTCGCCCTGTTGCTCACCATCGCCGCCGGAACCTGGATCAGCGCCCATGGCGGAGCCTGGCCGTTGCCCGTGAAAATGTTCGCAGTCGCCGCGCTGATCGCCCCTTCGGCGTTCCTGATGGGCATGCCCTTCCCCGCCGGCCTCGCCATTCTGGAGGCTTGGCACCCGCCTAGCGTCCGCTGGGCCTGGTCGTTGAATGCCGCCGCCAGTGTCTTCGGCTCCGCCGCGGCTATCTTCTTCGCCATCTATGTCGGGCTCGCGGGGACCCTCGGAATCGGCGCGTTGATGTATACCGCGGCCCTGCTCGCCCTCGCCGCCACCCAGGGCGCACGCCGCCCCGCAGAACTCGCGCGAGTCTAGTTCCCCAGCACCTGGTCCAGCGCCTCGACGAAGAAGTGATCGCCCCAGATCACGCTTTCATCCACGCCCAGGCCCTTGTGCACGTGATACACGCCGCCCCGCAGAATGCCCTCCCACTTCGGCTCGGTGCGCGTGACATAGCGTTCGCAGAGCGTCCGCAAAATGCGCACCCCCACGCTCCAGTACAGGTGACCCTTCAACGGCACTGACACCTGCCGGCTCAGCCGGAAGAAGCCCGCCGCCGCGATCGCGGCCGCAGACGTATCCACCAGAACGCGATTCGCCGCCGGAGCATTGAAGTCCCACGGCGGCACCCCGTCCGCCGGCGTGTGCGTGATGTAGTAATCGGCGCAGGCCTGCGCCGTGTTCAGGATGTTCGGATCGCGCAGATATTCATGCGCCCGCGTGAACCCGTACATCCCCCACGCTAATCCGCGCGACCAGCAGGAATCGCTGCGAACGCCCTGCTGCGTCGAATGACGGAGAAACTCGCCCGTATCCGTATCGAAAATGCCTTCATGTGCCGTCGAGCCGTCGCCGCGCACCAGCGTGCGCCGCGTGGTCAGCGTATGCCGCATGCCGATGTCCCGCAATTTGCGGTCGTTGCTCTCGCGCGCCGCGAAGAAAATCACGCCGACATTCATCATCCCGTCGATGAACAGCGAATTGTCTCCGACAAAAGACCGCAGGTACCCGCCCGGCTCCTGAAAACGCGATGAAAGGTTGCGTCCCGCGTCCACCAGGACGTCCCGCACGCCCGAATCCCGCGTCTGCGTGTACCAGCGGTAGAACGTCGGAAGGAACAGAAAGCCCAGATCGTGCAAATCCGGGTCCAGCCGCCGCCGCGCCAGCGGCTTGGTGTACTTGATCGCCTGATCCGTCCAGAACTTCTGCTCGTCGCTGCCCGTCTCGCTGCGCCGCCCGAACATCCACATCATGCCCGGCAGAAACCCATCGCTCCAGTCCGTCCACGCCGGGCCCTGGTGCTTCCACGCGCCCTCCTGCGTGTACATCGGATAGAAATCCGGGTACTTCTCCGTCAGCTTGCGGACCTGCTTCTGCGCATAACTCCACGCCTGCTCGAATACCGGTCCGTTGTCATTCGAAAACTGGATCACTGCCTCTCCCTGTGTCGCGCCATCCCGCCCGGTGCACCCTCCGCCGGCAGGCTGCGCAGCTTGAAATAGAAACCACGCTTCATGCGGCTGGTCTGGATCAGGGGAAACGCCCCCTTGGCCTTTTCCGCCGCTAGAAACTCGCCCATGCCAGAACGCGACCAGATCGACTCGCGCCCGCCGCTTCCCGGCGGGAATTCGTTCCCCGTCCGCTCCAGTTCCAGCCGCAACTCCGCCGTCCGGTTGCCTTGCCGCACGCTGCCGAACTCGATCGCCACCAGAATGAAGTTCTGATGCCGCTCCATTCGCATCAGCCGGCCGGTTACCGCAGCGCCCTTCGCGAACAGGACTTCTCGCCCTTCGCGAATCGGCTGCTCCAGCCTGGCTCGCACCGGATCCCCGATCGAGGCCTGCTCCAAGTCCAGGTCCTGGTCGAGCGCGATCGTGACTTCCGTCCCTTCCGGGATCCGCACCATCGCTTCCGAGGGTTCCGTGCTCCGCGCCGCCGCCTCCGGCTCCTCGAACGAAAGGACGCTGTCCCCCGCGTATTGCCGGCAATCGCTGAATCCGACCCGGTTGCGGCTTTCATTGCCCGCCAGATCCGTCAACGTCAGCTCGCTCCAGTTCGGCAGCAGGAAATCGCTGCCCCCCATCGGAATCCGCGCGTACGACATCAGGTCCGAAGCCGCGGAGAGCGGCAGCGACGGCGGGATGTCGTCCGCGTGCACCACCAGCCGCACCAGGTCCAGCGTCTGCGCATCGGCCCAGAACGAGCCGTGATATCCCACCACAGCCCGCTGCGGTCCGACACGGATGTTGTATCCCGAAAGCATCTGCGGCACCTTGAAGTCGTACCGCACCAGCAGCCGTCCCGCCTCGATCGACTCGCCCCGGTGCGTGAACACCGGTGCATTGCTCTGAAACAACGCCTTGGCGTGCAGCGCGAAGTTTCCGTTGCCCATGGCCCCGTTGGTCACCAGTTCCGACAGCGGCTTCTCCTCGAACTTCTTCTCGCCCGGCCAGGCGAACATCTCCCGCCCATCCACCAGCGCGACTTCCATCCGCAGCGAGTCCACCAGCTCGTACCGCCGCGTCCCCGCCTTGCGGCGCGACCGCTCGATTGTTTCCACACACGTGTAATTCGGCTGCCGCCGCAGCGTCTCCACCGCGTGCGCGCGAATCCGCGCCAGCAGCAAGGTCCCCTCGGAGAGTTCCTGCGCCGGCAACAACGCCCCCACCGCGAGCATGCACACGCCCAACCGCATTGCTAGCCATTCTAACAAGCGTGGCGGGCGGCCCCCGTGCCGCGCCTCCTCTCCCATCTTTGCTACCATCGCCACGGTATGCCCGCTAAAGTCACAGTCATCAATAACGGTCCCATTCGAATCGAAGGGGAATTTACAATTCAGGACGCCTCCGGCAAGGAATTCGGCCTCGCCGGACGCACGGTCATCTCTCTTTGCCGCTGCGGCAAGTCAGAAAACAAGCCTTTCTGCGATGGCAAGCATGGCGTCAGCGGTTTCGAGTCGCTGTGCCAAGCCCGCGACCTCCCGCCGCCCAAGCCAAAGCTGTAGAACCCGGCGCCTTTTCCGGCAGGAGCGAAAAGGTCGGGGTTGTAGTAGCTCCATGACTAATCAACCGGCGCTTGCCGGATTCGCCCTATTTCAAAGGAAATCCGCGGAGTCCCAGGCGAATTTACTTGCCTGTAACCACTCGCGCTCCTATACTCGATTCCAACGGCTAGACTCTCTCCGCTCCGAACATCGCGCTGGGATGCGCGGGACGTTCGTGGAGCTGGAACCCTGGAGGGTCTTGTGCAATCTCGTAGAACTTTTCTGAAAACAGCAGCCCTATCGGCCGCTGCCGCCGCGCATCTTCGCGCCTCCTCGGCTCTGCTGAATCCGCTCTCGCAGCCGAAGTTCGTCAATCCGCTCCGTATTCCCGGCGTGCTCGGCCTGCAGTCCGGCGGGTTCGCTTCCATAGCCGCCACCCAGTTCTCCCAATGGTTGGGCCTTCGCGACGGCTCTGGTTCCCCGCTGCCGACTACGGTGTGGGGCTATGGCGGTTCCTACCCCGGACCCACCATCCTGGCCCGCAAGAACACGCCCGTGAACATCGAGTGGAAGAACGAGCTGCGCTCCGGCGGCACGCCGCTGCCGCACCTGCTCCCCATCGACACCAGCATCCATTGGGCCGACCCTCAGCATTCGCACGGCGCCGGCTACTCCGGCCCCGTCCCCATCGTGACCCACCTGCACGGCGGCCACACCGCCAGCTCCAGCGACGGTCATCCCGACGCCTGGTTCACGCCCGGCGCTGCATACACCGGACGCCTCTACCAGCAGGTCTATCAATACGACCACAGCCAGGACGCAGCCACGCTCTGGTATCACGACCACGCCATCGGCATCACCCGCTTGAACGTCTATGCCGGGCTCGCAGGCTTCTATCTGCTGCGCGATCAGGAGGAACTCGATGCCATCGCCGCCAATGCTCTCCCCAGCGGCCCGTACGAAATCGGCCTCGCAATCCAGGACCGCATGTTCACCGAGAATGGCCAATTGTTCTACCCCTCCGAGCCCGAAGAGTACGGCCAGCCCAGTCCCAGCGTCCTCCCCGAGTTCTTCGGCGACTTCATCCTCGTCAACGGCGTCACCTGGCCCGTCCTCGATGTCGAGCCGCGGCTCTACCGCTTCCGCCTGTTGAACGGTTCAGACTCCCGCTTCTACCGCTTGTTCCTCAGCTCCGGCCAGGCGTTCCTCCAGATCGGCGGCGATTCCGGGTTCCTCCCCGCCCCCGTATGGATGAATCAGCTCACGCTCGGTCCCGGCGAGCGCGCCGATGTGATCCTCGACTTCCGGGGGCGCACCGGCCAGAGCATCGTGATGCGCAACGTCGCCCGTTCGCCCTTCCCCAAAGGCGATGTCGCCGACCCGCGGACTACCGGACAAATCATGATGTTCCGGGTCTCGGTTCCGCTCGGCTCCACGCCCATCGCGACCTTGAACGGCATCGGACGCCCGGTAACGCCGCTCACCGCCACTGCGAATCCCCGGCGCCTGTTGCTGTTCGAAGGCATGGACTCCTTTGGGCGCCTCAAGCCCGCCTTGGGGACACTCTCCGGAGCTTTCGACTTCACCGACCCGGCCACCGAAACGCCCGCCCTGAATTCGGTCGAAGTCTGGGACATCTTCAACACCACCGAGGATGCGCATCCCATCCACGTGCACCTCGTGCAATACCAGGTGCTGAGCCGTCAGGGATTCCGCGCCACTCAGAATTCCACCACCGGAGCCTTGTCCAACATCCAGTTGCTCGGCCAGCCCAGGCCGCCCGAGCCCAACGAATCCGGCTGGAAGGACACCGCCATCATGTACCCCGGCGAAGTCACGCGCATCATCGCAAAATTCGACCGGCCCGGCGAGTACGTCTGGCACTGCCACATCCTCTCGCACGAGGATCACGAGATGATGCGCCCCCTCGTCGTCGGCAGCTAACCCGCGAACTTTACACCAGCATAGGGCTGTGAAGGAAAGGAATTGATATTAAACTTAGCTCAAATAGAATGAAATGAATAAAATGGGAGCCACGAGCGTGAGCGAGTGGCAGACGGTCGTGGCGAAACGGTTATCGGTTTAACCTGAAAATAATCGGCTTCATAAGCGATTGTCCGCCGGTCGGTCACACACCGAGTGGCAAGCTCCTTGTTGTGAAACCGTACCGCGCTTGCCGCATCGCAAGCTGATGCCTTAATGCCCCAGCGCGATCAGCACCCGCTCCGTGATCTCTTTCGTCAGCGCCGGCATCGCCGCGTCCAGCGCCAGCGTGATCGCCGCCTGAATGCGCTCCGGGTCGATTTCCGGTGACGCCGGCGCGGGCTGCTGCGCTTCTTCCGGCTCCGCTTGCGCCGCCGCGATCTCGTCCGCGAACAGCCCCCGGGCCAGTTGCGCCTCGTCAATCAGCTTCTGGATGGTCCCGATTACCACCGACGCCTCGAACGGCTTCTTCAGAATCGCGTCGCAGCCGGCCCGCCGCGCTTCGTCTTCATCGAACGGCTCCAGCATTCCCGCAGTCAGGACCACCCGCGCGTGCTTGTGCCGCGGACTTGATTTGACGTGGCGGCACAGTTCCATGCCGCCCCTGCCCGGCAGAAACACGTCCGCCAGAACGACATCGGGGTCGACATCGGGCAGCCGCACGAACGCAGTCTCGCCGTCGGTCAGCGAAACCACCTCGAATCCTTCGTCGCGAAGAATGCGCTCCCCCATTCGAAGAGCGTGCGGGCTGTCGTCCGCCAGCAGAATTCGGCTCATTGGCACCGGCGGCTACTTCTTCTTCTCTTTCTTTTCCTTCTTGTTCTTCTTGGAGGAAGACGAATTCTGAGAATTCACCGCCGGGTCTGGCTGGGCCTGCGCCGCCCCTGGCTGGATCTGCCGCGCGTCCGGATTCTTCTCGAGCGCCGTCGGATCCTGCACCGTTGTCGCCGTTACCTCGCCCTGGAAGGCCGCGATCTGCTCCGGCGTCGGTACGCTGGCCGGAATCGTCGGCCGCGACGGCGTCATCGTCGGCGATCCGCTCTTTGCCGCCGCGTACGTGTCCGGACTCCGCCTCATGAATCCGAAGGCCTTGCTGGCCATGCCCGGCTTGTCGCGATTCTCCTGCTCGTACTTCATCCGCGCCACCGCCACCGGATCGGGCTCCGGAATCGCAGCTTCCATTTCCTTCAGCTTCTTCTTGGCATCCTCGACGTACTCCGACAACGGATACTCCCGCACAATCCGCGCATAGGAGTCCACCGCCTTCTGCTTAAACCGGTCGCCCATCCGTGAGTAGGAATCCGCCTGCAGCCACAAGCTCTGGTCCGCCTGGCTGTACAGCGGATATTGATCCACAAGCGCGTTCAAACGGTTCGCCGACGCCGGGTGGCTGCCCTTGGTGTGATAGAAATTACCAACCCGGAAATCGCCTTCCGCCAGCACTTCCTGGATCTCCCGCAAGCGCTGCTCGGCGATTGGCGCGAACTTCGAATTCGGGAACTGGATCAGCAACTGCCGGCACTCATGTTCCGCCCGCAGCGCGTGCAGCGGATCGCGATCCGGCTTCTCCATCTGCTTGACGTGGATCATGCAGATCTTCTCCTGGCTCTCCGCCGCCTCTTCCAGAGTGGGATAAAACAGGATGAAATCCTTATACTCCGCTTCGGCCTGCGCCAGCCCGTTCGACCCGCCCTCGCGATACCAGCTATCCGCGATCGCCAGTTTCGCCTTCGCCAGATACTCGCTGGTGTCGTAGGTGTTGATCAGCGTATTCAACGTGATCCGAGCCACCTCGAAACGGTTCTTTTCGATGTCCCGTACCGCCTTGTCGTACAGAACCTTATCCGGCTGCTGCGTGTCTTTCGTGATCGGATTCTCGTACTTCACCCGCCGGAAGCCGCAGGAAGAAACCAGCGTCGCGACCAGTAGCAGCGCCGCGCCGCGAGCCATCCATTGTGCTGAGAGATTCATCGCAACTCCAAATACTTAGAATACCTTAGTTTCGACGTACCGTCTCCCCAGCGCGGTTGCACTCGCGCGCCCGGAAAACGATGGTTTTGCGGCCGTTTCCCCTCAGGCGGGTACCTGAGAAGCCGACTTGGCTAAAGCCTGCAATTCGCGGAACGCCGCGCCTGGATCCGGGCTGTGGAAAATCGAAGATCCCGCCACCAGGAGATCGCATCCCGCATGCACGATCTGCGCCACATTGGCGGCGCTTACCCCACCGTCGATCTCGATGGAAAACGCCAGCCCGCGCTCTTTCCGCTTCCCGGCCAACTGCCGTATCTTATTCAGCGCATTAGGGATGAATCGCTGCCCTCCGAAACCCGGATTGACGCTCATCACCAGCACCACGTCCACCAGATCCAATACATCGTCCAAAAGATCCACCGGAGTCGACGGATTCAGCACCACCCCGGCGCGAGCCCCTTCAGCCTGAATCATCCGAATGGTGCGGTCCAGGTGCGGGCAGACTTCCTGATGCACCAGCACCGAATCCGCCCCCGCCTGAATGAAAACCGGCGCGTAGCGATCCGGGTCCGTGATCATTAAGTGCACGTCCAGGCTCAACTTAGTGATCTTGCGCACCGACTCCAACACCGGGGTGCCGATCGAGATGTTGGGCACAAAGTGCCCGTCCATCACGTCAATGTGCAGGATCTTCGCCTCGGCCTGCTCCATGCACGCGATTTCCGCGCCCAGGCGGCTGAAATCAGCGGAAAGGATCGAGGGCAGAATGTCAGGCATCGGACTCGGAAACCCCTGATGTTAGCACGGCCGCGAAGAATCCGTCTCCAGGGTGGACGCCCGGCAGCCGGTATCCGGTTTCGACTAACCGAAACCCCGGACGCTGCTCCACCGCCGTCTGCACAACGTCTTCATTCTCATCACGTTCCAGCGAACAGGTGGAGTAGACCAGACGCCCGCCCGGCTTTAGCACGTCGAGCGCGTTCACCAGAATCTTCACCTGCCGTTCATGATGCCGGATCAGATCCTCCTCCCCCAGCCGCCACTTGATCTCCGGGTTGCGAGCCAGCGTCCCTGTGCCCGAACACGGCGCGTCCACCAGCACGCGATCGAACACCGGCCCGAACGGCAAACCCTTGGCAGCGTCCAGCACCACCTTGGGGACTTCCAGCCCCACCAGATCCTGGATCCGCCCGAACTGCCGGTCCGCCGCCACCGCCAAAACCGGGACCTCCAGCGCCTGCGCCGTCTTGTTTCCCGGCGCCGCGCAAACGTCCAGAAAGCGGTGCCCCGGCTGCAAGTCGAGCAGCGGGACAATGGACTGCGCTCCGACATCGTGGATCCGGTATCGCCCCGGCGAGCCCTCGCGCAGCAGGAAACAACCCGGAACGTCCGTCGGCTCCAGATTTTGCCCCTCCTCGGGCGACTCGCCGGGCGAAATGCGGATGTACGTTTCCGGTTCCTGTAACGCCGCCCGCGCCATCCGTTCCGCTTCCTCCGGCCCGAACTCCTCCATCCAGCGATCCAGCAGCCAGTGCGGCATCGACACTTCCGCCGCGAGCCCCGGAAACTCGATCTTCCGGCGATTCACCCTCCGCAGGACCGCGTTCACAAAACTCGCCGCCGCCGGCTTGCGGGTCCGCTTCACCAGCTCGACGCTCTCGGAAACCGCGGCGTGCGGCGGAATGCGATCCAGATAGCGGAGTTGAAAAATGCCCATGTGCAGCGCCCGCCGTACGTCGGCGTCCATCTTCGGCTGCGGCCGTCCGGAGAACACTTCAATCAGATGATCCAGTTGCGCCTGATAGCGCAGGCAGCCGTACACGATCTGATGCGCCAGCGCCGCATCCCTGGAATCGAGCTTCGCCGTCTCTCGCATCAGCGCATCGGTCGCGTGTGCCCCTTGGGAAACTTTGCGGAGTACATTCCAGGCAGCGCGGCGGGCCGGTGACATTCCCTTCGAGTGTAGCGGCTACCGCAGCTCAAACACGAACAGCCGCGACGGACCATCCTCCGGAAGCAAATACAGCTTGCCTCCGCGAATCGTCATCCCCTCGTTGTTGAAACGCACCCCGCGATCCGTCTTCCCCGCCGTGATCCGGCGTTTCAACTCCAGCGTCGCGGGGTCCAGCCAGTCGATCGCTCCCGAGTCCGCATCGCGATTACCCGAACCCACCAGTTGCCCGCCCAGAAACTTCATGTCCTGATACTTGGTCCCCGACGGGTTGTCGCGCTTCGCCACCTGCTTCCCGTCGCGATCCCACTCGTAGATCTGCCTGGAATCCCAGTTGCCGCCGTAGATCTTGAACTGCGTCGCGGCGACGCATCCCAGGTGATCGGGAACCTCGAACCGGCTCAGCAGGCGCAGCGTCTTCTTCTCCCGCTGCTGCACCGTGGCGCTGCTCAAGGGTCGGTATTCCGCCACCGGAATCCAAAGCGAGTCGGCGTCCATCGAGATGCCCCCCGGATGGTAGCGTTCGCCCTCCTGGACTTCCACCTCCCGCAGCAGCTTGCGCGACTTCAGGTCGATCAGGTGCAGCCAGCCCTTCTTGGTCTGGCGATCCACGCTGGTGACGTACAGGTGATCGCCGTCCACCTCGATCCCCTGCACATGATGCAGCGTGGCATCCAGCGGGATGACGCTGAGCTGTTTGAGTTCGGAGAGATCGGTGGCGATCGCCGCCAGCGGCAGGAGCAGCAACAGGCCGATTCGCATGTCTAGAACAGCGCCAGCTTGATCCGCAGGAACTTCTTGGGATTCGCTCGGAAGTCCTTCAACAGGCCCTGCAGTTCCACCGTGGTGCCGTTCAGGTTGTCGTACATCGCCGGATTCACCAGCAGTTGGCCCAGCGTGCCTTGGCCCGAGTTGAGCTTGTCCATGGTCGTATCCAACTTGCGGATCACGCCCGACACCTGGTTGTGCAGTTCATCGCTCTTCAGCAGCCGCCCCGCCGAGCCTTTGCCGGCGTTGAGGTCCGCCAGCAGCGTCCGCACCTCCGCGATGGATTGCCGCGTCTCGTTGTACAACGCCGGGTCCTTCAGCAGCTTGCCCGCCGAGCCTTCGCCCGCCTGCAGCCCCTCCAGCACCGAATCCACCCGCCCCAGGGACTTGCGGATGTCCGTGTACAGCGCGTCGTCGTAAATCAGCTTGCCCGCCGTGCCTTGCCCGCTCGACAGCGCCACCGCCACCTTCCGCACCTCGCCCACGATTGACACCAGTTGGTTGTACAGCGTCTCGTCAACCAGCAGCTTGCCGATCGTACCCTTGCCGACCTCCACCTGCCCGATGATCGCGTCAATCCTCTGCAGCGCCCCCTGCAGGCTCGCCAGCAGCGAATAGCCCTGCTGCACGACGTCGTCGAAATCGCGCGTGTCGAGCGCCGGAATCTCCGCGCCCGGTCGCACCGTGGTCTGGCTGGTGCCCTTCTTGATATTGATGAACTTGGTTCCCAGCGCGTTTTCCGATGCGATCGCCGCCACCGAATCCACCGGGATCTGCGCGAAGTAGTCCTCGGCGATCCGCAAGTCCAGCCGCACGATCCGGTTCGGCTGCGTCAATCCCGACAGGCCCACCTTTTCCACCGAGCCGATCAGAATCCCGTTCAGCCGCACCGGCGAACCCGGCGCCAGCGCCGCCGAATCGTCCATGTAGGTGTAAACCGTCGCCTTGTTCGACCAGAAGCTCTCGCGTCCCGTCAACAAAAACACCAGCACGCCCAGGATGATCATGGCCAAAATCGCCATGACTCCCACCTTCAGCCGCGCCCATTGCGCTTTTTTCTCGACCGGCATCCTATTCCTGTCGCACGAACTTCTTCAAATACGGATCTTGCGAAGCCTCGAGCTCCGCCTGCGAGCCTTCAAATACCACACGCCCGTCATTCAGAACCATGAACACCGTCCGGATCGGCTTCGCGCCGGACCCGTTCTCCGAAGCCTTCTCCAGCCGCCCCTTTCCCGGATTGTAGCGGAAATTGGCCATCAACTGCCCATCCTGATATCGGTGCGTAACCATCATTGTCGCGGTGTTGCGCGAGTCGCGCTCCTTCACGATCAGCGACACGATGTTGTTGGCCGTGATCGGATCCAGCCCCGCGGTGGGTGAGTCGTATAGCTCCAGCGGAGGCGACGTCACCACCGCGCGCGCGATGCCCACGCGCCGCCGCATGCCTCCCGACAGCTCGCTCGGGAACTTCTCCAGGGTATGCTCCAGCTCGACGAAACGCAGCGATTCCCGCACCCGCTCCTCGATCACCGCCGCGTCGCGATGCGGGTCCAGCCTCGCCACTCTCTGGTTGATCAGCGGGTACGATACGTTCTCCTCGATGGTCAGCGAATCGAACAGCCCGCCCTCCTGAAACAGGACGCCCATCTTGGAGCGGATGTCATACCATTCCTTCTCCGGCAGCCGCGTGACATCCTGCCCGAACACCAGCAGCCGTCCCGCCGAAGGGCGATACAGCCCCAGCGTGGTCTTCAGCAGCACCGTTTTTCCCGCTCCCGCCGCTCCCAGGATCACCCGCGTCTCCCCCGGTCGCATGGTGAAGGAACAGTCGCGCAGCGCGACAACGGAATCGAACTGCACCGACACGTTCTCGAACTGTACGATCGGCTGGTCCGCCATTGCTTCAAATGGAAACGAAGATTCGCGTGATGAAGAACGTGGTGACGAAAATCCAGACGCTGGCCACGACCACCGCCTGCGTGGTGGAGCGGCCCACTCCCTGCGTGCCCCCCGTGGTCCGCATTCCGTAGAAGCAGCCCACCAGGGAGATGATGATCGCGAAGGCGAACGGTTTCAGCAGGCCCTGCGCGATATCCGAATAGCTCAGCGCCCGCCACGCGCTCGACCAATATTGTGTGCTGGCCAGTTGCAATATTGTCGCCGCGATCACCCAGCCGCCGAACATGCCCACGAAGTCGGCGATGATCGTCAGCAGCGGCAGCACGAAGCAGGTGGCGATCAGCCGCGGCTTCACCAGCTTCTGCACCGGATCGGTTCCCAGCGCCCGCATCGCGTCGATCTGCTCGGTCACCTTCATGGACCCGAGCTCGCTCGCCATGCCCGAGGCGTTTCGCCCCGCCACCAGCAGCGCCGTGAGCACCGGACCCAGCTCGCGCACCAGCGTGATGGAAACGATGTTACCCACCTGCCCCGTCGCACCGTAGGTGGACAGCGCCCGCGACATCTGCAGCCCCATCACCGCGCCGCTGAAGAAACCCGTCAGCAGAACAATGGGCAGGCTGCCCACACCGATGATGTCCATCTGAATGGCGATGTCATCGGCGTAGTGCGGCCGTCGAAAAAGGTTGGCGAAGGTCCTGCCGCCCAGTATCACGAAATCCTGCAGTGACTGGATCGGAGTCTTCAGGAAATCCAGCAAAGCGCCGCTCTCCCAGACCTTCGATGCTAACATACAAGCGAAGTAAGCCCGATGAAAGGCCTCACCGATATTCCCGGCGTGCGTGTCGGCCACGCCTCTGACTTCGAGGGACTTACGGGCTGCACCGTGATCCTGTGTGAGGGCGGCGCCGTGGGCGGCGCCGACATCCGCGGCTCGGCCACCGGCACATCCGAGTTTGAGTTGCTGACCCCGTTGAACGTCACCGACCGGGTTCACGCGGTGGTCTTTGCCGGCGGCAGCGCCTTCGGCCTGGAAGCCGCCTCCGGCGTCCGTCGCTACCTGGAGAAGCAGGGCATCGGCTTCCCCACTGCCGCGGGAAAAGTTCCGCTTGTGCCCGCCGCGATCCTTTATGACCTCGCCATCGGCAAGGCATCCGCGCGACCCGACCTGAAGATGGGGGAGCAGGCGGCAGCCGCCGCCTCGGCCAACGCCGTCGAGGAGGGATGCGTCGGCGCAGGCGTCGGCGCGACGGTCGGCAAGCTCGCGGGCATGAAAACCGCGATGAAGGGCGGCGTCGGATCGTACACAGTAGCCCTGGACGGCGCGAACGCCGCGGTACGGGTGTCCGCCCTGGCCGCCGTCAACGCCGTGGGCGATATCCGCGATGCTCAAGGCCGCATCGTGGCGGGTACCCGGAAATCGGAAGCTTCGGCGGAGTTCGCGGATTCCAATGCATTGATGAAGCGCGCCACCCGCGGCGGATTCAGCCGCGAGAACACCACGCTGGTGTGTGTCGCCACCAATGCGCTGCTCACCAAGGCAGAGGCGCGGAAGCTCGCGCAGCTTGGCCAGTTGGGCGTGGCCCGCGCCATCTCACCCGTGAATACGATGTCCGATGGCGATGTCGTGGTGGCGTTGTCGATCGGACGGGAGCGCGCGCCCATTGACGCCCTTGGCGTCGCGGCAGCCGAAGCGGTCGCCGAAGCCATCGTTCGCGGCGTCCGCCTCGCCCGCACGCTCGGCGGCGTCCCCGGCCTGCAGCGCTA
>CAYOQB010000106.1:0-18632 GCA_964406035.1 uncultured Solibacteraceae bacterium | reverse complement strand
AGCTGTCGACTACGGCGCTGATCGGCCTGGCCGTAGGCGACGCCACCGCCGCGAAAAGCATCATGGAGACGATGGGAACACTGCGCGCGCTGCGTTACCGGCGCGGCGACGAAGAGGATGCGGACCGGCGCGGGCTGCAGGCGATGATCGCGGCGCGCATCCACCCTCGCGGCATGACGGCGTTGTTCGAAACGCTGGAGGATGCGACCAAGGACGTTCCAGAGGCGCTGGTGTACGTCTCGACACATCCGTCCACGGCCAGCCGCGCCGCGCTTATCCGGCGGGAGTCCGGGCGCTTCGCCGGCGCGGGCGAGCCCCTGGTCAGCGACCTGGTCTGGCGGGAAGCTCGCGAGGCCTGCCGGTAGCCCCGCGATTCGTCGGCTTCCATCCGCCATTCGTCGGGAAATCGGAGGGCTTCAGCGATTTCCGGATCGCCTTGCGGCGTCCCCGCCGCATACTCGCATCATGAAACGCAGAACACCCTTTCTCGCCGCCGCCTGCCTGGGATTCGCCGGCGGCCTGATCCTGGCCTGGATGCCCGCGAACGCGCAGACGCGTTTCGATCACCAGGTCCGTAATCTGTTCTTCGCCGGGTTCTCCGGCGATGCCGAGTCGCTGCAGAAAGGCATGAAGGCTTGCGAGGATGTGCTGGCCACCAATCCGAATCATGCCGAGGCATTGGTGTGGCACGGCGGAGGCCTGCTGATGATGGCGGGCGACGCCTTCCGCAAGAATCAGCCGAACGCCATGGAGCTGTGGACCAAGGCGCTGGGGGAGATGCAGAAGGCCGTGGAACTGGAACCGAAGAACATCGGAGTCCGGATTCCGCGGGGCGCGGTGCTGCTGAACACCTCGCGGTTCACGCCCAAGGAGGTCGGCGCGCCGCTGCTGGAGACCGGCCTGTCCGATTATGAGGCCACGCTGGAGTTGCAGGCGGGTCATTTCGACAAGCTGGGCACGCATCCGCGAGGCGAGCTTCTGTTCGGGCTGGCCGAAGGCTATAGCCGCGCGGGCAAGATGGAAAAGGCGCAGCAGTTCTTCGAGCGCATCCTGCGGGATCTACCGGAGACCGGCTATTCCAAGCGCGCGGCCCTGTGGCTGGAAACCAAGTCCCTGCCCGCCAATCAGACCGGCTGTATCGGCTGCCACGTCTCCGCCAAGTCGAACTAGACATAATGAGAGGCATGGGCAAGCTGGCCGAGGTCGCGCGCTCCATTGCGATCAACTTCGCGATCGCGGCGGGCGTCGCCACCTTGATGTTCGGATTCAGCGAGGGCGGTTTCCAGCGCTTTCTGGCTTACTTCTACCACTCGGCGATCTATTCGAACTGCGTGGGCGGGCTGGCGTTCGTGGTGATCCCGCGGCAGTGGATGGCCACGGTCCAGATGCCGCCGGTGCTGCGCTGGACGCTGCGGGTGCTGGCGATCCTGGCGGTTTCCGCGGTGGGAACGCTGCTGGCGGGTTTCCTCATCCGCTGGTGGCTGGACGCGCGGCACGATCCGGTGGCGGGCTTCGGACGGGCCTTCATCCTGAGCACCATCGTGGCCCTGACCTTCGGCCTGGCGATCGCGTTCTATCACAGCATGCGTTACCAGTTGGAGGCGAGGACGCTGGAGTTGCGCACCAAGGAACTGGAACGGGAACGCGCCTTGAAGCTGGCCAGCGAAGCGCAACTGGCGGCGCTCGAATCCCGCATCCATCCGCACTTCCTGTTCAACGCGCTGAATTCCATATCGTCCCTGATTCCGGAGGATCCGCGGCGGGCCGAGCAGTTGATCGGGCGGATGGCGGCGCTGCTGCGGTTTTCGCTGGACGCCAACCAGAGCGGCCTGGTGCCGCTGGAGCGGGAGATGAAGATCGCCGGCGATTATCTGGAGATCGAGAAGGCGCGATTCGGGGGCAGGCTGCGCTATCGCCTGGATGTTCCCGAGGAGCTGATGCAGACTCTGGTGCCGCCGCTGGCGGTGCAGACGGTGGTGGAGAACGCGGTGAAATTCGCGGTGGCGCCGCGGCGCGAAGGCGGCTGGATCGAGGTCACCGGGCGGGCGGAAGACGGGGCCGTGGAGATCGAGATCGCCGACGACGGTCCGGGATTCTCCAGCGCGGCGTTGAAACCGGGGCATGGGCTGGACCTGCTGCGGCAGCGCCTGGCGGCGGGGTTCGGCGGGCGGGCGGCGTTGCAACTGCGGCCGCACGCGGGAGGAATGAAGGTGGCGATCGCGGTGCCGGCCCATGCCGGAGCGGAGGCGCGGCATGCTGACAGCCTTCGTGGTTGACGACGAACCGCTGGCGGTGAAGCGCCTGGCGCGCATGCTGCCGGAAACCGGACGGGTAACGGTGGCCGGCACATCCACCGATCCGGTGGAGGCGGTGGCCGCGATCCGCCGGTCGGGCTGCGACGTGCTCTTCCTGGACATCGAGATGCCGGGTTACAACGGGTTCCAACTGCTGGAGGCGCTGGGACCGCGGGATCAGCCGCTGGTAGTGTTTACCACGGCGTTCTCACAGTACGCGCTGCAGGCGTTCGACGTGAATTCGATCGCGTACCTGCTGAAGCCCGTGGAAGCAGCTGCGCTGGAACGGGCCATCGACAAGCTCGAGCGTATTCGCGAGGGGCTCTCGCCCCGCCCGCGAATGGAGGCGCTGCTCGAAAGGCTGCAGGCCGCCTTACCGGCCACGGAGACGTATCCGGACCGGCTGGCGTCGCGGCTGGGCGAGAAGATCGAGTTCATCGAGGTCGCTCAGGTGACGCATTTCTACGCCAGCGACAAGCTGACCTTCGCCGCCACGGCGCGAAAGAGCTTCGTGCTGGACTCCACCATCGCCGAGCTGGAGGCCAAGCTGAACCCGCGGCAGTTCCTGCGGATCCACCGGTCCACGATCGTCAATGTCGAATACGTGCAGGAGCTGCACTCCTGGTTCAACGGCAAGATGCTGGTCCGCCTGAAGGATGAAAAGAAGACGGAGCTCACGGTGGCGCGGGACCGCCTGAAGGCGCTGAAGGAGCGGCTGGGGGTTTAGCGCTTGTCGCGCAGCTTCTCAAAGGGCGCGACCACGCGGCCCCCGGGACCCTTGTAAATCAGCGTCAGATCCTTGGGCTTCACTTTCACATCGTCGATGGGGAAGTAGAGCAGGCCGCTAACGGGATCGAGCGTGGTCTTCTCGGGCAGGATCTTCTCCTGCAGCGCCTTCAGCAGCTTCTCCTCGGTGGTTCCCTGTTCCATGGTGGCCTTCACCTCGGTGGTGGAAGTGGTGCCGCTTCCGGCAGAGCCGCCGCCGAAAACGCCGCCGAAGGTGGGACTCTGGGCGCCGATGCCAGCGCCGCGCTGCTGCCGACGCACCACCATCATGTTCTTGCCCGCAAGCTGCGCGGCGGAAAACGCGGCGCTGCGCTGCCCGTCGCGATGGGATAGGAGGGTGAAATCATCGGGAGAGATGGCGAGCGGTTCATCGGTCCGCGGCGTTACCTTAATCTCCACGATGATGATGTCCACCGGAAAGCCGCCCAACATCCTCGCGACCTCCTGCTTGTCGGTGACGGCGGTGGCGGTGAACTCGATCTGGTTATTGCCGGTTTGGGCGCGGTAGATCTCGGGTTCGGAAGCGGCGTACAGACTCGCCGCGAGCGTGAAAGCCACGAACATCTTCATTGCGGCACTCTTGCTCCTCCACTTCATGATCGCACGCGCGGCGTCCACTATACTGGAAGTAACCCCCTTGTCCGAGACCATTTCCATCCGTGGTGCGCGCGTACACAACCTGAAGAACATCTCGGTTGAGATTCCGCACAATGTGCTGACGGTAGTGACCGGGGTTTCCGGCTCCGGCAAAAGCTCCCTGGTGTTCGACACCGTATACGCGGAGGGCCAGCGGCGGTACGTCGAATCGCTGTCGGCTTACGCCCGGCAATTCCTGGAGCGCATGGAGAAGCCGGACGTGGATGAGATCGACGGGATCGCGCCCCCGATCGCGATCAAGCAGAAGAACACGACCCGCAACCCGCGATCGACGGTGGCGACGTCGACGGAGTTGTACGATTTCCTGCGACTATTGTTCGCGCGCATCGGACGTACTTACTGTTCCAAGTGCGGGGAGCGGGTGAATCGCGACACGGTGGATTTCGTGGCGCAGGCGATGCTCGCGCAGCCGGAGGGCTCGCGCTGGTACGCGCTGTTTCCGATCCGGATCGACGTGAAGAGCGAAGTGCTGCGCGACAATCTGTTCGACTTGCGCCGCAAGGGCTTCAACCGGCTGTTCCAGGAGGGCCGGACGTTCGAGTTCTCGACGCCCGAGAGCCTGCTGGACGTGGACTTCACCAAGCCGGTGTTCGCGCTGGTGGATCGCCTGGTGATCGGCCCGGAGCTGCATCAGCGGCTGGTGGATACGACGGAGATCTGTTATCGCGAAGCGGGCGAGATCGTGTTCCGCCCGGCGGATGGCGGCGAGGATCGCAAGTTCAGCGAGAAGTTCGCATGCAAGCGGGACGGGATCGAGTACAAGGATCCCGAGCCGGCGATGTTCAGCTTCAATTCGCCGGTGGGCGCGTGCCCGCGCTGCCAGGGGTTCGGCAACACGATCGACTACGACATGGACCTGATCATTCCTGACCGGTCGAAGTCGCTGGAGGAAGGCGCGGTGGATCCCTGGACCAAGCCGCAGCACGGCTGGGGTCTGGAGGATCTGGTGAAGCGGGCGAAGGGCAAAGTTCGCCTGAAGACGCCCTACGCGGAGCTGAAGCCCGAAGAGAAGGCGATTGTGCAGGATTCCATCCGCCGCTATTTCAAAGAGGTGGAATCGAAGAAGTACAAGGTGCACGTTCGCGTTTTCCTGAGCCGGTACCGCGGGTATGCGGAGTGCCCCGATTGCGGCGGATCGCGGCTGCGCAAGGATGCGTTGAACGTTCGGGTGGGCGGACGCACGATGTCCGAAGTGGTGAAGCTGAATATCGCCGAGGCGCGGGCGTTCTTCGACGGGCTGGAGTTGTCGCCGGAAGAGTCGCAGGTGGCGGATAAGGTGATGGTGGAGGTGCGGCAGAGGCTGCAGTTCCTGAACGATGTGGGCCTGGAGTATCTGACGCTGGACCGGCTTTCGATGACGCTGTCGGGCGGCGAGGCACAGCGCATTCAGCTCGCGACGTGCCTGGGATCGCGGCTGGTGGGCGCCTGCTATGTGCTGGATGAGCCCTCGATCGGGCTGCACTCGCGCGATACGGAGCGCCTGATCGGCATTCTGGAAGAGCTGCGGGATCTGGGCAACACGATTCTGGTGGTGGAGCACGATCCGGACGTGATGCGGTCGGCGGATCACATTCTGGATCTGGGCCCGGGAGCGGGGGAGCACGGCGGCCGCATACAGTTTGAAGGATCGTTCCCGAAGCTGCTGGAATCGGGGTCCACGCTGACGGCCAAGTATCTGCGCGGCGACATGCAGGCGTGGCGCTGGCGGGAGCGGCGCAAGGCGAACGCGAAGCGCATCATCCGGCTGAGCGGCGCGAGCGCGCATAACCTGAAGAACATCGACATCGAGGTGCCGCTGCACATGATGGTGGCGGTGACCGGGGTATCGGGGTCGGGCAAGTCGACGCTGGTGCATGAGGTGCTGTACAAGGCGCTGCTGAAGCAGATGAAGCACGGGTCGGCGCCGGTGTTGCCCGCGCCGGGCGAAGACGAAGGCTTCGGACCGGTGGAGAAGATCACCTGGCGCAAGGTGGAGAAAGCCGATTTGCTGAGCGAGGTTGTGCTGGTGGATCAGTCGCCGATCGGGCGGACGCCGAGGTCCAACCCGGTGACCTACATCAAGGCCTTCGACGTGATCCGGGAGCTGTTCGCGGCGACTCCGGAAGCGGATCGCCGGGGCTATGCAAGCGGGCATTTTTCGTTCAACATTCCCGGCGGGCGCTGCGAAACCTGTCAGGGTGACGGCACGGTGACGGTGGAAATGCAATTCCTGGCCGATGTCGCGCTGGTGTGCGAGGACTGCAAGGGCACGCGGTACAAGCAGAGCGTGCTGGAGGTCCGCTACAAGGGGCTGAACATCCACGAGGTGCTGCAGTTGACGGTGAAGGAGGCGTTGTCCTTCTTCTCCGATGTGCCGAAGCTGACGGGCAAGCTGAAGGTGCTGAACGATGTGGGGCTCGGGTACCTGCGGCTGGGGCAGTCGGCGACCACGTTGTCCGGAGGCGAGGCGCAGAGGGTGAAGCTGGCGTCGCATTTGTGCCAGGCAACCAGCGAAGGGACGCTGTACATCTTCGATGAGCCGACCACCGGGCTTCATTTCGACGACATTTCGAAGCTGCTGGATGCGTTCGACCGGCTGATTCAGAACGGCGGCTCGATTCTGATCATCGAACACAACCTGGACGTGATCCGGGCGGCGGACTGGATTATCGATCTCGGGCCCGAAGGCGGGGCGCAGGGCGGGAGCGTGGTCTGCACCGGGACTCCAGAGCAGGTGGCGGAGTGTCCGGGGTCGTACACGGGCCGTTTCCTGCGGGCAGCGCTGAACGGAGGCTGATCCCATGGAGACGATCGTCGGGCTGTTGCGCGGAGTGAATGTGGTGGGCCGCAACAAGCTGCCGATGCAGACTCTGCGCGAGATCTGCGAGTCGTTGAAGTTCGAGGATTCGCGGACGTGTTTGCAGAGCGGGAACGTAGTCTTCCGGACGCGGCGCAAGCCGGAAGCGGCGGCGGTCGCGCTGGAAGAGGCGATCGAGGCGAGGCTGGGGTTTCGGCCCGCCGTGGTCCCGCGTACGGCACCTCAGATCGCCGCGACGGTGGAAGGACTGCCAATCGGTTTTGCGCGGGATCTCGACCGCTCGAAGCTGCTGGTGATGTTCCTGGCAGGCGAGCCCGCCGGCGATGCGCTTGCGAAGATCGCGCGGCTGGGGCTTCCCGAACAGGTGGAGGCGCGAGGCCGCGAAGTCTACATCTACTTTCCGGAGGGTGTCGGCCGGTCCAAGCTATCGACAGCGGTCCTGGAAAGATCGTTCGGCGGCCCGATGACGGGCCGCAACTGGAATACGGTGCTGGCGCTGCGGGAACTGGCGTGCGGCGCCGGTTAGGCTGATCAGCGAGCGGCTTTCTTGCGCTGCAACTCGGCGGGCGACCGCTCCAGGACGTGACTCTCGTAACGCAGCTTCCATTCAAGCGGTATGCTTCGCGGCGCGAAGCATTCGCGATCATTGCAAGCCTGGTAGCGGAACTCGCCTTTCACCACGAGTTCGTTGCCCGATAGGGCGGGTTTCACCTTCGCCTGGGGTCCAATGGTCACGTCGCGAGTGAGAGTGAAGCGGCCCTCGAAGACGGGGACGCTCTCCTGAATCGCTTCCAGGCGCAGGATCCGGGACTTCGGGAACGCCGCCGGGTGAGGCTTCCAGGCATCGGAGGCTTCCATGTTCCATTCGATGGGCTTGTAGCTGGGCTGGACTCCGGGCGCGTAGACGTGCATTTTCGGTTTCAGCTCCACCTCGACGGTCAACTGCACGCGGCTGCCGGCGCGCACCGCCGCATCGCTGGCGGCGTAGCGGAGGGTGAGGTGCGGCGTATCCACCACGCCGGAATCGCCTGGGGCGGTGAAGGACTTGGCATAGACTGTCGCGAGCGTGTAACGTTCGCGGTAATCGGCCTCGAAATACTTGGCGGTAACGACGCCTTGCGGGTTCAGAACGTAGGTTCCGGGGTGCGGTATGCCGAACCAGACGTGGTCCTTCGGGAACTCCTCATTCAGGAGGTCGAAGGCGCGGATCACCTGGGAATCGTTATCCGACAGCAACGGATAGGTGATTGACCGCCGCTTCGCGAACTCCGCCAGCAGTGCGGGGCTATCAAAGCTAATCGCGGCGACCTTCATTCCCTGCTTCTCGAACTTCGCTTTTTCGTTTTCCAACTCGACCAGTTGGGTTTTGCAGTAGGGTCACCAATCGGCGGAACGGAAGAACAGCAACACCAGGCCCTGGGGCCCGCGGAGGCTTTCGAAGGTCTGCTTGCGGCCGGTCTGGTCGGGCAGTTCGAAGGCGGGAATGCGGGCGCCGACGGGGGGGCCGGTTTTCTGGATCTTGGCCGGCTCCTGGGCGGCGGCGATGCCACACCACAGGAGCAGGGGGATTGCGACGGCTGGTCTGAATTGGTTCATGGCGATGTTTGGCCGGAAGGGCCCTGATGCGTTGGAATCCGGTTCAGCGGCTGGTTTATTCCAGAGGAGCGAGATATTTTTCCGGGTCACTTCTTGACCTCCTCCAGGAAGCGGTAAACCTCGCGTTTGCCTACGTTGTGGAGCTTGGCGACCTGCTTGATGGCGTCCATGCGGGGAACACCCTGGGCCTCCAGGAGGCGGACGGAGGCGCCGAGGTCGGCGGGGGCCGCGGGGTGCGGATCGCCTTTGCCGATCACCAGGGTGATTTCACCCTTGACGGTCCCGCGGGCGTGGAGTGTTTGGCGGATCTGGGTGGCGGTCCCGCGCAGGAACTGCTCGTGGAGCTTAGTGAGCTCGCGGGCGAGCACCATGGGCGGATCGCCCAGCACTTCCGCGATGTCGGCCAGCGATTCGAGGATGCGGTGGGGGCTTTCGTACAGGATCACGGTCTCTTGTGAGTCGCGCAGCAGTTCCAGCTCGCGGCGGCGGGCGGCGGACTTGGCGGGCAGGAAGCCGCCGAAGCGGAACGCGTCGGTGGGCAAGCCGGAGGCAGCCAACGCGGCCAGCACCGCGGAAGCGCCAGGCACGGGTACGACGGCTATCCCCCGTTCGATGGCCGCGCGCACCAGGCGGTAACCGGGGTCGGACACCAGGGGCGTGCCGGCGTCGGAGATGAGGGCGATCGACTCGCCGGCTTCCAGACGCGCGATCAATTCCTCCGTCCGCGACGCCTCGTTGTGTTCGTGGTAACTGACAAGTGGGGTGCCGAGGCCGTAGTGGTCGAGGAGCTTGCGGCTCTGCCGGGTGTCCTCGCAGGCGACGGCGGCCACTTCGCGCAAAACCCTTACGGCGCGGTAGGTGGTATCCTCCAAGTTTCCGATCGGCGTGGCTACCAGGTAAAGTGTTCCGCTCATGCGGGTTGCCGGGAGAACTGTCGATATACGAACTGACGGTAACTCACATGGCAGGACACTTACAAGGCGCGCGGCGATGGGTGCTGATTCTTGGCGTGGGACTGGCGGGAACGGGGGCCGGTTATCTGCTTTCGCAGGCATTGCCGCTGCCCGGGGCAGCGGGGGCGCGGGACCCCTTTTCGCTCGGCCTGACAGTTGCCGAATCCGGCGACAATCTGAACGTGAAGTGGGATCACGAGTCGCCGGCGATCGCGGCCGCCACCACAGGGGTTCTGCGGATCGAGGAAGGCGCGGCATCCAAGGAGATCGAACTGGGCGTGGCGCAACTGCGGTCCGGCAGCATCATCTACCAGCCGTCCGGCGACCGGGTATCGTTGCTGCTGGAAGTCAAGCCCCGTCAGGCGGCGCGGGTGATTCAGTCGGCGTCCTGGCTGCGTTCAGCAGCGCGTCCAGTTCCTTCCGCCGCGCGGTCAGCTTCCCGAGCGTCGCAAGCTCCTCAAGATAATCCTTGAGAGGCCGCGCGGGCAGGCCCCACACGGTGGCGCCGGAGCGAATGATCTTGGAGCTGGGGATTCCGGATTTGGCTCCGATGACAGCCTGCTTTTCGATCCGCACCTTGTCGGCGATCCCGACCTGCCCGCCGATGATCACGTAATCCTCAATGACCGCACCGCCGGAGATGCCGGTTTGCGCGGCGACGACGACGTGATTCCCGATGCGCACGTTGTGGCCGACATGAACCATGTTGTCGAGCTTGACGCCGTGGCCGATTTCCGTGACTCCGAGGGCGGCGCGATCGATAGTGGCATTCGCGCCGGCTTCGAAGTCGTCGCCAATCTGGATGCGCCCGATTTGGGGGAACTTTTCGAACCGGCCCTGGTGGAAGACGAAGCCGAAGCCATCGGCGCCGATGACGACGCCCGAGTGTAGAATGGCCCGGTTCCCGATGGTTACGTTGTCATGGATGGTGACGCCGGCGTGGAGCAGGCAATCCGGGCCAAGGCGGACGTTGTCCCCGAGGGTGGAGCGTGCGTGGATCTCGGTTCCGGCGCCGATGCGGGAGCCCGCTCCGATGATGCAGAAGGGGCCTACGCTGGCGCTCGAGTCGATCTCGGCATCGGGTGAGACGATGGCGGTGGGGTGGACGCCCGCGGCCGCCCGCTTACGGGGGTGGAGCAAGGCGATGGCGCGGGCGGCGGCGAGCCTCGGCTCGGGAGCGCGCAGCACGCTTTGAGCTTCCGGCCGCCGGTACGCGGCAGGGGCGATCACGCAAGCGCCGGATGCGGCCGCGGCGGCGAACGCCTTCGGATTCTCCGCGAATGTCAGCTCGCCGGCGGCGGCGGATTCGAGCGGCGCGACGCGGGCCAGATTCAGGTCGCCGTCACCTTCCCATTCGCACTTCAGTTGCTCAGCCAATTCTCTCAGGCGCAATTCGGACTTCCTCCCGTATCATCAAATCTATGCCAGTGGACCCCTCCGCCGTCATCGCAGCGACGGCGCGCGTACACCCGGATGCCGTCATCGGGCCGGGAACGGTGATCGGCGAGTACTGCGTGATTGAGTCTGATGTCGTTATCGGGGCGCAATGCCGCCTGGAGCCGTACGTTTATGTGAAGCGCTGGACCACGATGGGGGATCAAAACGAGATCTCGGCCGGGACGGCGCTGGGCACGGATCCGCTGGACAAGAATTTCCGGGGGGAACGCAGCTACCTGAGGATCGGCAACGGAAACCGGATCCGCGAACACTACACAATCTCGCGGGGGACGCAGCCGGAAAGCGTCACCGAGATCGGCGATGAGAATTACATCATGACCTCGGGGCACATCGCGCACAATTGCCGGATCGGCAGCAGGAACGTGATCGCGTCCTGCGCGCTGGTGGCGGGTCATGTGGAGATGGAGGATAACGCGTTCCTCAGCGGCGGCGTGGTGGTGCATCAGTGGTCGAAGATCGGCCGGTACGCGATGGTGGGCGGCAATACGCGGGTGAACAGCGATGTTCCGCCGTATTTTCTGTATTCGGATTTCAACATCGCGGCCAAGGGGATCAATATCGTTGGCTTGAAGCGAGCCGGGTTCAGCGTGGAGCAGGTGCGGAGGCTGAAGGAAGCCTACCGGCTCCTGTACCGGAGCGGGCTGAAGCTGGAGGAGGCGCTGGGCAGAATCGAATCCGAGATCGCGGATGAGCACACGCTGCACCTGGTCGGGTTCATCCGCGGATCCAAGCGCGGGATCACGCGCGACATCTAGCTGAGATACGGCTCCGGCGCGGCGAAGGGCCCGCGAGCTTCCTCCAGCCGAACGCCGATTTCGAGCAGCAGTTCCTCGCTGAAGGGCCGGCCCACGAGTTGCACGCCGACCGGGAGTCCGCGTTCAGTCTTGCCGAAGGGCAGCACCAGCGCGGGGAACCCGAGCAGATTCCAGGGCGTGCAGGTCATCATCGCCTGGAACATGCCGATGGATTTGCCGCCGATTTCCCATCGGCGCTCGCGATGCTTCATTGCGGGAATGCTCGCCGGCGGCATCAGGAGGACGGGGGTGCTCCGCATCTGGTCGAGCAGGTGCCGGCGAATCGCGTCGCGTTCCGCCTGCGCTTCGAGCAACTCGGCGGCTGTCGGAGCAGGCATCGCAGCGAGCTTGTCCAATCCTTCCAGGGCAGTCCAACTGACTTCCGACTCGCGCCCCGCGATGAACTTGCGGAAGGGGACTGCGGGGACCTGGTTGAAGAAGAAGCTCCACAGGTTGGGGGCGCGATCGAGGCCCTCCGGGCGAAATTCGTCGATGGCGAATCCGCACACGCTGAGCTTGGCCGCGTCCTTGCGGAGCGCCTCGGAGATCGCGGGGTCGACGGGAATAGAGCCGAACTGCTCCATCACGCCGATGCGAATTCCGTCGATGGTCTGGTTCTGGGCACCGACCGGGGCGCTGAGAGAATCGCGTTCGTCGTATCCCGCCAGGACTTTGAACAGCGCCCGGACATCGCGGACCGTGCGGGCCATCGGGCCGGGCACGCCGATTCCGTGAGGGGTCGCGCCGCGAGTGCGTTCGCCGATGGTGGACAGGCGGCCGGGGGTCGGCTTCAGGCCGGCGATGCCGCAGAAGTGCGCGGGGACGCGAATGGAGCCTCCACCGTCAGAGCCGATGCCACCGGCCGAGCAGAAGGCGGCAATGGCCGCGGCTTCGCCGCCGCTGGACCCGCCGGGGGTGCGCTCGAAGTCCCAGGGGTTGTTGGTGCGGCCGTAGATCTCGTTGTCGGTCTCGTAGCTGACCATGAACTCGGGGGTGTTGGTCTTGCCCAGGATTACCGCGCCGGCGCGGCGGAGGCGCTCCACCAGGGCGCTGTCGCGATCGGCGGGCGCGGCCGGCAGCAGACGGCTGCACAAGGTGGTGGGAAGGCCGGCAAGATCAAAGCATTCCTTGACGGAGACGGGAACGCCGGCGAGACTACCCAAGGGCTGCCCCAGGGTCGAATTCGAGGAGTGCAACTGCTGTTCGAGACGCCTGGCCTGCGCCCGCGCCTCATCGAAGACGGTGATCGCGAAGGCGTTCAACCTGGGATTCCAGCGTTCGATCTGGCGGACGTGCGATTCCAGCAGTTCAACGGGCGACATCTGGCGAGCCTGGATCTTGGCCGCCATTTCAGTGAGGGTCAGGCGATGGGGCATCTACTCTGAGCGTAGCCCACCGCGCTGTGTTCAGCGGGTGAACTCGAGAAAATACTGATGAGGCAGGAAGTCATGTGACCGGGCGAGGCGGAATCCGGCTGCTTTCAGCTCGCTGGTGACCTGGTCCTCGCTGAGCTTCATGGAAGGCGGCGGTCCGACGGGCAAGGGCTTCTTGTAAAAGTCGACGATGACGATGCGGCCGCCCGGCTTCAGGGCTTGCGCCAGCTTCTGGTAATAAGCCGGGCGCTTGTCGATGTGATGGAGGACGTCGCAGATAAAGATTATGTCGGCGGACGCCGGGGGCAGTTTCGGATCGTCGGCGGAGGCGAGGACGGTCTCGATCCGGTCGCCCTTGGCGAGTTCCAGAAGCTTGGCATCGATATCCACCGCATACACTTTGGCGGCGTGGCGGGCAAAGCGCCGCGTGAAGTAGCCCGAGCCGGCTCCAATGTCGGCGATGACGTCAGTCGGCTTGATGGCCAACGCCTGGATCACCTCATGCGGCTTCTGCCAGGCGTCGCGCTTGGGGTCTTCCAGAACTTTGGCATACTCCTCCGCCGATCGAGGCGGGTGATGCTGGTGCTCCACCTGGGCGAGAAAGACAACGAGAATCGCGGCCGTCATACTTCGAATTGTAGGACGGTTCGGCCGGGTTTAGAACACCGCGATCGGATTGAGCGGGCTGCCGGTGCCTCCGGTAAGCCGGATGGGCGCGGTGGTGATCAGGAAGTCCCAGCGATTGCGTTTGCGGCACTCGCGCGCGACGTCTTCGAGGTCGAGATTGTCGAAGATGTGCACGCCCATGGCGACCAGCAGCATCTGGTGCATGGGGTGGGTGACGCCTGCAACGCCGCTGGGGAGCACGTCGGTGGCGACATCGGTGCCCACCACGGCGGGATCCTTCTTCTTCACCCAGCCGCCGCATCGCGCGTGCAGTCCGGGGTTCCGGGCGGCGCCGTCCCAACCGCCCTTGGCGGTGCGCCGGGCCCAGCGTCCCGTGCGGAACAGGAGCACGTCGCCGGGCTGGATTTTCACGCCGGATTTCTTTTCCCACTTCTCGAGATCCTCCGGCTGGATGGCTTGTCCGGGCTCAAGGAATTCCACGCCGAGGGCCCAGGGCAGGTCAATGAGTACAGCGCGGGTGAAGATGCCCTGGTAAGCATTGGCGATGCCCAGTTTGGCTGCGCCCTGGGCGGTGACATCGCTCTGCGGATAGCCGTTGTACATCTTGCCGTTCCAGAACATGTGGCTGAGAGCGTCGAGATGGGAATGCTGGTAACCGTGGAATGTGACGGAAAAGGAATCGACGGCGAATGCGCCGCGCGGGCTCTCCCCGGTGGCGATCATGGTGTGCGAGTAGGGCTGCGGATTCTCGGCCGATTTCTCCTTGTTGGTGTCGTGCGCGAGGGACACGGCGACGCCTTCCTTCACCAGCCTGGCCGCCGCTTTTCGTTTCTCGGGCGTGATGAGGTTCAGCGCGCCGAGTTGATCCTCCTTGCCCCACCGGCCCCAATTGGAATACTCCGTCATCCAGCGGTCGACATCGGCTTTCGTAGTAGCAGGCGGCGCCTGCGCCAGCAGAGTAAACGGGACGAGGAACAGCGGGAATCGCACCATGGGTGGTTATTCTATAACGCCGCGGCGCGGCTGATATACTTGCTCGCCATCACAATGCATACACGGCGGCAATTCATCAACGCGGCGGCGGCTTTTGTGGCGGCGGGAAGGCTACGTGCGCAGAACGTGGATCCGGCGGGGCTGACGCTGAAAGAAGCGTCAGAAGCCATTCGTACGCGAGCGCTCTCTCCGGTGCAGCTCACCGAAGCGTGCCTGAACCGGATCGCGGTGTACAACCCCAAGTTGAACGCGTTCATCACGGTGATGAAGGCTCAAGCGATGGAGCAGGCGCGCGCGCTGGAGGCGGAACAGCGCGCCGGGCGGCTGCGCGGTCCGCTGCACGGGATCCCGATCGCGCTGAAGGACAACGTGGATACCGCGGGAGTTCGCACCACGGCTGCGAGCGCGGTGTTCGCGGAGCGCGTTCCCACACAGGATGCGGAAGTTACCCGGCGGCTGAAAGAAGCGGGCGCGATCCTGATCGGCAAGCTGAACCTGCACGAGTTCGCGTGGGGCGGCACGTCCGCGACCTCCTACTTTGGGCCGGTGCGGAATCCGTGGTCTCTGGAGCGCAACCCGGGCGGCTCGTCGGGCGGGTCGGCGGCGGCGGTGTCGGCGGAATTGTGCTTCGGGGCGCTGGGGACGGATACGGGAGGTTCCATCCGCACCCCGGCGTCGTTCTGCTCCATCGTGGGCTTCAAGCCGACGTATGGGCTGGTGAGCATCCGCGGCATTGTTCCGCTGGTGTGGAGCCTGGACCATTGCGGGCCGATGACGCGGCGCGTGGAAGACGCCGCGATGCTGCTGCAGGTGCTGGCGGGCTACGATCGCATGGACATTTCGAGTGTCGAGCACGCGATCCCGGATTACACCGCGGCGCTGCGGCAGCCGGTGTCCGGGCTGCGGATCGGGATTCCGCGCGCGCCATTCTTCGATCTGGCCGATGAGGAGATCGTTGCCGCGGTGGAGAACGCGATTCAGGTTCTGGCGAAGATGACGCGGGGGACTCGCGAGGTCAGCATCCCGTCCACGACGGGGGTGAATCTACCGGGAGAAACATACGCGTATCACGACGAATTCTTCCAGCGCGCGCAGAACCTGTATCAGATCCCGGTGCGGCGCAATCTGCAGCGCGGCGCGGAAGCGAGGGCGCACACGTACGTGAAGGGATGGAGGGAGCTGCAGTTGTTGCGGCGCACGATCGGCGATTCGTTCCGCGAGATCGACGTGCTGGTGCTGCCCACGCGGAGGAGGTCGCCGCGGACGGTGGAAGCGGCGTTGAAACGCGAGGAATCGGACAAGCCGCGCAATCCGGAAATGGAGAACACGGGGCAGTTCAACATACTGGGTTTGCCGGCGATTTCAATTCCGTGCGGGTTCACCAGCGCCGGTCTGCCGATCGGGCTGCAGATCGTGGGGGCGCCGTTCGCGGAATCCAGAGTGCTAGCGCTGGCGCATGCGTTCGAACGGGTGACGGAGTTTCACAAGCGCAAGCCGCCGATCACGCCGGACACGCCGGTACCCAAGCTGGTTACGGAAGACAATTAGCGGCGGAAGCGGCGGACGGATTCGGCCATGGGGATGCCGGGGGTCAGGCGGTCATCGGCCACGGGCTCGCCGGGCGAGAGCTTCAGCGGGAGCACGCCGGCCCAGATGGGAAGCTGGTAATCTTCCTCGTCGTCAGCGGGAGGTCCGGTGCGGATCTTGGCGGACGCCTCTTCGATGGCGAACTCGAGCACGGCGGTCGCCTTGAGTTCCTTCGCGTTCGGCAGGCGGGCTTCGTCCCAGCGGCCTCGGATGAGGTGCTCGGAGATCACGGCGAGCGCTTCATTCTTGGGCTTGTCGCCGGTGATTTTTCGCGCGGTGCCGAAGGCGGTGACGGACCGGTAATTCATGGAGTGGTGGAAGGCCGATCGCGCGAGCACCAGCCCATCGATCAGCGTGACGGTAACACAGGCCGGCACGCCGGTTTCGAGGTGTTTCAGCATACGGCTGGCAGCGGAACCATGCAGGAACAGGCGATCGCCGCTGCGGCCGTAGAGGGTGGGAATCACGAAGGGCTGCCCGTCCACGCAGAAGCCGACGTGGGCCAGGAATCCGGCGTCCAGAATGGCGTGGATCGTCCCGGCATCGTAGGCGCCGCGCTTCGGCAGGCGCCGCACCTGCACGCGTGGGGACGGCTTCATCTATTTCTTCTCGAGCTTCAAGGACGCGGAGTTCATGCAGTAGCGGAGCCCGGTGGGCCTGGGCCCGTCGGGGAACACATGACCGAGGTGCGCATCGCAACGCGAGCAGAGGACTTCGTCGCGGGTCATGCCGAGGCTGGTGTCGGATTCGACCTTGACGTTCTCCTTCGCGATGGGGGCATAGAAGCTGGGCCATCCGGTGCCCGATTCGAACTTGGTTTTGGCGTCGAACAGCGCGGTGCCGCAGCAGACGCAGGCGTAGATGCCGTCTTCGTGATTGTCCCAATAGCGTCCGGTGAAGGCGCGTTCGGTGCCTTTCTTCCGGGTGACCTGATACTCGATGTCACTGAGCTGCTGCTTCCACTCGGCGTCGCTCTTTACGACTTTATCCACGGTGATTACTCCTTTGCGAGCGCCGCCCGGGCCGAACTCGGCGATTTTCACTTTGCGCAGCTGCGCCTGAAGCGCGCCGGCGGCCAGGAGTCCGGAGAGGAACGAGCGGCGATGGATCATGACTACCAGGGTATCGCTACCGCTGGCATCGGCACCAGATCCTCGCTCACAGTCCTATCCAACTGTGAAACATTTACTGCATCTCTTGATGCTTTCTGGACTCCAAATATCCTTCACCCATGCTTCAAGCCTCTGGAGCCGAATTCCGCACATCTTTGAATACTTTGGCGTGGTCTTTCGATACCGGTTCGCCGTGAGGGTCCAACAGTTCGCCCGATGATAGACAACGGTCCCGTCCCACCAGCGATTCGCTACATGTCCTTTCACATGCTTTCGGAGCCACGTAAAATATCGAGGCTCGTCCTTAGGTTTATCGAAAATGCAGGGACCACGTTGTTGAGTTGGCATGACCAACAGTCTTATAACCTGGCTACTTCTTTGCGTCAAGTGATTCGGTGCAGGTGTATCGCTACCGCTGGCATTTCGGACAGTAATGCGTGCTGCGGCCGGCGAGCACGATGCGGCGCACGGTCGAGCCGCACTGGAGGCAGGGCTCGCCTTCGCGACCGTAGACGCGGTGGAGCTGCTGGAATTCGCCGCGCTCGCCTTCGGCGTCGACGTAGTCGGAGATGGATGAGCCGCGATGCTCGATTGCGTCGAAGAGGATTTGCTGGATGGCCTGGTGCAGCTTGCGGGCGCGCGGCGCGGAGATGCGGGACGCCAGAGCCTTGGGATGAATCCCGGCGCGGTGCAGCGCCTCGTCGGCATAGATGTTGCCGAGGCCGCCGAGGAAGCTCTGGTTCAGCAGCAGCGGCTTGATTCGGGCGTGGCGCGCTTTCAGCCGCGCGAAGAACTCCTCGAAGGGGATGCTGAGAGGCTCGGGGCCGAGGCGAGTGACACGCGCGGGCGACCATTCGATCTTGCCGAACTGACGGGGGTCAATGAAAGCGAGGGTCCCGCGGTCGAGTTCGAAGAAGCCGTAGGTATGCGGCTGCGGGCGGGCGTCAATGAGCAGGCGTCCGGTCATGCCGAGGTGTATCGACAGGAAGCCTTCGCCGAGGTCGAGCAGGATGAACTTGGCGCGGCGCGAGATCCCGTGGATCGTGCGGCCTTCGAGCTTCGCGGAGAGATCGTCGAAGCTGCCGGTGACGACGAAGCGGGACGAGAACTCCGCGCGCAGGATGCGGCGGCCGGTGACGAAGGGCGCCAACGACCGGACGACGGTTTCGACTTCAGGAAGCTCGGGAATACTTCCAGGTTACGGCAGTTCGAGGAAGATGTCGTTGCCTTGGATTTTGACGGGAATGGTCTGGACGGCCTGATCCTCGTCGTCGGTGTTGACGCCCGTCTGGCAGTTCCATTCCCAGGCATGCCAGGGGCAGACGATGTTGGCGCCGCGAAGCTCGCCCTGGCCGAGGGGTCCGCCGGCGTGGGGGCAGATGCCGTCGAGGGCGTGGATGGTCCCGTTGAGGTTGCAGATGGCGTAGGAATCTTCGCCGACGAGGGCTTCCATGAGGGTGCCGGGAGGAAGCGCGGAGAGTTCGGCGACTTTGACGAGAGGCATACGTAATTGTGTACCACGCGGGGGTGGGTTAAAATACGTTGGAGAGCCACCCTAGCTCAGCTGGTAGAGCGGCTGATTCGTAATCAGCAGGTCGCCGGTTC
>CAYOQB010000105.1:10755-18697 GCA_964406035.1 uncultured Solibacteraceae bacterium | reverse complement strand
TGCGTGATTTCGGCATCGGCACGTATATCCGCAATCTGGTTCGCAGCATCGCGGCTCTGGCTCCGGCGGAGGATTTCGTGCTGGCGATGGGGGCGGGGGACGCCGGGGAGCTTCCCGGGCTGCCCGCCAACTTCCAGACGGCGGTGTTTCCGTATACCGACCGGCAGTTGATCAACGACGTAACGTTCCCGGCGTTCTTGTCGCGGCTGGGGGCGGATCTGTACCATATTCCCCTGAATTCGGTTCCGATTTTCATGCCCAAGCCGTACGTGGTGACGGTGCACGATCTGTCGAGCCTGCTGTTTCCGGACCGCAGCGAGGTGCGGTCGGCGCTGCACGAGCTGCGCTACAAGCGGGGGCTGGAGCGGGCCGCGAGGGTGATCGCGGTGTCGGGGGCGACGCGGCGGGACGTGGAGAACGTGCTGGGGATTCCGTCCAGCCGGCTGCGGCAGATCTACAACGCGCCGGATCCGGTGTTTTGCGAGGGCACGGCGGGCAGCGAAGTCGCGCGGGGAATTCTGGACCGTTATTCCATTCAATATCCGTTCATTTTGTATGCGGGCACCATCCGGCCGCAGAAGAACATCCCGCGGCTGGTGGAGGCGTTCGCGGTGTTGCGGGGGGAACTGGAGGGGCACCCCGAGTACGGGGACCTGCGGCTGATCATCATCGGGGATGAGATCTCCAAGCATCCGGAGGCGCGGCGGGCGATGATCCAGAGCCGGATCGCGAATTCGGTGCGGTTTCTGGGATTCGTGCCGATCGAGACCCTGCAGGTTTTGTACGGGGCGGCGAAATTGTTCGCGTTTCCATCGCTTTACGAGGGGTTCGGCCTGCCACCGCTGGAAGCCATGGCGTGCGGGACGCCGGTGGTGACGTCGAGCGTGAGCTCGCTGCCGGAGGTGGTGGGGGACGCGGCGGTGATCGTGAATCCGGAGAATGTGTTCGACATCGCGAGGGGCCTGCGGGAGGCGCTGCTCGACGAGGATCTGCGGGCGGAGCTGAAGGCGCGGGGGCGGCGGCAACTGCTGCGCTTCAGTTGGGAGGAGACAGCGCGGCAGGTGCTGGAGACATACCGCGAGGTGCTGCGAAAAAGCTGACCGATTAGTTTGTAGGACTTTTCACAATTGCCTCGTAATTTATCTTGACATTTCCCGTAATAGGCGTACTATTGGACTCAATCGTACTTCGCCGGCGGGCACGCGCGCCGGCGTCAAGGAGGACCATTGAGATCATGAATTGGGATCGAACCGAAACGCTGGCGCTGGCCAGGCCGGGGTGCACGCACTGCCTGGGCCTGGGCTTGAAAGTGGACGGCAGCGGCGAACCGGCTCCCTGTTCCTGCGTTCTGCGGACAATTTTCCGGGTCTGCCATGCCCGGTTCCGGCGCCTGATCGGGCAGGAGCGGTCCTTGAGCCGCATCAGCCTGGAAGCGGACGCGGGGGGCCGCCGCCGCTACAATTGGGGACGAAAGGATGAAGAATTTATCGCGGATTTCTGCCTGGTTTCCAAACGCTCGCTGACGGAAGCGGAGCACCGGCTGTTCCGGGCTCATTTTCTGCTGGGGGCGGACTGGAAGCTGTGCTGCCGGCAATTAGGGATGGACCGGGGCCGGTTTTTCCATGCCGTGTACCGGATCCAGCAGAAATTGGGACGGGTGTTCCGGGAGCTGGAGCCGTATCCGCTGTACCCGCTGGACGATTACTTCCACGGGCCCGCGCGGGAGGTCGCGCCGCCGGCGCCCGCGCCGAAGCCGTTGTCCGAGTATCGGGTTCGGGTAGGACCGCCGGTTCGAAAGGCGGCTTGACCGGGTTCGGCGAGAGCACTTGAGTGACCGGAGGCCGGCCGAGCGCCGGCCTTTGGTGTTTTCCGGGCTACTCCTTGCGGGCAGACGCCGCCTGGTTGGGCTCCCAGAGAACCTCCGGCGCGCCGGTGGCATGGTTGACCCAGCGGCTCCAGACGAAGAGGGCATCGCTGAGGCGGTTCAGATAGCCGATGGTTTCGGCCGGCACCGGCTCCTGGCCCGCCAGCGACACCAGCAGGCGTTCCGCGCGGCGGCAAATGGTGCGGCAGGCGTGCAGCTCGGCGTTCAAGCGCAAGCCTCCGGGAAGCACGAAGCTGCGGAGGGGGGCGAGCTCGGCGTTCATTTCGTCGATTTCCCGCTCCAGTTGCGTCACTTCGGCGGCGGTGACTCGAGGCTGCCGGGGGTGGACGTCCTCGGGCAGGGTGGCGAGAATGGAGCCGAGGTTGAACAGCTCATGCTGGACGCGGAGCAGAATGGCTCGGAGCTTGTCGATTCCGGGATGACGTTCGTGCAGCTCGTCACAGGAAACGCAGGCCATCCCGACGAATGCGTTCAGTTCGTCCACGGTGCCGTAACAGTCAATGCGGGAGGAATCCTTGCGGACGCGCTGGCCGCCGACCAGGCTGGTTTCGCCGGCATCTCCGCGCCGGGTGTAAACCCGGTTCAACGCCAGCCGGGGCTCATTGAAGGTCTGATCGGACATTGTTCCATTATCCTCTGAAGGGGATTGACACCGGCCGCCAGCCGGTACATGATCGGGCTACGTTTGACGGCGGGCATTGGAGGTCCCTGTCATGTCGGCTGCTGCCATCTCAAGATCGGGCGCGACCCGGATGGACGATTCGCTGCGGTCCATCCTGCGGCGCAAGCCCGGCGCGGTTTACTCGGTCGCGCGGGACGCTTCGGTGTACGACGCCGTCGCGAAGATGTCGGACAAGCAGGTGGGCGCGCTGCTGGTCCTGGACGGCGGGAAACTCGCGGGCATTGTGTCCGAGCGGGATTACGCCCGGAAAGTAATCCTGAAGGGCAAGTCGTCGCGCGACACCCGCGTGGGCGAGATTATGAGCGCGCCGGTCATCAGCGTGACTCCGGACACCCCGGTGAGCCATTGCATGCGCCTGATGAGCAGCCATCGCATCCGGCATTTGGCAGTGCTGGAAGGCGAGCGGATCGCGGGCGTCGTGTCCATCGGCGACCTGGTCAACTGGCTGATCGAATCGCAGGAGGAGACCATCCGCCAACTGGAAAGCTATATCAACGGCAGTTATCCCGGCTAGAGACGCAGTATTCCGCTGCTGTTGACAAGTGGGCGAAGAAATGGCGAAACTGTTTCTTCGCCCATGTTGTTTCCAGAATCGGATGCGCCGCGCCTGATCGGCATCGCGAAGATGGCCGCGGGGAGCCGTCCGCTTGAAGAGAAGCGCCGGGTGGAGTATCGCGAAATCGCGGCGCGGAGCTTCATCGGGCGATGTTCGGGCGGCGACCGGCTGCCGTTTCAGTGGACCATCAATCCGTATCGCGGCTGCGAATTCGGATGCCATTACTGCTACGCGCGTTACACCCACGAATTCATGGAGTTGCGGGACGGGCGAAGCTTTGAGACGCGGATCTTCGCCAAGCAGTGGAGCGCGGCGGCGTTTGCGAAGGAGCTGAGGCGGATCCCGCTGGGGGATTGGATCGCGATCGGGACGGCCACGGATCCGTATCAGCCGGCGGAGCGGCGATTCCGCGTGACGCGGGGCATCCTGGAGGTGTTCGCGAAGGAGAGCGGCTACCGGCTGAGCATCATCTCGAAGTCGGACCTGATCGCGCGGGACGCGGATCTGTTCGCGGAGATCGCCAGGAAAAACGAACTGCGGGTCAACGTGACGGTCACAACCATGGACGAAGGCCTGGCGCGGGCGCTGGAACCGTATGCGCCGCGGCCTTCGCTGCGGATCGGGGCGGCGGAGAAGCTCGCGTCCCTGGGGCTGAAGGTGTGCGTGTTCTGCGCGCCGGTGCTGCCGATGATCAATGACAGCGAGCGAAGCCTGGCAGCGGTGGCGCGCGCGGCGGCGGCGGCGGGGGCGATGTCGTTCGGCGGGAACATTCTGTTCCTGAAGCCGTGCTCGCGGGAGATCTTCCTGCCGTTCCTGAAGGAGCGGTTTCCGGCGCTGGCGGGGAAGTACGAGGCGGCGTATCGCGACGCCGCTTACTTGAAGGGAGCGTATCCGGAGCGGATCCGGGAGCGAATCCGCGAGATCCGGGAGCGGCACGGGCTGACGCAGGCAATGGATTACCGTCCGGAGCAATGGCCGGAAGGACAACTGAGCCTGTTCGAGTAAGTTATTTCTTCTTTTTGTCGCCGAGGAACAGATCCACCCAGCGGTTGGGCGGCGCGGCGATCGCGACAATCGCGAGGATCGCAAAGATCACCAACAGAGCGAGCAGGAAATACGCCACCTTTCTATCGTATCCCCAGGGCGTGTGATAATCCAGAGCGATGCCGAAGCGCTGGCTGCTTTTCCTCGTCCTGATCCCGCTGCTTGCGGCGCAATCGCCGCGCTTGGAGGAGATGCGCGGCAAAACCGTGCTGCTGTTCACGCCGCATCCCGACGATGATGCGTTCTGCTGCGCGGGCACGCTGTCGATCCTGGTGAAGAACCAGAATCGCGTGATCATTGCGATTTACACCAACGACGACAAGGGGTCGGCGGATCTGGAGATGACCAGCGAGCGGCTGGCTCGCATCCGCAAGGGCGAGCAGGAGCAGGCGGCGCGCATCCTGGGCATTCCCAAGGAGAACCTGATCTGGATGGGACATCACGACGGGATGCTGGAGTATGTTCCGGCCAAGGAGCTGACCGAGCAGGCGACGCTGCTGATCCGCAAGCACCGTCCGGATGTGGTGATGCTGCCCGATCCCGGCGGCGAGTACGTCCGCTGGCACAAGACCGATCACCGCATGGCGGCCAACAACACGGCGGACGCGATCCGGGCGGCGGAATGGCACCTGTATTTCCCCAACCACCGCACGCATCTCGGGCTGGAGCCGTGGCGGGTGCCGATGATGTACTTCTACTACACCGGCAAGGACGCCAATTACTGGGTGAACATTGACGCGGAGATCGACCGCAAGCTGGAGGCGATCACGGCGCATGTGAGCCAGTTCGAGCCGGCGATCCAGAAGTACCGGCCGGAGTGGAACCCGGCCGATCTGGAGAAGACGAAAGCGGGAATGAAGGCTCGCGCGTTGAAGAAAGACGGGCGTTTCGTGGAGGCGTATCGCGCCGCCGGCGAGTTCAACCCGATGTAGCCTGCGCCGCGGGGAGATTCCAATCGTCCGGCGTGCGGCCTTCGGGCAGCAGCTCGCCCTTTTCCAGGTAGCGGATCTTGGATGCGAATCGCGCGGCATGCGGATCGTGGGTGACCATGACGATGGTCTTGCCGAATTCCTTGTTCAGCCGGGAGAGCATATTGAGGACATCCTGAGCGGAGGTCGCGTCCAGGTTGCCGGTGGGCTCGTCGGCCAGGATCAGGTCGGGATCGGTGACGATGGCGCGGGCGATGGCGACGCGCTGTTCCTGGCCGCCGGAGAGCTGGCGGGGGAGGTTGTGGAGGCGGTCGCCGAGGCCGACGAGTTCGAGAGCGTTCTTGGCATGCTCCCGGCGCTCCTGTTTCTTCAGCGCGGTGAGATTCAGCGGCAGCTCCACGTTTTCGAGCGCGGAGAGCACCGGAATCAGATTGAAGGACTGAAAGATGAACCCGATGTGGACGTTGCGCCAGTGGGCGATGTCGCGTTCGTTGAGGCTGCTGAGGTCCTGGCCGAGCACCAGGATGTCGCCGCTGGTGGGCCGGTCCATGGCGGCAATGCAGTGCAGCAGCGTGGATTTGCCGGAGCCGGAGGGACCCATCAGGGCCACGAACTCGCCGCGCCGGATCTCGATGTCGGCTTCCTTCAGCGCGAAGACGTGGTAATCCTCGCGGACGTACTCCTTGGTCAGCTTGCGGGTTTGAATCACGGTTTCCGACACAGCGTCACCCCTTCTTTTCCTTCACCTTGTCGCCGTCCTTGAGATCGGAGGGAGGCGCGACGATCAGATCCTCGCCGCCGATGAGTCCCTGTTCCACGCGGACGCCATTGGCCATGGTTCCGCCGGTTTTCACGCTGCGCCGGATCGCCTTGCCGTCCACGACGATGAAGACCGAACCGTCGCGAACCGCGCCGGCGGGGATCACGATGGAGGGCTTCGCGGGCGCCGAGGTGGTTTCGCGGCGAGCGGCCTCGGCGACGAAGGCCACGCTGGCGTTCATTTCCGGCCGCAGGTAGGCGTCCGGATTCATCACCTTCACTTTCACCTGTACGGTGGCTTTCTGCCGGTTGGCTTCGGGCGATACCTCATAGATCACGCCGTCGTACTTGCGATCGGGGTAGGCGTCGGTGGTGATCACGCCTTTCTGCTTGGTTCCCAGCTTGGCGAAGTCGTTTTGATTGATGTCGAGCTCCACCTGGAGATCGTTGAGGTCGGCCAGGGAAACGACGTAGCCCTTGGCGCCGCGATCGCCGACGAAGCCGGTGGTGACGAACTCGCCTTTCTCGACATTGCGTTCGAGGATGGTGCCGGAGATCGGCGCCTTGATCAGGGTGTTCTCCAACTGCTGCTCGAAGAAGGCGAGCGAGCCCCTGGCCTGCTCCAGTTGACCGCGGACGGCATCGATCTGCTCCTTGCGGGGTCCGATGCGGACCAGGTCAAAGCTCTTGTTCATGGCGTCCACGCGCGCCGCCTGGGCATCGAAGCGGGCCTGGGCGTCGTCCAGGGTCTGGCGGGAGAAGACGCCCTCCTTCACCAGATTGCGCACGCGATCCAGGTTGATGCGGGCGTTGGTGAGGTCGGCCTGGGCGTTTTCGAGCTCGGCCTTGGAGCGGGCCACTTCCTCGGGCCGCGAGCCGTTGAGGAGCTCGTCGAGGCGCGCCTGCAGGCTCGCGACCTGGCCCTTGGCCTGCTGCACTTGAGCGCGGTACTCGACGTCTTCCAGGCGAACGAGAGTCTGGTTCTGCTGGACGCGATCGCCTTTCTCGACTCCGATCCATTCCACCTTGCCGACGACCTTGGAGGCAAGCTGGATCTTGTGGGCGGCGATGATGTAGCCGGTGGCGTTCAGGATCACCTCGCCCTCGGCGGCGGCCGCGCCGGCAGTGGTGGCTCGGACGCGCTGCACGGGGACCTCGACGGTGGTGTTGAGATAGCGGTCAGCCAGGCGCCAGGCACCCAATAGCACCAACAGCCCCACGCCGGTCAGGATCCAGGCGGTAGCCCAGCCAGAAGGTCCGGAGCGGCCTTTCTTGGACCGGTCGATTTTGAGCTTGTTCAGGTCAGCCATGTCAGATCTCGCGGAGCGCGGTGAGGATTTCCTTGCGCGCAGCCGAGCGGGCAGGGAACAGACCGCCGAGCGCGCCCATCACCAGGGCGAATGCGATGCCGGCGGCCATGGTCTCCGGGCCCACCCGGAAATTGAAGGCGATTTCGCTGAAGGTCACGTTGTTGCCGACGCCGGTGGTGAGGCCGTTGAGCGGCAGCGCGAGCAGGCATCCGAGGACGCCGCCGACCAGCGACAGCGCGAGCGATTCCAGGAAGAAGCTGGTGAGAATGCTGCCCTTGGAGAAGCCGAGAACGCGCAGAGTTCCCACTTCCCGGGCGCGGCGGGAGACGGCCGCGTACATGGTGTTCATGGCGGCGAAGCTGGAACCCACGGCCATGATCATGCTGACGAAGATGCCGATGAACTGGATGGGCGCGGCGGAGGAGGTTTGCGCCTCCAGATACTCGACTTCACTTTTTGCTTGGGCAGTGAGCTTGACGTCGTCGTTGATGGAGTTGATGAGCGACTGGGCGGCGATCTCGTCTTCGGCCATGATCCACATCGCGCTCAATCCTTCCATGCGGTTGAGGTCGCCGGCCACCTGATTCAGGTCGCCCAGGATTTCGCTGTTGATGGGGCCGGTGCCGGCATCGACGACGCCGACGACGGTCCAGTCGCCCTTGCCGAACTTCAGAGTGCCGCCGAGCCTCGCGTCGGGGTAGCGGGCGGCGATGCCTTTTCCCACCACCAGCTCGCGGCGTCCGGCTTCAAACCAGCGCCCTTGGGCAAGCTTCAGGC
>CAYOQB010000105.1:0-10745 GCA_964406035.1 uncultured Solibacteraceae bacterium | reverse complement strand
ATCTCGATTCCGGGTTGCAGCAGCCCGCGGGTGGTGACGTTCATGCCGGCCTCGGAATCGACGCTCGGCAGGTTGATGACGGTGATGATTTCGAGGGAAGCGAGCGGCTGCCCGGCGCTATCGCGGGCGATGCCGGGCTTGAACTTGAGGTCCTGAAAGGCCTGCCGGGTGACGCCGCTGGTCAGCTCCGCCGTCGCGCCCTTGCGCATCACCAGCACGCGCCGGGGATCGCCGCTGGAGCGCAGCGAGGTTTGCAGGCCGCTGACCAGCGCGAGCACGGAGAGCAGCACCGCCACCGTGAGCGCGATGCCCAGCGCGGTCATGATGGTGGTGGTCTTGCGGACCACCAGGTTGCGGATGTTGTAGCTGAATGGGATCCGCATGGCGTCAATCCGTGGCGCGCAAGGCGTTCAGAATCGGTGTCCGGGACGCATTCCACGCCGGGGTAAAAGAGCTGGCGACGCCGATCAGCAGCGCGGCGGCGATGCCGGCCAGCGCCACGGTGGGCGTAATGTACACCTGCTTCAACTGCTGGAACACGGCGGGTCCCTGGCGGATTCCGGCGGCCAGCACCATGGCGAGGAACAGGCCCAGAGCGCCGCCCAGCACGGAGATAACGGCAGCTTCCCCCAGGATGATGCTAAGCACCGCGGAAGGCGTATAGCCCAGCGTCTTCAGGATGCCAACCTCGCGCTTGCGCTCGCGAACGCTCATCGCGACGGTGTTGGCGGTGACCAGCAGGATGGTGAAGACGATCGCGCCGCAAATGGCGGCGAGGAAGAGCTTGATGTTGCCCAGGAACGCCGCGAACGCCAGCCCGAAGGCGAGCTCGGATTCGGTGCGCGTCTGCGCGGGCGAGTTTTCGAACATGGTGTCGACGGCCTTGGCGACGCGCGGCACGCTGTCGCCCGAGTCGGCGCGAATCCAGAACAGGCCCACCAGGTCGCGCCGGGAACTGCGCTGCGGGAAGGACTCGCGAATGTATTCATGGTTGAAATACAGGGATTCGTCGTCGGTGGGTTCCTCGTAGGTGCCCACCAGTTCGAGTTCCAGGTTGACGGGCCAGATGTCGCCGGTCAGGTGAATCCGCTCGCCGATCTGCCAGTTTTTCTTCTCCGCCAGTTTTCTGCTGGCGATCGCGCCGCGGCGGTTGCGGAGGAAGGCCTGCTTCTGATCCTCGGCGATTTTCACATCGGGCCGGACGTCGAAGAAGTTGGCCGGATCGGTGGAGAAGCGGGCGAACATGTTGCTGCGATCGCGCTGCTCGTCCTTGTAGGTGCCGCCGAACCAGTTCAGGATGGAGACCGCCTGCACGCCGGGAATGGCCCGGATCTTCTGTTCGTAGGAGGCCGGCATGGACTGGGTCAGGGACACACGATGGCGGGTCATCAGCCGGAGTTCCTGGCCGGGGACCGGATCGCTCCAGAACAGCGCGCGGTACATGGCGGCCAGCGTTCCCAGCAGCGCGAAGGAAGCCGCGATGCTGGCGACGGTGAGCAGGGTGCGGCGGCGATTGCGGATCGCATTCTTGAAAATCAACGGAATGTGACGAATCATGGTCCTCCGGGCGGCTACTTGGCTATTCTAGTGGACAAACACGGGTGTCCGGTCTCGCAACCGGCGAATCGACCGTTCTTATGGATGAATCGCGTCCCAGCCTGGATGAAGAGTTTTTGCGGCGGGCGCTGGTGCTGGCCGGGAGGGCGGAATCGGAAGGAGAGGTCCCGGTGGGGGCGGTGGTGGCGCGGGGCGGGGAGGTGATCGGCGAGGGCTGGAATCAGCCGATCGGGCTCGGCGATCCGACCGCGCACGCCGAGATCGTCGCCATCCGAGAGGCGGCGCGGAAGCTGGGCAATTACCGGCTGGAGGGCTGCACTCTGTACGTGACTCTGGAGCCGTGCGTGATGTGCGCGGGGGCGATGGTGCATGCGCGGGTGGGGCGGTTGGTGTTCGGGGCTCGCGACATCCGGTTCGGCGGGGTGCGAAGCAAGTTTCAGATCGCGGATTCGGAGCTGCTGAACCATCGCGTGGAGGTGGTGGAAGGGGTGCTCGCGGCGGAGTGTACGGAGCAGTTGCGGAGGTTTTTCGCGGCGAGGCGGTAGGGCTATCGCAAGTCGTGCTATTAGTCTGAGGAAGGGTATGATTTGTGATTATGGGCCAGCGGGTGGCGGGTTCGAAGTCGAGTTCATCGACGAACTTGGCAAAACCTACGCATTGGTCGCGCTCCCTGCGCACCAGCTCATGCTGCCGCACCAGGAGCCCGTTCACGAGGTCGCATGAACATCGATAAGAGACTTATCCAATCCTACCCATTCAGCGTTCGTCCGCTTTCGGAAGAAGACGGTGGCGGGTTCGCGATCGAGTATCCGGATCTGCCGGGCTGCATCTCGGACGGCGACAGTCCGGAGGAAGCGGTAAAGAATGGCTACGATGCGGTCAAGTCGTATCTGCTCAGCTGCGACCGACATGGCGACCCCATTCCGAAGCCGAGAGGCGTCTAAATGCTGGTCTAGTCAGCCGCCACTGACCGGAATCGCGCCGTGAAGTGACGCAGAAACGGCGGCTCCCAGTCGATCTCAAAGCCGCGGATTTCGTGCTTCCGGGCGCTCACTTCCAGGATCGCTTCCACCAGATAATCGACGTGGCTCTGGGTATACACGCGGCGAGGGATCGCCAGGCGCAGGAGCTCGTTCCTGGCGTGCTCGCCGAACATCACCGAGCCGATCTCGACGCTGCGGACGCCGGCGTGGCGGTATAGCTCCACCGAGAGCGCCTGGCCCGGAAACTGATGGCGGGGAATGTGCGGCAGCATGCGACCGGCATCGATGTAGATGGCGTGCCCTCCGGGCGGCTCGACGATGGGCACGCCGTTGTCGGCGATGTGGCGTCCCAGGTAGCGTGTGGACGCGATGCGATATTCCAGGTAATCGGGGTGCAGCACTTCCTCCAGGCCGACGGCGATGGCTTCCAGGTCGCGCCCGGCCAGACCGCCGTAGGTGGGGAAGCCTTCGGTCAGGATCAGCAGATCCTTTTCGTGCTGCGCCAGGCGATCGTCGTTGGTGCAGAGAAAGCCACCGATGTTGGCGAAGGCGTCTTTCTTGGCGGAGAATGTGCATCCGTCGGCGAGCGAGAACATTTTCCGTGCGATCTGCGTGGGCGTCCAGTGCTCGTAGCCGGGCTCGTCATTGCGAATAAACCAGGCATTTTCGGCGAAGCGGCAGGCGTCGAGGTAGAGCGGGATGCCGTGGGCGCTGGTGACCTCGCGCACCGCTTCCAGGTTAGCCATGGACACCGGCTGTCCGCCGCCGGAGTTGTTGGTAACCGTGACCATCACCAGCGGAATGCGCCCGGCGCCTTCCTTGTCGATCAGCTCGCGCAGGGCGGCGACATTCATGTTGCCCTTGAAGGGGATGCGTAACTGCGTGTCGGCGGCCTCGGGCAGCGCCAGGTCAACTGCCTTGGCGCCGGTGAATTCGACGTTGGCTCGAGTGGTGTCGAAGTGGGTGTTATTCGGCACTAACTGGCCGGGTTTGCACATCACGGTGAACAGGATGCGCTCGGCGGCGCGTCCCTGATGGGTGGGGATCACGTGGCGAAATCCGGTGAGGTCCTGGACGGCGGTTTGAAAGCGGAAGAAGCTGGGGGAGCCGGCGTAGGACTCGTCGCCGCGCATGATGCCGGCCCACTGCTCGGTGGACATCGCGGAGGTGCCGGAGTCGGTGAGCAGGTCGATCAGGATGTCTTCGGAAGGGATCTGGAACAGGTTATAGCCGGCGCGTTGCAGGCAATGCTCGCGCTCCTCCGGGGTGGTCCTCTTCAGAGGCTCTACGCTTTTGATGCGAAAAGGCTCGATAATGGTTTTCACGATCCTCATCGTAACGCCTGGAGGCAGGGATGCGTCGGAAAAACATGCTCTTGGCGGCCGCGCGGACGACGCTGATTCTGACTTTGGCCGCCGCGGCGCTGCTGGCGCAGCCTCCGGTGATGCGGCGGCGGCCGGCGGGGTCGGCCCCCGCACCCGCGAAAACCGGTAGCGAAGTTCCTGCCCTGGTGACCAGCGGCGTCCTGACCAGCCTGGACGCGGAAAAGCTGGTGATGCAGGCCGAGGACCGGCGCGTGCTGACCTACAAGGTGACGAAGAGCACGAAGTTCACGCGGCCCGCGGACAAGCTCGCGCCGGGCGATCACCTGATTGTCGAAGCGGAGATGCAGGACGGCGGCGGGTTGCACGCGGTGCTGGTGAAGTTCGAGAAGGCGGGCGATCCGTTGCCTGCCACCACGGAAAGCGGAGAACCCGCGGATGCGGTGGATCCGGTGGTAATGCGGGATGCGCGCGGCGGGAACGAGAACCGGCCCAAGCTGCGGCGCGGCCCGCGCGATCCGGCGCAGCGTGCTCCGGCGGAGCAGGACGATCCGCCTCCCGCCGTGGTCCGCGAGGTTCCGCCTCCTTCCCGCGCCAGCCAGCCCGCGCAGCCGCCCGCCGGCGACCCGGTGATCGACGCGGCGCGTGAGCAGGCGGTCGCGTTTGTGGAATCGCTGCCCAATTACATCGTGCAGCAGTTCACCACGCGATATCAGAGCGCGGACGCGGGGAAGAACTGGCGCGCGATCGATGTGGTTTCGGCGGAAGTGGTGTATGAGAACCGCAAGGAGTCCTATCGCAACGTAGCCATCAACGGGAAGAAGACCGGGAAGGGAATGCAGGACCTGGACGGCGCGTGGTCCACGGGCGAATTCGGCACGGCGCTGGTGGACCTGTTCTCGCCGGCGACCAACGCGCGGTTTAACTACAGGAGGGAAGAGACGGCGGCGCGACGCCCGGCTCGCGTGTATGACTTTGCCGTAGAGCAGGAGTTCTCGCACTGGAACATTTCGACGCCCGGGCAGGCGGTGAAACCCGCGTATCGCGGTTCGGTGTGGGTGGACAAAGGCACCAAGCGCGTGCTGCGGATTGAAACCCAAGCGGTGAAGATGCCCAAGCTGTTCCCGCTGGACACGGTGGAATCGGCGATCGACTATGACGTGGTTCGGCTGGGGACCGGCGATTACCTGCTGCCGGTGAAGGCGGAGAATCTGGGCTGCCAGCGCGGGACCTCGCAGTGTTTCCGCACCGTGATCGAATTCCGCAACTACAAGAAGTTCAGCGGCGAAAGCTCCATTACCTTTGAGAAGTAGCGACGCTAACCGAACGGCGGCGCCGCCGTCTGGGAACAGGATCATGACGGAAGCACGGACCAAACGGCTGCGCTTCGGCGTATTCGACTTCGAACCCGCCTCGGGAGAACTGCGGCGGGAGGGAATCCCGATCCGGCTGCAGGCGCAGCCCGCTCAGGTACTGGGGGTTCTGCTGGAGAACGCGGGCGCGGTGGTGAGCCGGGAAGCGCTGCGGCAGGCGGTGTGGGGCGGCGGGACGCATGTCGATTTCGACAGCGGTCTGAACTTTTGCATTGCGCAGGTGCGGAGCGCGCTCGGGGAATCAGCGGAATCGCCGGTTTACATCAAGACGGTCCCGAAGCGGGGATACCAGTTCATCGCGCCGGTGAGCGTGGCGGAGGAGGCGGTCCTGCCGCCGGCTGCGGTTCCGGCGCGCTCCCGCCGGGCCATGCTGCTGGCGGCTGGGGCGTCGGTGGCGGGATTCGCGGGTATCTATGCCTGGATACGCACCCGCCTGGGATCCTCCCAAGCGGTGCGGATCGCCGTGGCGCGGTTCGAGAATCAGAGCGGCGATCCGGCCTTGGACTCGTTTACCGAGGGTCTGGGCGACGCAGTGGTGGCAGAGCTCACCAATTCGTTGAAGGAACACTTCGAAGTAATTGGGAATGCGCCGCTTCTGCGCGGTGCGCGGATTAGCCAGAACGTCGAGAGGATCCGGTCGGAACTGAACGCGCGGTTTGTCATTCTCGGCCAGGTTTCGCGCAGCGGCGCAAGCGGGCGAGTTCTGATTCACTTGATCCGGATGCCGGATCAGGCGCACTTGAAGGTGACTCGGGTGGAGAATCCGGACTTCGCCGACGGGACGCGGACGCAGGCGGAGATCGCGCGGCGGGCGGCGGCGGATTTCGCGCCGAAACTGGAGCCTCCGGACGCCTCAGGCTCGACGCAATCCCGTTGATTGCAAGGTGCTTGCTGCCTCAGGAAAGCTTCAGGCGATTTCCACCGCGCCGGCGCGTAGGATGGTGACATGAACCTGATCACGCCGCGCCGAAAGTTCCTGATTGCCGCTCCGTGCGGCCTCGCCGCCGTTTATGCCGCCGATTCGGCGGTTCCGGACAATTTCCCGTCGCAGCCGTATTCACTGGTGAAGGAGATCGTAGGGGCATCGCACACGAACCCGGCGAAGGTGCGGGAACTGCTGACGCTCCGCCCGGCGCTGGCGAATGCGGCCTGGGACTGGGGTTTCGGTGACTGGGAGACCGCCCTAGGTGCGGCCAGTCACGTCGGCAATCGCGAGATCGCTGAGATCCTGCTGGCCGGTGGCGCGCATCCGACGATCTTCTCGGCGACGATGCTCGGGCAACTGGAAGTGGTGAAGGCGATGGTCGCCGCCCGGCCGGGCATCCAGAAAACGGCGGGGCCGCACGGGATCACTTTGCTGGCGCACGCCCGCGCCGGCGGGAAGGAAGCGGAGGCGGTCTTCGAGTATCTGAAGTCGCTGGGCGACGCGGGCGGCGCGGCGGTGGTCGATTTGAGCGAGGAGGAGATGGAGAAGCTCACCGGGCAGTACTCGTTCGGGAGCGGGCCGAACGACCGTATTGACGTGACGCGCAAAGCGAAGCAGCTATCGTTCCAGCGGAAGGGCGGGTCCAACCTGCGCATCCACCATGTGGGCGAGCGCGCGTTCCGGCCGGCCGGCGCAAGCTCCGTGCGCATTCGCTTCGGGGAAGACGGCGTGATGACGATTCTGGACGGCGATCTGGTGTTGAAAGCGACCCGGATCTGATCAGCGGGCCAGGGACGCGGAGGCGCTGCCGGGCGACGTTTTCAGAAACGACACGAACTCGCCCGTATCGCGGGTGAGTCCTGGGAACGCCGCCACCACTTTCTCATCCGGGGTCAAGATGACGTAGTACGGGATCGCCACGGTGGCGAAGCGGGTTTCCTGCAGCTTCTGATTTTCTTCGGAGGCAGCGTCGGTGCCGTCGGTGTACAGCTCCAGCAGCACCATTTCGTCGAGCGCGGCGCGGACATCCGGACGCGGGAACATGTTGGCCTTCATCCAATGGCAGTTGGTGCAGGCATAGCCGGTGAAGCTGACCAGCACCAGTTTGTTGGAGGCTCGCGCCTGTTCCAGAGCCTGCTGGTAGGAGTTCTTGAGCCATGGAGTTTTGCCTGCCGGCTCGCCGCTGTTTGCGGCCAGCGGTGAGCTGGTGGCGAAGGGAACGTAAGGCTCGAGGAAGTCGGGCAGCTTGGCGCCGAACATCCCGGGCAGCAGACTGACGGAGAAAATCAAGAACGCGGCGGCGGTGAGCGTGCGGCCGACGCCCAGAGGCTCCTCAGGTTTGATTCCCTCCATCCGCAACAAACCCAGCAGGTAGAGCCCGGGGAGCGCGAAGAGAACGAACCACGCGGCCAGGAAGAGCTCGCGGGGAAGGAAGTTCGTCTGCAGGACGGCGTCGACGTTGCTCACGTATTTGAGCATCGCGGCGAGCACGACGAACCCGAGCACGATCTTCACACGCGACATCCAGCCTCCGGCGCGCGGCAGGCTTTTCAGATATCCGGGAAACAACGCAAGAAAAAAGAACGGCAGGGCCAGCCCGGCGGCGAAGACCGCCATTCCCAGGGTCGGGCGCAGCATGGAGCCGGTGACCGAAGCCGCCAGCAGCGTCCCCATGAAGGGGCCGACGCACGCGAAGGCAGTCAGCGAGAAGGTGAGGCCCATGATCAGCGTGCCGGCGTAGCCGCCGCGGTCCGAGGCTGCATTCAGGCGGGTGAGCAATCCGGAGGGCAGCGTGATCTCGAAAGCACCCAGGAGGCTGAGCGCAAAGGTGAAAAACACGACGGCAATAAAGCCGTTCACCCAGGGGTTGGAGGCGATCTGCTTCACCCCCGATGCGCCCAGCAGAGCGGTGACGCCAAGTCCAAGTGCGGTGAAGAGCAAAATAATGCCGAGGCAGAAAATGACCGCGTTGGCTTTCGGATTCCGGTTCTCGCGGGAAAAAAACGAGACGGTGATGGGGATCATCGGGAACACGCAGGGCGTGAAGATCGCGGCGAGCCCGAGTCCGAAGGCGGTCCACAGAAAGCCGGCGAGGTCCTGATCGGTGGTTGGCGATGGGGCACCGGCGGACACAGGCGCCGCAGCCGGGGCGCCGACCAGCGTGTAGCCGTCCGGAACCGAAAAAGAGACGGCGGGCGCGGCGGCATCCACGGTGACGGGGATTGTCGCGGTCTTGCGGCGGGGCGGCAGGCACAGCTTGTCGGTACAAGCCTGGTAACGCATCTTCGCGGTGATGTCGAACGCACCGGCGGGGGCGTCCGGCTTCAATTCCAGCAGCACCAGGAACTCGGCGCGCTTCTCGAAGGTTTCGGTGTCGAGGTTAAAGTTGGGATCGAGGGCGCGGACGGGCTTGGGTTGGTAGATCTTGTAGCCGCGAATCGCGGGGTGATCCTCGATTTCCACCGTGGTCACGATGGGCCCGCCCTTGGGCGTGGTCAGCGAGTACAGGTGCCAGGTTTCCTCGATATTGGCGGTCAATTTCAGGACCGCCGTGGAACCGGGCGGGGCCGTGACGGGACCAACGAAGGCCCACTTGATGGGATCCAGTTTCTGCGCGGCCAGATTGCCTGCCAGCGCGGCGGCGAGGATCGCCAATGAAGAAATCCGGTTCACTGCCAACATTATATGTGCCCGATTGGATGCCCGGACCGGGCGATGGGACTCAGCCTTCCTTCAAAGCGAGCTTAGTGGCGGCGGACTGAGCCAGTTCCTGCTCAATCTGTTCGTTGGTGTTTCCCTGGGCGAATTCGCAGGCCACGCGGATGGCATTCTTGATCGCGTTGGCGTTGGATCGGCCGTGGCAGATGATGCAAGTGCCCTTGACGCCGAGCAGGGGCGCGCCGCCATATTCGGAATAGTCGACGCGTTTGCGGAAATCCTGGAAAGCGCCCTGGGAGAGCACATAGCCGAGCTGGCGCATGGGGTTGGCCTTGAGCGACGCGGTGAGCATCTGCTTGACCATGTCCACCAGGCCCTCGCTGACCTTCAGCGCGACATTGCCCACGAAGCCGTCGCAAACCACCACGTCGGCCATGCCGGTATAGATATCGCGGCCTTCGACGTTGCCGATGAAGTGGATGGGCATATTGCGGAGCATGGCGGAAGCGGTCTTGGTCAGCTCGTTGCCCTTCAGGTCCTCTTCGCCGATGGAGAGGATTCCGATGCGCGGGCGCTGGTTGTGGAAGATGACGCGGGAGTAGACATCGCCCATCACGGCGAACTGGGCCAGCATGCGGGCGGAACAATCGACGTTGGCGCCCACATCGCAGACGATGACCGGCGCGCCCTTGATGGTGGGCAGTGCGCTGGCGAGGGCGGGGCGTTCGACGCCGGGGAGCATGCCCTGCACCATCTTGGCGGTGGCCATGACGGCTCCGGTATTGCCCGCCGAAACCACACCCTGAGCTTCCCCCTCCCGCACCAGGCGGCAGGCGACGCGGATGGAGGAACCGCGCTTGGTGCGCACCGCCTTGGCGGCGGAGTCCTCCATGGTGATCACTTCAGAGGCGTGATGGACATCGAGCGCGAGGCCGCGGGCTTGGGGATGCCGCGCCAGCTCGGCCTTGATCACGTCCTCCTTGCCGACCAGGACGACGCGGACGTTCAACGAGCGTACGGCTTGAATCGCCCCTTCGACTTCCGCTTGCGGGGCGTGGTCGCCGCCCATGGCGTCCAGCGCAATGGTGGTCATGGGACGGGGGATCAGGCCTCGGCTACTTCGATAACTTCGCGGCCCTTGTACTTGCCGCAGCTCGCGCACACGCGATGGGGGAGCACCGGCTGGCCACAACTGGGACAGTCGGAGACAACGGGCTTTTTCAGGGCGTCATGAGCGCGGCGCGTGGAGGTGCGGCGCTTGGAGTGACGTCGTTTCGGATTCGGCATGGCTCTCTTACTTCCTCATTCTCTTTCTATAACTCTCTCAGCGCGCTCCAGCGGTCATCCACGGGGCCGGGGCGGCATTCGCAAGCGGCGGCGTTGCGGTTCCGCCCGCACTGCGGACAAATTCCCTTGCAATCGTCCCGGCAGATCTTCTGCATCGGCAACTTCAGCAGAATCTCCTCGCGCAGAATGTTGTCCAACTCGATCCCGGAGCCGTCATAGAACTCAACGGCTGTATCCGGCTCATGAATCTCGACTTCCTCACCGGGGCCGCGGCGATCGTCCAGCGGCATGGCGAAGACCTCGAAGGGTTCATCGAGGGGCAATCTCACCGGCTCCAGGCAGCGATCGCATTCGGCTTCCATTTCCACCGCCAAATGGCCGCGGGTCCGGATCTCGCCGGAAACCGGGCTGATCAACTCCACCGAGCCGTGAGCTCGCAATGGGCTGACCTGCCTCAGCTTAGGATCGAAGAATTCGATCCTGCCGGGTTCCAGCGCGACATCAAACTGCGCCGGCCGGCGCTCCAGTTCCTGAACCGTAAAGAACAATGCACACCTCCGCCGACGACAGCGGCAAGCGCAAAAAACTATGGTAACAGATGGGTTTGGGGCGAGCAACTGGGGTTCCGGCTGGCTTTTCA
>CAYOQB010000104.1:0-19039 GCA_964406035.1 uncultured Solibacteraceae bacterium | reverse complement strand
TCCTGGGGCTGGACAACATCGGTCTGTTCGACCGGTCCAAGCCGATGCCCGGCGGCGGGGAACTGGAGCAGAGCGACGGCACCGCATGGATGGCGATGTATTGCCTGAACATGCTGAAGATCGCCATCGAACTGGCGCAGGTGAACGCGAACTACGAGGACATCGCCAGCAAGTTCTTCGAGCACTTCGTGTATATCGCGAACGCGATCAATGAGATCGGCGGGGCTGGGCTGTGGGATGACGAAGACGGCTTCTTCTATGACCGGATGCGGCTGCCTGACGGCGCCGTGTTCCCGATGAAGGTGCGGTCCATGGTGGGAATCATCCCGATGTTCGCAGTGGAAACGTACGACTCCGAGGCTCTGGCGCGGCTGCCGGGATTCGCCAAACGGACGCGGTGGTTCGTCGCCAACCGTCCGGACCTGTGCCGCAACCTGGCGTCGCTGTCGGCGGCGGGGGTTGCCGGGCGGCACCTGTTGTCGCTGATGCAGCCGGTAAAGCTGGTCCGGCTGCTCGAAAAGGTGCTGGACGAACGCGAGTTCCTGTCGCCACACGGCATCCGGTCGCTGTCGCGCGCTCACCAGCAGCCGTATTCGCTGCACCTGGACGGCGCCCGTTACAGCGTGCAATACGAGCCCGCCGAATCGCAGACCGGGATGTTCGGCGGCAACTCCAACTGGCGAGGTCCGCTGTGGTTTCCGGTGAATTTCCTGCTGATCGAGTCGCTGCAAAAGTATCACTTCTATTACGGCGACGAGTTGATGGTGGAGTTCCCCACCGGATCCGGCAAGTACATGAACCTGTGGGACGTCTCAGTGGAATTATCGAAGCGTTTGGCGCGGCTGTTCCTGCTGGATGAGCGGGGGCGGCGTCCGGTATTCGGCGGCTCGGAAAAGTTCCAGAGCGACACCGCATTCCGCGACAACATTCTTTTCTACGAGTACTTCCACGGCGACAACGGCGCCGGAATCGGCGCCAGCCATCAGACGGGGTGGACGGGGCTGGTGGCGAAGCTGCTGCAACAGAGTCCGCTGTAGCGCGCTTCCCGGAGGTATAATCCCCGGAATCATGCTCCGCCTCTTCTCCGCTGCCGCTCTGTCGGCTTGCCTGCTCGCGCAAGGCCCGCGCGAGCCCGCCTGGGACGTCACCAAGACCCGCGGCGACCTCCGCAATATCGACTTCACGACCTCCGAAGGCACGTGGATGTCGTCCCAACTGTCGCCGGACGGGCAATGGATCGTGTTCGACCTGCTGGCGCACGTGTACCGCGTCCCGGCGGCGGGCGGTCAGGCGCAATGCCTGACGCAGGCGAGCGGCGCGGCCTTGAATTTCCACCCGCGCTACTCGCCGGACGGCAAGTGGATCGCCTTTGTTTCCGATCGCGGGGGCCAGAACAATCTGTGGATGATGGGCGCGGACGGCTCCAATCCGCGCGCGGTGTTCACCAATCGCGATGTCCGGGTGTTCGAACCGGCCTGGACTCCGGACAGCCAGTTCATCGTGGTCCGCCGCCAGGGAATGGGCGAGAACGGCACCAGCGGGCTGTGGATGTATCACAAGGATGGCGGCGAGGGAGTGGAGGTGGTGGGCCGCGATCAACGCGGAGCGGCTTGGCCCTCGGTCTCGCCCGACGGCCGGTATGTGTACTTTCACGGCGCCGTTTGCGAAGGCCGGGCCTCGGGCCACCAGGATTCCGTGCAGGGCTGCCAGCAGGTGAAGCGCGTGGACCTGAAAACGGGCTCGGTGGCGGACATCACCTCGGGGCAGAATCAGCAGCAGTCGCGGGCTTCGTCAGGCGGCGGCATGGCGCCGGAGATCTCGCCGGACGGCAAGTGGCTGGCGTTCGCGCGGCGCATCCCGGACGGGACGGTCTCCTACAAAGGACACAAGTTCGGGCCTCGCACGGCGCTCTGGCTGCGGGAGATGGCCACCGGCAAGGAACGTGTGGTGATGGACCCGATCGAACAGGACATGGCGGAGGGGATGAAGACCTGGCGCGTGCTGCCGGGCTATAGCTGGACGCCGGACTCGCGGTCCATCCTGATTTCGCAGGGGGGCAAGCTCCGCAAGCTGGATGTGACCAGCGGAGCGGTTTCGACCATTCCCTTCACGGCACGCGTCGAAAGAACCATCTCCGGACAGGCCTACCGGGCGATCCCGCTGAATGAGGGTCCGGTGGAGATGCGATTCGCACGCTGGCACACGGCGTCCCCGGACGGGAAGATGCTCGCGTTTCAGGCGTTCGGGAAGGTCTGGATACAGGATCTGCCTTCCGGGACGCCGCGACGGCTGACGAAAACCGGCAGAGAAATCACGGAGTATTCGCCCGCATGGTCGCCGGACGGAAAGGCGATCGCGCTGACCACCTGGAGCGAGAAGGACGGCGGCGCGGTGTGGCGCGTCGCGGCTGACTCCGGGGCGCTGGTACAACTGAACAGCGCGCCGGCCGAGTTTCTCCATCCGGCGTGGAGTCCGGACGGGACGCGGGTGGTGGTGTCGCGCGGCGCGGGCGAGAGCTTCCGCGGCCGAACCTGGTCGGCGAACGCTTATTACGAGCTGGTCAGCCTGCCGTCGGCGAGCGCGGGGGCGGGCGAAATGATCGTGCCGGTGCGGGCCCTGGGCGGGCGGCGCAGCGTGGTTCAAGCCTCCTTCGGACCCGACGGCCGCCTGTTTTATCCGGAACCCCGTCCGCGGCCTGCAGGAGAAGGCGGCGGTGGAGGCCCACGGCAGCAAGTGATCGAGCTGGTTTCGGTCCGCGCCGACGGCAGCGATCGCCGCGTGCACATGACCTTTACTCACGCCGATGAGGCCGCGGTGTCGCCGGACGGCAAATGGGTCGCTTTCCAGGAGGGCGACAACGTTTATCTGACGCCGTTCGCCTGGAACGGCACCGGCGCTGCGCCTCTGGCGGCGGACAAAAAGAAGGGCAAGTTCCCGATCACCGCGGTAACCAGGGAAGGCGGCATGTTCGTCCGCTGGCGCGATGCTGCAACCCTGGAGTACGGAACCGGCAACGTCTATGGCACGTACAAGGCGGGCAGCGGCGAGACCACTTCCGCGAAGATCGCGCTATCGATGCCGCGCGCGGTGCCGCAGGGGTCCATCGCGCTTACCGGCGCGAGGATCGTCACTCTGGACAACCGCAAGGTGATTGAGCAGGGGACCGTGGTAGTGCGCGCGGGCCGCATTGCCTGCGTCGGCGACTGCGCTACCGCGGGCGTCGATCGCGTGCTCGACGTCAAGGGCAAGACCATCATTCCCGGCTGGATCGACATGCACGCGCATCATCACCGCGAGTACTCGGGCATACTGCCGGAACACAGCTTCGAATCGGCGTCCTACCTGGCTTATGGCGTCACCACCACGCTGGACAACTCGATGTGGTCGCAGATCGTGTTTCCGGCCGGTGAGATGGTGGAAGCCGGGTTGATGATCGGGCCGCGCACCTTCTCCACCGGCGATCCGCTATACCGCGGCGACGGTCCGCGGCAGAACGAGTTGTCGAGCTACGAGGTCACCGAGCAGAACGTAAACCGGCTGGCGAACTGGGGCGCGGTGTCCATGAAGCAGTACATGCAGCCGCGCCGCGATCAAAGGCAGTGGGTATCGGAGGCGGCGCGCAAGCGCGGTGTCATGGTGACGGCGGAAGGCGACTCGCTCGAGTACAACATCGGCATGATGCTGGACGGGCAGACGGGCTGGGAGCATCCGATGAGCTATGCGCCTCTTTATTCGGACGCCGCGAAGTTCTTCGGGCAGGCAAAGGCGGTCTATTCACCCACATTTATCGTGGGGGGAGCGGGTCCGTGGAATGAAGAGTATTTCTGGCAGGAATCGGATGTTTGGAAGGACGAAAAAGCGCGTCGCTGGCTGCCCTGGCGGCAATTGATTCCACACACGCGGCGCCGCATTCTTCGTCCGGCGACCGATTACAGCTATCCAATGATTTCGCAGGGACTGGCGGACATCGTGGCGCAGGGCGGATACGGGGCCATCGGATCGCACGGGCAGCAGCACGGCATCGGGTCGCATTGGGAGGTGTGGATGGCGGCTTCGGCCATGGGTCCAATGGGCGCGCTGGAGGTCGCCAGTGTGCATGGCGCGCACTTCCTGGGCGTGTCCAAGGATCTCGGCTCCATCACCACCGGCAAACTCGGCGATTTGATGGTGCTGGACGCGAATCCGCTGGACAACATCCGGAACACCGCGAAAATCGCTTATGTGATGAAGGCGGGCCGGCTGTGGGAAGCCTCGACACTGGATGAGGTCTGGCCGGAGAAAAAGCCGTTCGGCGAGTATTACTGGGTGGACCGGGATGCGCTGCGGTCGGACGACCGGCCGGTGGACTGGCACGACCGGCGGAGGTAAGGCAGGACGGGACAACTAAGTTGGCGGAAATAGCCGTCCCTTTCCGCCACAAAGTACGATACAAGAAACACAACCGGTGATATTCTACTGGGGCAATGCGAATTGCTCGTGTATTGCTTCTTTTTGTTGTTGCACCGATATTGCTGCCGGCGCAGGGGATATCGGATTCTCCAGAGGAAATCTACCGGCGCCTCCGGGGCGCGCAGCCGGACACGGGATGCCGGATTGGCAACCTGCGACTGAATCGCGACGCGGGATCCCTGGTGCTGCGCTCCGGAACCGCGGCGTTCCTTCCCGCGATCGCCGGACGGATCCCGGGAGCGATTCTGGCGGGCGAGGGGACGTTCCGCCTGGAGCCCGCGGTCCCGGTGGAAGCACAGCACTTACGCGCCGCCTCTGGGTCATCTCCATTTGAGGAGGCGTTTGAAACCGCGGTCCTGTTCTTCAACGACGATGCGGCGGAATCGATCCGGAAAGCATGCACAGGCGCGGAGAGCCCCGCTGGGATGGAGGCGCTCGCCGATATACGCAAGAAGCTGCGACGGACGCCGGAGAATCCGGTCAGCTTTCTGGATGCTGTTCTGGCCGGAGAAGGCGCGGCGAACCTGGAAGCGGAGTTAACCGGGGAACTGCTGAATCCAGCGCGGGGAGTGTCGTTTCGCGCGTTCCTTCGCGGAAAGAAGCACAAGGATCTTCGCTTCCTGGTGGTGCCCGGCGGCGCATTACCGGGATTACCGTCGCCCGAGGAGGTCGCCTTGTTGAATGTCGGCGATGCGTCGGCCGAAGGCATCTGGTATCTGACGCACACCATGGCCGAGTGGAAGGCTGGAAGCGCGGGGTCGGAGGAATCGAGCAGGCCGTTCGCCGCCGAGCATTACAAGTTGGTCACCACCCTCCAGCGAAGCGCGCACTTGAGCGGGACCGCGCTGATTCGTATCCGGCCGCTGCTTGGCGGGGAGCGGATTATCGCCTTCGGGCTGCTGCCTTCGCTCCGCGTGAGCAGCGTTTCAATGAACGGAACCAAATTGGCGTTCGTTCAGGAGAATGAGCGGCAGGACAGTGCATTCTACGTGTTCCTGCCGGAACCGTCAGTTCCGGACAGGAAGCTGGAGATCACGGTGGAATACGCCGGAACCAAGGTGGTGCATAGCGCGGGGCACGGCAACTACTCGGTTCGCGCGCGAACAAGCTGGTATCCGAGTCTGAACTCCTTTCTGGATCGCGCCACCTACGAGATCGCGTTCAAGCATCCCAAGCGATTCACGCTGGTGAGCACGGGAGCGCCAGTGCGCGTCTCCGAAGACGGGGATTGGAAGATCTCGGAATGGAAATCGGATGTGCCGCTGGCCGTCGCCGGCTTTAATTACGGCGAGTTCAAGATGCGCCAGGCGAAGGACGAAACTCTGCGATACGAGCTGGAGGGATACGCGACGTCCGATCTTCCGGACTACATGCGAACTCCCACATCGCTGCCCAGCTTAAACGCCGGAGGATTGCAGCAGCCGGCGACCGTTCTGTCGCCCTCGCGAATGGCCGAAGCCGCGCTGGCGGAGGCGCAGACTTCGCTGCGGATTTACACGCACTGGTTCGGGCCCGCGCCCTACAAGCGGCTGGCTTTGACGCAGCAGCCCGAGTTTAATTTCGGACAAAGCTGGCCGGGCCTGATCTACCTTCCCATCAGCGCGTTCCTGGATGCGACGCAGCGCTGGCAGATGATGGGCAGCGCCGCGTTCGGATTCAACAGCTTCATCCAGGAGATCACGCCGCACGAGGTGGCCCACCAGTGGTGGGGACACGTGGTGGGATGGGCGTCCTACCACGACCAGTGGATTTCGGAAGGCTTCGCGGATTTCTCGGCGTCACTGTACCTGCAAGCGGTGAATCGCGGTCCCGGAGCTTATCAGAAGTTTTGGCAGCGCTCCCGCGACTTGATTCTGCAGGCCAACGAGCACGGCGTCCGGCCCAACGACGCGGGTCCGGTGTGGATGGGCCTGCGCCTGATCACTCCGCGGTCCGAGGGCGCGTACCGGCGCATGGTGTATCCCAAAGGCGCGTTCGTGTTGCACATGCTGCGGCAACTCATGTGGGACCTGAAGAACGGAGATGAGAGTTTCAAGAAGATGATGCGGGACTTCGTTTCCACGTATCAGCACCGAAATGCCTCCACTGAGGGCTTTCAGGCCGTGGTGCAGAAACACATGAAGCCGTGGATGGACCTGGAACAGAACGGGAAGATCGACTGGTTCTTCCGGCAGTGGCTGTTCGGAACCGAAGTGCCGGCCTTCCGTATGGAGTACGCGTTGAAGCCGCTGGAGGGCGGCAAGGTGGAACTATCGGCGAAACTTACTCAATCCGGCGTTTCCGAAAACTTCTATTCGCTATTGCCGGTGTACCTGGAGATGAGCAACGGCGTCGCGCGATTGGGACAGATGACGCTGCGAGGCAACATGAGCTCGGATTTCAAGGTGATTCTTCCGGCCAAGCCGAAGCGAGTGTTCCTGAATCATAACCATGATGTGCTCGCGACGGAGGCGAGTTCTAAGGAAGTGGAGCGGATCAGTTAGCTTCCGAAGGACGGTGCCAGGCGCCACCTGGCACCGCCGGGGCTGGAGCACGCGAATAAGTAGTTGCAAATGATAGGCTTAAGGGGCTACGGGCGGCGAACGGAAACCGGCTTGGCTTCAACCCCTCCCCTGTTTCGCCGGGCGGTTTGGTCGTTAACGTCCAGCACAGTTGTCGCACCACCGTTTTGCTGGCAAATTTGCGGGAAACGGGCGTTCGGGACTGTTGTAAAAAAGTGTGCCAAGTCCAACTGGGGTGCTTTTGGGAACGCCCGAGACACGGCATAACTTGAAGAAACAACAACGCTTCCGCTGAGCCTTATACAAAACCGGTGCCTGGCACCACCAGGCACCGTTCCTGGATGCACCGCGATCGGACGACCGGCGGAGGTAAGGGTCTCTTCTGTCTGCGGCCCCGAAGGAAAGGTGTGTACGATGCACCCTCGCATCGCTCCGCGCGACGACAGCTAAAGCAGTTCTTTGAGTTGCTCGATGCTGATGCCAGCCTCGTGCAAGATCTGCCACAAGGTGCCGGGGCGGACTCGCCGGTGATCCGGCACCATAACGCGTGAATACGGATCACTCCTTCGGAGAATCATGTGACTTCCCTTTTGGTCGCTGGAAGACAAAGCCGATCCGCTCCAGAGCTTGCCGTAGGGCTGCGCCCGAGAGGTCCGACGGCGGCTTCCTCTAACGGGTGCCGGTACGAAGCTCAACGTACTCGCGTGAGTCTTCCTGCGGAATTGGATCGCCGGCCAAGCGGCAATCCTCCACGTAGAGTTCGATGGCCTCTCGGATATTCGTTATTGCCTCGTCCCGGTTGTCGCCTTGGGAAACACATCCAGGAAGTAGCGGGACCGAAGCCACAAACCCCCCATCCGGCTCCCGTTCCAATACCACCGTGTATTTCATAGTCTTAGAACTGGTCCTCAACATCGAGTCTAACGGGTAGGAATGCTGATTGCCCAGAGCCGAGCGATCCATTCCCCCGCGCTCCCTCATGGCTCTGGGTCCAGATGTGGGACTACTTGCGGCTCAGTTTTTCAAACGGAACGTTCATCACCGGGTACAGCTTCCAGTCCTTGTAGTCGAAGTGCCACCACTCGCTGGGGTTCACCTCGTATCCTTCGCTTTCCATGGCCCAGCGGAGCAGATCCCGCCGCCAGCGTTGCAGCGAAGTGCCGCCCGGATACGCGGCAAATGCACGGTCCGAAAACTCGTCGTAGCCCGAGGGCATCTCCACCGGCTGGCCGGTGGCGAGATCGTACATCGACAGATCCACCGCGCAGCCGCGATTGTGCTTTGAGCCCGAGGCCGGGTTCGCCACGAAGCCGCGCTGCGCCGGAGGCGTCGCTTCCCAGAACATCTTGGTGACCGCCCAGGGGCGGTAGCCGTCGTGGATCAGAAGTCCGAATCCGTAGGGTTTCAGCTTGCGGTGAGCGCGCAGGGCGGCCATCGCGGCGGGACGCTGCAGAAACGCGCGCGGATGGGTGTAGAACGCCGCGCCCATAAAGTTGTTGGTGGTTGCGTAGCGGATGTCCAGCCGGATGGTTTTGTCGAGCTTGGCGAGTTCCACCAGGTCAGGCTTGCGCAGGTCGCCAGGCTGCTCCGGAGGTTGGGCCGAGGCGGCCTCCGCGCGCAAGGCTTCCAGCGATTTTAATGGCTGAATTTTGAAGGTCTGGCCCGGCGCCGCGGGATCCGGGCGCCGCGCGATCTTCAGCGATCCGAGTTCCAGACAGCAGGGGCTGAAGCGGGCGTCCGCGGCCGGGCGGGCCGGCTCGTCTTTCTTCTTCAGCCACAGCGAACCGGCGTCTTCATAGACGATGGTGATCGCGTTGTCGGGACCGTACTCTCCGATCCGCGCTTTCTGTTCCGCGGTGGCGTCCGGCGGCTTCGGACCCGCCTGCGCCAATAATGCGATGAGGACCAGAGCCGTCACGGCTTAAACCCCGGTCCCCGCACGATTTTGCCGGGCTTCGCGCCGGTGTGCTTGGCGTCGCGGACCACGGGGACTCCGTTTACGAGCACGTCGCGAATGCCGGTGGACACCTGATGCGGGTTTTCAAAGGTAGCGTTGTCGATGACCGTGGCTGGGTCGAAGATCACGAGATCGGCCCAGAAGCCTTCCTTCACCAGGCCGCGATCCGGGATGGACAGGCGCGCCGCCACCGCGGACGTCATCTTGCGGATCGCGTCCTCTAGCGGAATCACTTTCTCCTCGCGCACGAAGCGCCCCAGAATCTTCGTGAAGGTTCCGTAGGAGCGCGGGTGAACCAGGAACTTGTCCTTTTCCGGATCCGCGCCGCCGGCATCGGTGCCGAACTTGATCCAGGGCTGGCGGATTTGCAGCCGCAGATTCTCCTCGCTATTCAGGGCGAAGATGGCATCCACGCGATCGCGTTCGCTGAGCACCAGGTCCATGGCGGCCTCAATCCACTCCTTGCCGCTCATCTGAGCGATCTGGGCCAGCGTTTTGCCGGCATACTTCGCGTTCTCCGGCTTCTCCGGAGCGGTGATCAGGACACCGTCGGGGGTGGAGAGCACGCATAGGTTTTCCCAACCGCCCGCGTCCGCCACGATCTCCTCCCGCATCTTCTGGCGTTTTTCCTTGCTTTGCAGGTTCTCAAAGAGCTTCCCACCGGCGATGGCCCACGGCGGCAGGCAGGCGCTGAGGCCGGTGCCGCCCTGCGTATAAGGGTACATGTTGGCCTGAACATCGAGACCTTGTGCGCGAGCGTCATGAATTTTCGCTATGGCCTGCGCCATCTTCGGGTGGTTACGCTTGCCGGCGGCTTTCAGATGGTAGATCTCCACCGGTACGCCGCCCTTGCGCCCGATCTCGATGGCCTCGTCGATGGCTTCCAGCAGCTTGTCCGCTTCGCTGCGCATGTGAGTGATGTAGACGCCGCCGTAGGGCGCCATGGTTTTGGAAAGCTCGATGAGCTCGGGGGTGCCGGCGTACTCGCCGGGGGCGTAGATCAGGGCGCTGGCGATGCCGAACGCGCCGTCTTCCATGGCGTTTCTGAGGGCGGTGCGCATGGCGTCGAGCTCGGCGGCGGAAGGCTGGCCCTGGTCCATGCCCTTGCCGAAGACGCGCAGCGTGGTGGCTCCCACGAAAGATCCGAAGTTCGTGGATGCGCCGCGCTTCTCGATCGCCGCCAGCCAGTTGCGGAAGCCGCGCGGGCCCGCGAACTGGGCGTCCAGCTTGCGGTTGGCCTCATCCATGTACATCTTGGCGGTGTTGTTGTTGTACGGTGCGTTGGTGGAGCCTTCACCGAGAATTTCGGTAGTGATGCCTTGCGTGACTTTGCTGATTACTCGCGAATCACCGCGGAGGAACGAATCGCGGGAATGGCTTTGGATGTCGATGAAGCCGGGCGCGACGATCAGGTTTTTGGCATCGATGCGATCCTTCGCTGCCGCGCTGGCAAGCGCGCCGGGCGGGGCAATGCGCGCGATTTTTCCGCCGCGGATTCCGATATCGCCGCGGAACCAGGCGGCGCCAGTGCCGTCGACGATGCGGCCGTTCCGGATGACGAGGTCGTAGGCGGGCTGCTGCGCGAACGCCGCGGCTGCGAGAAGTATGGGAAGCAATCGCATGACGGTTCGATTATAACGGTCCGGCTGCCGCAGCGGAGATGGTGCGTCCGATGGGGAATCCGATCGGTGCCTCGATCGGTGCCTGGTGGTGCCAGGCACCGATCCGCACGAGAAAACAGAGTGATCTGCTTCCGGGGCAGCAGCTTAGGCTGTGGAAAAAAGACTTCCGAAAAGGTACCCCTCGTGGCTTTGGACCACTTTTCGAGGCACGGATTTCGGCCTCGCAAACGCGACGCCGAAACGCTCCTCGATCTCCGCAAAGAAGCTCGCCTCGGTGTCGGGTGGCCTTGCGGATCGCGGCGAGCTCGCGGCGGGGCTGCTTCGCGCCCAATGCGAGCCTCCAGTAGTCCAAATCAAAGCGGCTCTCAAATGTTTGCGTTGGCGGCGACCGACAAGCGGTACTCCTCCGCGCGCGAGGTCATGCGCGCGCGAACCGGATTCAGCTCGACGTAGCGCAGCGCGCAGGCGAAGTGTTTTTCGTCCAAAACACAAGCAAAATAGCGGCATTTCCACAACTGCCCGCTGCGGCGCAGCCGGCAGTTGATCATGTTCGAGAGCGCCTCCTCCTCGTCGGGTTTTACGATGAGGTGGCTGTGGTTGGACATCAGGCACCGGGCGATGACGCGCACGCGGTGCGCTTCGGGTGGCGCTCGAGGAGTTTCAGGTAGTAGAGACGATGGGTTGGCCGAAGTTGCCGCGTTGGGTGACGTGGAGGGCGAGGTCTGGCAAATGAGTAGTGAGCGAGCGCGGCGGAAGTTCTCCGGAAAAGTGGGAGGGTATGCCGGTGGCGCACTTTTGGCGCGGTCGAAAAGTCCTCGCAAGTGATTGAGAGAACACGGCTTAGGGCTGAAATCGCGGGCGGAGCGGTGCCAGGTGGTGCCTGGCACCGATGTGGGGGAAAGTTATCGGTCCAGTCAGCGTAAAGGCGAGAGGCTTCCATGCAAAGTGTCAAGGATGTCTTGGCAGCACGCGCGATAACCCTCACGGTCGTGAGAGGCTCGCTCCAGATGCGTCGTTCTAGAAGGTTCCTTCGGGCGCGCTGTTTTGCTCCGCCAGACGGAAGAACTCCGAGCGAAACCCGGCGCCCTCGAAAATCGCCTGCGCTTCGGCGATGGTCCACTTCCGCCAATCCGGGTCGGCATGACGTCCATACCATCTGTGAGCAAGAGCAGCCGTCTGTGCCAGCGAAACCACCTCACCCAAAGGCAGGCGATGCCGCACGGTCCACTCGTGCACATCCCGCGGCGTGCGGAACGGCAGCAGGAGTGCGCAGTGAGCATGAACATTGTTCCACGCCTCGGATGGCCGAATGGCGAAGTGAACACAATATTGATGCCCGTCAATCAGATGCCCGTCCCGCACAGCAACCACAACCGGCTCGGCTTCACCGCCAAGACGGCTGTGAATGCGCACGGCGCCGGTGGCGAGCGTCGCTATGCCAAAAGCGCACCAAAGGCACGGCGCCCACCAGCCGCGGCCGTCGGCTTCCACCCAGGTGGCGGTGGGCGTCAAAGAAAACGGATGAATGATCCAGGGCGCCACGCGATCCGGGTGAAGCACGATCCCGTGAACCGCTTCCAGGTCCCTGAACGCGCTCTCCAGGCCGGCTTCGCTTAGGTGTAGGGACTGCTGAAGATCCGCATGGGAAGGGCAGCGGCCGGTATCGAGAAGAGATCGAATGATCTGATAGTGCAGTTGTGAGCTTACAGCGATTGTATTCACTCTTCTCACCATGATTTTCTATTTCGGCCGCCGCCGGGCGAGGGGGGTTCGAGGCGACCTGGCGCCGATGCGAAGAGTCTACTCGCTTCGCAGCGCCTCCGACGGGGCGATGCGCAACGCGCGGCGAGCCGGCAACAACGACGCCCCAAGAGCGGCGGCAGAGATCAGGACTGTACTCGTAACATAGTTCGCCGGATCCGAGGGGCTGGTCTGAAACAGGAGCGACTCCAGCATGCGGGCGCATCCCGCCGCCGCCGGGACACCGACCAGCAAACCCAGCAGAACCGGCTGCAGAGACTGGCGCAGCAAGGTTCCCGAGATGTGAGCAGGGCCGGCTCCCAACGCCAGACGAATGCCGATCTCGCGGGTGCGGCGCGCCAACGCGTACGCGAGCAAGCCGTAGATTCCGAACCCGGCCAGCATGGTTGCCGCCACGGCGAACGCACCCAGAAGAGTGGCCGAGAAGCGCGAGTCGGCCGTAGCGGCTGAGATCCGCTCTGTCATGGTCCTGATGTTATGAAGCGGCAGCGAGGGGTCCGCCTGGCGAACCGCTTCGCGCAGCGCAGGTACCAGCGCGCGCGGATCGCCGGAGGCGCGGACATGAAGGAACAAGGCAGCGCGGACGGTCTGCAGATGCGGCACGTACAGGTCGGAAGCAGGCTGCTGCCTGTGGCTGCGATATAAGACGTCGCCTACGATTCCGACAATTTCCGCGCCGGTATCGAAGCCTGCCTGTCCCAGCCCGATGCGCTTGCCGATTGGATCCTCGCCGGGGAAGAGCCGGCGTGCCGCGGTTTCGCTGAGGATAATGACCTTCGGCCTGCCGCCAGTGTCCGCGTCGGTGAACATGCGTCCGCGGATCAGCGGGATTTCAAGCGCCTGGAAGAACGAGGCTGAGATGAAGTGGGTGGCCACACGAGGCTCGCTGCCGCGAGGCGGATTCTCACGGCCGAAATAGGTGGCGATGGTTTGACTGCAGCCGCCGGCCAGGGGGTGGCAACTGCTGAGGCCCGCCGCAAGGACGCCGGGCAGCGCCGCCGCGTTGCGTTCAATTTGCTGGAATGTCGCCGCGGAAACGCCGGGCTGGATCGAACCGAAGGGATAAGACACGCGCGCGGTCAGGACGTTGTGCGTCTGTGCTCCCAGCCTGGTTTCGATCAAGGCGGACAAGCTCCGCGTGGTCAGCGTCGCGGCTACCAGCAACACCACAGCGAGGGCTACCTGACCCGCGATTAACAATTGGCGAAGGCGTAGCGCCGGATATTGCCCGCCGCGGACCACGTTGCGGGTCCCGTGCAGGGCGGGCGCGAAACCGCACAGAAACACTGTTGTGGCAGCCACCGCGATTGCGAACGCAAGAACCCGTCCGTCGAGCGCGAGGTTCTGGAATGCCAGTGCGGTCAGTCCGGAGACCGGTCGTCCCGCCCAGATGCCGCTGGTCGGATCGACGAGGCGGACCAGACGAACGGCGGCAGCGGCGAAAGCAACACCGAGAATCGCGCCGCCGGCAGCCAGCAGGGCGCTTTCGACGAAAAGCTGACGGGCGAGCCTGCTGCGGGTTGCGCCCAAGGAACGGCGAATGGCGAACTCGGCCTGCCGCGACGCGGCGCGCGCCAACAGCAGCCCCGCAACGTTGCCGCAGGCGATCAGCAAGACCAGGAAAACGGCGCCGAACAGGATCAGGACAGTCCTGCGGAACACAGGATCGACGCGGCGCTCCTCCAGCGGTATCGCGGTTGCACCCCAACCCTTCGGTCCCACCGGATCCGGATATGCCTCCGACAGGCGCTTCCCGATCGCCGCGGCCTCAGCCTGCGCCTCCTTGGGCGTGACGCCGGGGCGGAGCCGGCCCACCAATAACGGATTGTGCGAATGAGGCTGGTTGAACTCGCGATGATCCATGGGAGCGATGGGAATCCAGAGTTCGGCCGCGGCCGAAAGCCCGGTGAATCGCGGGGGCATCACCCCGATGACGGTGACGGGTCTGCCGTCGATTTCCAGGCGCCGTCCGATGATGCCGGGATCCCCGGCGAACAGCCGGTGCCAGAGAGCATCGGACAGCACGGCGCGGACGGGCTGTCCCGGGGCGTCTTCCTGATCAGTGAAGGTGCGGCCGAGGGCGGGAGGCATCCCGAGGAGAGGGAAATAGGAAGCCTGCACCGCCTCGGCGGGGATCCGGGCGGCCGCCGCTCCCGGCATCACCAGCGTGATTTCAGCGGCGCGGTGAAGCGCGAGTGCAGAAAAGGAAGTCTGGGCGTCCGCAAGAGTGCGGGCCTTCGGATATGACCAGTTTGGGAGAGTATTGGACGGAAGCCCTGCCTTTTGAGGCGTCACGAGCGCAAGCTGCATCAACTCGTGGGGACTAGGGAACGGCAGCGGGCGCAGCAGAGTCGCGTCGACGATGCTGTAGATAGCAGTGGCAGAGCCAATGCCCAAGGCGAGGGTGAGGGTCGCCGTCAGGGCGAATCCGGGCTGCCGTCGCAGGGCGCGCAGCGAGTAGCGGAGGTCGAGGTCCACGGAACAGTGGACGCCGGAGAATCGCGCGGGTTAGGAAACGCCCTAGAACGGCACGTCGTCGTCGGTGACGCCGCCGCCCATGCCCTCATCCATGCCTTGGGAGGCAGGGGGCGCCTGGCGGGGGCGGTTGGCGGAGCGCGGCTGAGACACAAATCCGCCTTCTTCGCCTCCGCCTGAGTCACCGCGGCCGCCCAACAAAATGACGTCGTCGGCAACTACCTCGGTCATATAGACTTTCTTGCCGTCCTTGTCCTCGTAGTCGCGGGTCTGCAGGCGGCCTTCGACGTACACCTGCTTGCCCTTGGTGAGATAGTTGGCCAGGTTCTCGGATCGCCAGAGGACCACGTTGGCCCAGTCGGTCTGCTCCTTCCATTCGCCCGTCTGCTGGTCTTTCCAGCGGCGGTTGGTGGCGACGGAGAAGCGGGTCATCGCGACCTGGGAGGGCGTGAACTTGGTCTCGGCGTCGCGCCCCAGGTGGCCGATGAGGATTACTTTATTGACGCTGCGGCTGGCCATGATTCAAGCAATGTAGCACAGCGGCACGCGGCGGAGGGACGAAATGGACAAACGGAGTATTGCGCTCGGCGGGGAAAGGCGCATAATATCGAATACCCGCTCCGCCGATGGTTGCAGCAGGGACCGGCGGAAGCTGCTTGGATCCGGAAAGGTGGTCCGGGCGAGATCGCCCGGGCTGGACACAACGAGCATGGAAGTAGAGCGAATGCTTCCGGTTGCGCGCGCCACGGCGGCGACGCGCATGGCGCTGGCGGCGATCGTCTGCGCCGGAGCCTTGAACGCGCAATACGTTCTGGGCGGGTCGAGTACCGCGACGCGTCTGGTAGGCAGCGACACGGCGGTGTTCGAGGCGGGCGAATCCCGCAAGGACCTGGATTGCGAAGTACTTCCCCTGAAAACGGTGCTGGGCTTCGACCTCCGATTCCACACCGGATACGCGGTCAGCGTTCCGATGCGGGAGCTGGCCGGCAATGAAAATCTGCTGAACATTCTGTTCCGGGTGACCGCGCTCAGCCGGCCGGACGAGCCGTTGTACTTCGCCCAGCGTTTGCGGGTGCCGAAGATCGAGGAAGACGCCAAGGGTGAGGCGATGATCGAAGGCGGGTTTGACCTGGGCGAAGGCAAGTATAAGGTGGAGTGGCTGATGCGCGACCGGGCCGAACGGGTCTGCTCGCATTTCTGGGAGGTGGAGGCGGCGCTGCCGCCGCGCGACAAGCAGCTCGCCCTGGACCTGCCGGCGGGTGAAATCCGGGCGATGCAGCCGGAGCAGTTCACCGCGGAGCCTCCCATGGTCCGGCTGCGGGAGGAGCGACCGCTGGCGGTGAAGCTGCTGGTGAACTTCGCGCCGCAGCATCCCCGGTCCGTAATGCTGCGGCCGCAGGACACTTCCGCGCTGGTGCAGATACTGCGCGCGTTGTCGCGGGAGCCGCGGATCGAGAAGTTTTCCCTGGTGGCGTTCAATATCCAGGAGCGCCGGGTGATCTACCGCCAGGAGCTGGCCGACAGCATCGACTTCCCAGCGCTGGGCAAGGCGGTGCAGTCCATTCAGCCCGGCACCGTGGACCTGAAGCGGCTGAGCAACAAGAACGGCGATACCGAGTTCCTGAGCGAACTGATCCGCAAGGAGATGTCGGGAGCGGACCACCCGGACGCGATCGTATTCGCGGGGCCGAAGGTGTGGCTGGAGGAGGACGTCCCGGAAGAATCGCTGAAGGAATGCGAGATCGAATCGCCGGTTTTCTACATGAACTACAACCTGTACCCCCAGGCGATGCCGTGGCGGGACTCGATCAGCCGTACGATCCGGTACTTCAAGGGCACCGAGTACACCATCAGCAGGCCCCGGGACCTGTGGTTTTCGGTCAACGAGATGGTCTCCCGCATAGTAAAATCAAAAAGTGGGAAGTTGGCGGCGGTTCCCGCCGTGAACTCTCAGTAACTCCTTCGCTTCGGGAGACGACATGCAGGGTATGAAGTTCTATTGCCAGGCGGCGGTGTGTTCGGCGCTGCTGACCTCGCTATCTCCGGGTCTCGCGGCGCAGGATTCCACCTACGCCAAGAAACTGGCGCCCTACGTGGCATCACCGCAGCGCGTTGTGGACCGCATGCTGGAGATGGCCAACCTGAAGCCGGGTGAGACGGTGTACGACCTGGGTTGCGGAGACGGGCGGATCCTGATCACGGCGGTGCAGCGGTACAAGGTGAAGGCGGTGGGCGTGGAGATCGCCGAGAAGCTGGTGGCCGAGGCGAACCGCAATCTGGCTCGCGCGGCTGTGGGCGACATGGCCCGCATCATCCATGGGGATCTGATGGAAGTAGATCTATCGCCGGCGGACGTGGTCACCATTTACCTGATGACCCAGGCCAATGAGAAGCTGCGGCCGAAGCTGGAGAAGAGCCTGAAGCCGGGCGCGCGGGTGGTTTCGCTGGACTACTCGGTGCCGGGCTGGAAGCCCACCAGGGTGGACAAGTCCGAGGAAAGCCGCGGACATCTGATTTATCTCTACGACATTCCCGCGAATCGGAAGTAGCCGCCGATGCGCCGCTGGGCGACGCTTTTGCTGGTAGCTGTCGCGACGCAGGCCCAGACCGCGCCGCGGCTGACCCTGATGGAACGCCTGCGTCCCAAGAATCTGGACGCGGTGCGGCAGCAGCGGATCCGTTGGATTGAGACGCGCGTGGACGGAGTGCCGCGCGGCATTTATCGCGACTTCCGGACCCTGATCGGCGTGGACCGGGAAGCGGAGCCGGAGATCGCGCGGCGCGCTTTGGAAGCAGGCTTCGACGTGCTCCTGCTGGCCTCGCCCGACAACCTGCGGCTTCCAACGGAAGGCGAGGTCACGCTGATTCCAGGCTCGATCCAAGGGCAGACGCTCCGGTTCGCGTACCGCAATCGCGATGTCCGCCTGGTGCTGCCGGGGCAGGAGCTGGGGAGCGCCGTTTCAGGCGCGGCCATTCACCGGTCAGACACGGACGTGGGCCTGCGGGCGGCGCGATTCCCCAACCATCCCATTGAAGCAATCGGCGCGACGGTGGACCGGGTGGATGCCGCGGTGGAGGCCTGGGCGGCACCCGCGGCCTCGCGCGCGCTGGCCGCGGTGGCCGTCACCGACATCCGTCCCAAGGCGACCGTGCAGGCGTTGCGTGCGACTTCCACGCATATCCTGGCGCGCAGTGATCGCCCGGCGGACCTGCTGGATTCGCTGCGGTTGGCGCGGACTTACGTCGCGCATGAGTGGCTGAGCGAAACCGGCAATTTCTGGTTTCGCGCCTTCAACGGGTTGGGAGTGTACGAGATCGGCGACCTGATGCCGCTGGTCTCCGGCAGCCAGTTGCGGGTGACGCTGCCGGTGAGCGGCAAGGTCCGGTTCTTCCGGGACAACAAGGTGATCGCGCAGGCGGAGGGCAAGGAGCTGACGCAGCCGGTGACTGCGCCGGGCGCCTATCGCATCGAGGTGACGTTGCCGGCGGGCGGCGAGGATCGGCCGTGGATTTACACGAGTCACATTTATGCGGGCGCGGCTCCGGCGGGCCTGATTTCCGAGGTTCCGGCGGCGGTTCCGGACGATATCGGCTTTCAGGGCGATATCGCGTACGGGAAGGGCGAGCGCGAAAAGCTGGACCTGTACACGCCGCGCGCGACCACCAACTTCCCGTTGCTCGTGTTCTTCCACGGGGGGAACTGGAAGAACGGCGATAAGAGCCGCGCGAGGGCGCTGGGGATTTCGCTAGCGCGGCTGGGCATTGGGGTGGCGGCGCCGAATTATCCCCTGGACGCTCCCGAGGCGCAGTTGAATGCGGCGCGGGCGGCGATCGCCTGGGCGCGGGAGTTCGGGGTAAAGGCGGGGGCGGATGCGGAACGGATCTTTTTGGGCGGGCACTCCGCGGGAGCGCAGATCGCCGCGCTGGCGGCGCTGGAGGGGCTGACCAAGCAGGAGATCCGGGGCGTGGTGCTGGCGAGCGGCATTTACGACGTGCGCGGGATCGAGTTCTTCGGGAGCACGGAGATGCAATGGTCACGCTTTTCGCCGATTTTTCGGGACGCGAAGGATGCGTCGCGATTCCTGATTCTGTTCGCGCAGCATGATTTAGAGGGATTTGCGCTACAGGCGCAGGCGTTCTATGAGAAGCTGCGGCGGGCCTTCACGCCGGTGGATCTGGAATTGCTTCCGGGGGAGACGCATGTGGGAGTGATTCTGAACGCGTCGGGCGAGAACGCGGCGCTGGTGAAGGCGATCGAGCGGTTTGTCCGCAGG
>CAYOQB010000103.1:2149-19745 GCA_964406035.1 uncultured Solibacteraceae bacterium | reverse complement strand
CATCGCCGCGTCCCGGAACTCCTTCCTGGCGATCCCACAAGCCGATGAGCGGTCCCGCGCCGTGGCCGTGGTCGCCGATGGGGTGCGTGTAGAACGTGCCGTTAATGCCTTCCGAGCGCATCTGCGCCAGCGCGTCGAACAGAACCTGATTGCCCGAGATCCCGGGACGCATCTTGGACATCAGGATCTCCTGCATACGCTGGGCGTTGCGCAGAGCCTTCACGATACCCGGGGGCGGTTCGGTTTCGCCGGCCTTCAAGACGTATCCCATATGCTGCGTGTCGGTGGCCAGGCGCATGGCGGTGAGGCCGTAGTCGACGTGCAGCACGTCACCGCGCTCGATCACTACGGGTTCGTCCTCGGCCAGGATGTTGACGTCGGCCTTCGTAGGCTTCTGAACGCGAACGCTCGGCTGGAACCAGGTCCCGAAGCCGAGGTTCAAGGTCTGTTGACGCAGCCACCACACGACGTCGGCGTTGGTGGTCTTGCCGGGCGTGATCACTTCATTCGAAAACGCACGCGAGATCAGCCAGTGGACATGCTCCATCATGTGGCGGTACTGCGGCAGCATTTCGGGCAGCCGGAGGCTGATGTATTCCAGCGCCAGGTTCTCGGCGCGGACCACTCGCTTCAGGTGCTCGGGTCCCAGCGTGGTTTCGAGTTTCTCGCGTTCGCCGGAGCTGAGGCCGTCGGAGAAAGCGTGATTATGGGAGATATTCAGCGCGATGGTGGCGGGCTTGCGGTCGTCGAGGAGCTTGCGGAGCGTGGCCCACTGGCCCTCGCCGTAGATCTCGCGTTTTTCGGACTCTGGATCACGGTAGACGGTGTAGAGTCCGCCTTGCGAGGTCCCGCCGAGCGCCAGGCGCTCCACGCCCTTGCCTTCGCCGCGATCGTGAAAGAGGTAGATGGTGCGGCGGCGCGCCGCGAACGTGGTGGGAGAAACCAGCGAGAAGAACGCCGGATCCTCGTTGTACTCCCGGCAGATCACCAGCCACATCTCCACCCCGTGCTTGCGCATCAGCTTCGGCAGGACGCGTTCCAGGCGCATGCGCAGCCATTCCTGCTGGATGGACGCCTGTTCCCGGAGCGGCGGCATGGGTTTGGGCTGCGGCTCGGCGGCAAGCAGGGGGAGGGCGGCGAGAAGTGCAAACACGGGGCGCATAAGTGACAATATAGAACGCGAGGCCCAGGGGAGGGAGCGTGGCTCTAAATCCGGATGCGGATCAGCAACAAGAGGGCGTCAACTCGATGGATCTTGTTATCGAAAGATACAAGCAAGACCTGGATCTGACCCTGACGGAGGAAATGCTGAAGTTGACGCCGGATGAACGCATCCGCCGGCTGGAGGAATTCGACGAGTTCCGCGAAGAGCTGCAGTCCGCTATGAGAAAAAAACGTGACCAGGTTCGGTGAGCTGCTACGGACGTTAACGGAGTCTGGCGTCGACATGATCCTGGTCGGCGGCGTGGCGGCGGTCGCGCACGGGTCTGCACGCACCACCCTGGATGTCGACGTCGTCTATAGCAGGGCCGAAGACAACCTCGCCCGGCTTGTGTCGGCCCTGGCGCCGTTGCGTCCGGAATTGAGGGGCGCTCCGCCGGGACTTCCATTCCGCTTCGACGTGCCGACAATCAAGGCCGGATTGAATTTCACCCTGACGACACGTCTCGGACTGCTTGACCTCCTGGGCGAGATTGCCGGCGGCGGCACCTACGAGAAGCTGCTTCCCCGCTCGATCGCAGTCGAAATCCTCGGTGCCCCGTGCCGCGTTTTAACTCTGGACGCCCTCATCGATGCAAAGCGAGCTTCCGGGCGGCCCAGGGACCTGGAAGCCATCGCTGAGCTCGAAGCCATTCGGGAACGGCGCTAAGCCCCTGCAACTGTAGGCGGGGATATCCTAGGGTGATGTTCCGCACCACCGTTATTCTCGCGATCGCGCTGGTCCAGGCTTTTCCGCAGTCCCCGTCCCTGGAACCCCGCAAGCCCGCCCGCATGCTCCCCGCATCCCGCTCGGCAATCCTCGTAAGCCCCGAACGCGAGAAGCTCGAACGGCCCGAGGAAGTCCTCGACCGCATGAAGCTCCAAAGCGGGCAATTGGTGGCGGATCTCGGCGCGGGAGTCGGCTGGTACAGCCTCCGCATCGCCAAGCGCGTTGCTCCGAGTGGCGCCGTGTTCGCTGTGGACGTCCAGCAGGGCATGCTGGATCAGTTGCAGGCGCGCATGAAGGAAGCCGGAGTACGCAACATTTATCCTGTGCTGGGCGGCGAAGCCGACCCGATGCTGCCCGAAGGGAAGATGGATTGGATCCTGCTGGTGGATGTTTATCATGAGTTGGCGCAGCCCCAGGCGATGCTGGCGAAAATCCGGCAGGCGCTCGCGCCGGAGGGCAAGGTCGCCCTGGTGGAGTATCGCGCCGAGCAGGACCCCGCCACGCTGCCGGTGCGCATCCCGCGCGATCATCAGATGACCATCGCCGAGGTGCTACGGGAGTGGCTGCCCGCCGGGTTTGAGCTGGTGGAGTTCCACGAGTTCCTTCCGGCTCAGCATTACTTCATCTTCCGCAAGGCGCGCGTGAACTAAGATGACCAACCTCCTGCACATCGCCGAAATCGCCGCCATCTCGCTGTGGTTCGGTGCAATCCTATTCTTCAGCCTGGTAGTCGCCCCATCCCTGTTCCGTGTCTTGGGCGACGGCGCCGCGCCGGTGATTCGCAACCTCTTTCCGAAGTACTACGCGCTGGGGATCGCTTGCGGCCTGGTTTTGGTGGCGGTGAACGCCGCGCGCGGCTTCCTGTGGATCTGGAACGATCCCATCACCGGTTCGGTGGTGGTGTTCACCGCGCTTACCTTAGTGAACGTTTATGCACGCCAAGTACTGACGCCGTCCATCAACGCTGCGCGCGACGCGGGCGAAGCGGCAAAGGCGCGATTCGCCGCCCTGCATCGCACGTCCGTGATGCTGAACCTGCTGGTGATGCTGGCGCTGGCGGGTTACGTGTTCTGGATGGGCTGGCGCGGCTGGTGATTCAGGCCAGACCCATTCGCTCCAGCTTGCGATAGAGCGTTTTGCGCTCGATCCCAAGAATCTTCGCGGCTCGCGACTTGTTGCCGCCAGTGGCGGCGAGCACGCGGCGGATCTGCTCCATCTCTGTATCCGCCAGGCTTTCGGAGGCGAACTCGCGCGGCTCCATCAGCTCAATCGCTTCCTTCACGGCGGCTTCATCAATGCGCGCGCCCGGCGCGAGTATCGAGAGCCGCTCCATCATGTGCTGCAACTGCCGGATGTTGCCCGGCCAACCGTACTCCACCATCGCGCGCTGTCCGGACTCGGTCAGCTTGGCCGATTGATGATAGCGGTCACTGTACTTCTTCAGGAAGTAGTGGGCCAGCAGGGGGATGTCGCCGGTCCGCTCGCGCAGCGGCGGCAGCAGGATGCGGACCACGTTCAGGCGGAACCACAAATCCTCGCGAAACTTGCCTTCGTCCACCATTTTCTGAACATCGCGATTGGTGGCGGCGAGCACGCGGACGTCGATGATCTTGCCGCGCGGAGCGCCCAGCGGCCGGATCTCGCGCTCCTGCAGAAAGCGCAGGAGTTTCAACTGGAATCCGAGTTCAATGTCGCCGATCTCGTCCAGAAAAACGGTGCCCTGGTTGGCGGCCTCAAACACGCCGGCGCGGTCGCGATCCGCGCCGGTGTAAGCGCCCTTCACCGCGCCGAACAGCTCACTTTCCAGCAGCGAGGGCGCGATGGCGCCGCAATCCACGGGCGCGAAGGTCTTTTCCGCGCGCAGTGAATTGCGGTGAATCATGCGCGCGATCAATTCCTTTCCGGTCCCCGTCTCGCCTTCGATGAGCACCGTCGCGTCGGTGGGCGCCACCCGCGAAATGATCTTGTAAATCTCGATCATCTTCGGCGAGCTGCCGATCATTTCCGTTTCCGGCAGGTCGTCGATGTCGGTGTCGTCGTCTCCGGAGTCCACCGGCGAAAGCGACGCTTCGGCGCGCTTCACCGTATCCAGCATCCGGTCGAGATCGAAGGGCTTGGCGATGTAATCGAAGGCGCCGCCCTTGGTGGCCTGCATCACCGTTTCCATGCTGCCGCGGCCGGTCATCAGGATCACCAGGCAGCCGGGATTATTCTCGCGCGCCGTCTGCAGGACGTCCAATCCGGTCCGCTCATCTAAGTAAATATCCGAAATCACGATCGGATAAGAATCGGATTTCAAGCGCGCCAGCGCTTCGCGCGTCGACGAAACGGCGTCCACCTGATAGCCTTCCAGTTCCAGGAACGTCACGATCGTCGAACGTACGGAGTGATCGTCTTCGACAACCAGCAATCTTTGCACGGATTTCACCTTTTCACTTGGTCAGCCCCGGACGGCTCGGGCGGACTGGGGATCGCTGGACACGGCAATACCATGGTAAAACACGAACCGGCCCCCGGTTGGCTGGTTACTTCCATGCGCCCGCCGTGGCTGGCAACGATCTGTTCGACGATGGACAACCCGATTCCGGTTCCCACTTCCCCGGATTCCTCGGCCCGCTTGGTGCGGTAGAACTTCTGGAAGATGTTCTTCAGCTCCCGCGCGTCCATGCCGATACCTTGATCCTGCACCGATAAGCGGACGGAGTCGCCCTTGCGATCGCTGAATACGGTCACCCGCGTCTCCGCGGGCGAATACTTGACGGCATTGGTCAGCAGATTATAGACCGCGTACTCCATCAGTTCACGATCCCCCAGCAGGGGCGCTTGCACTGGTTGCTCAACCTGAATAGCGATCTGCTTTCGCTCCGCCAGCGGGCGGACCCGCTCCACGCAGGCGGCGGTCAGGTCTCCGAGCGCGAACGGCTCCTTCTTTAACTCGATCTCGCCTTCATTCAGGCGCTCCACATCCAGAAAGGTCTGGATCATACGCGCCAGCCGCTTCGATTCGGAGTTGATCGTGGTGGCCAGTTGCTTGCGCTTGTCGTCATTCAGGTTGTAGCGGCTCATCAGTTCGCTGGAGCCCTGAATCGCCGTCAGCGGTGAGCGCATCTCGTGCGTGACAAAGTGAATCGCCTGCTGATAGCGCTTGCGGTCGGATTCGCTCTTGCGGAGCTGCCGCTGCACCACAAAATACTGGTAGGCGGCCGCTCCCACCACCGAAAGCCAGGCGACCGAGACGGGCGGCAGGAGCGGAAAAACGACGCTCTCCCGAAACGCGACAACCGGAATCATGTGCGCCGAAATCATTAGCACCGCGGCGAAAAGGTACGCGGGCCAGCCCTCCAGGAACGCAAAGATCAGGCCGGCGGCGGCGGCGATCAGCAGGCAGGTGAGCACCAGCGAAAGATTGGAGGCAGGCCGCAGAAAACGCTCCTGGGCGAGCGTTTCGAACGCTTGCGCATGCACTTCCACGCCTGGCATCGCGTCTCCGGATGGGCCTACGACGCGATCGCGCGCCGCGGAAAGCGCCGTGACGCCGACGAACACCACCTTGCCCGCGAGCTTCGAAGCCAGTCGCGGATTCTGGATCAGGTCGCTTGCCGCCAGCGTGGGAAACGCCTGTTTCAAGTAACGGATGCGCAGCAGGCGTCCATCCGGTCCGCGGGGCGCGGGAACCAGCGTCCCGCCGATGTCCAGGTCCTCCGGCGATTCCACGATCGGGCGCGATCGGGTCACGCGGTACGCTTCCAAGGCCAGCGCCCAGCGGCGCTGGCCGTGCGCGATTGCCTCCAGGGGAATCTGCCGCGCGACTCCGTCCATCCGGTTCTGTTCGGCGTGCACGTGGCCCAGCGCCTTCGCATGGCGCGCGAAGCGGGGCAGGGGATCCTCCCATCCGGAGGGCACCACGTCACAAGGCAGGATCGGGTTGCGCAGGGAAGCCAGCGCCGCCTCCACCCGCGCATCGACGGCCTCCTCCTGGGCATCGGACAACAGAATGTCGATCGCCACGGCCTTCGGCGGCGCGGGCGCGATCGCCTCCAGTGAAGCCGCCAGAATCTCCCGCAGCTTGCGAGTGCCGCCGAAGCGCGCGAACGCCGCCTCGTCGATCGCCAGCACGACCGCTTCGGGCTCCCGCTCCGGCGCGGCGATGTTGCGGAACAGCAGATCGTAAGCGTAGTTGTCGATCTGCGCTCCAAAGGAGGTCCAGGCGGCGACCACCCCGATCAGGAAACAGGCGGCCAGCAGTCCAATGTAACCGGCGGTGGCGCGAGCCGGTCCCTTAGGGCTTCTGGACAAGCTTCTCGATCTCCTTCGGATCGCGCGGCAGCGCGGCCGAGATGATCTGCGCTCCGGTTTCTGTCACCAGAATCATGTCCTCGATCCGGACGCCCAAGTTCTCCTCCGCGATGTAGATGCCGGGTTCAATCGTGATCACCATGCCGGGTTGCAGGGTCAGCTCTGGATCGGTGGCGTCATGAACCTCCAGTCCCACGTGATGGCCCAATCCATGCAGCCAGTACTTGCCGTAGCCCCGGTCGGTGATGTACTTCTTCGCCACCGCCTCGATGCTGTCGGTTTCTCCGCGGAACTTCATGCCCGGCTTCACGGCGGCGATCGCGGCATTCTGCGCCCCCAGGACGATATCGTAGATCTCGCGCTGCCGCGGCGTGAAGCGGCCGTTCACGGGCACGGTCCGGGTGATGTCGGCGGCGTAACCCGCGCATTCCGCGCCGACATCCATCACCACCAATTCGCCGGAATCCATCTTGCGGCGATTCGAGTTGTAGTGCAGGACCACGGAATTCGGGCCCGATCCGACGATGGGCGGATAAGCGTTGCGCTCGCAGCCCATGCCTTGATACCTGGCTTCCATCGCGGATTGGACCTGATATTCGAACCGGCCGGGGGCGATCACCCGCCATGCTTCGCGATGGCCCTGCAGCGTGGCTTCCGTGGCGGTCCGGATCAGCTCCAGCTCCCGCGGCGATTTCTTCATGCGCAAGCGGGCAAGTTTGTGCGACGGGTCCAGGGTCTCGTGCAGCGGCGCCGCGGCTTTCACCCGCACGGCCAGCGGGTCCGCCGGACGCACGTAGATCCGGCCGTGCTCCGCCATCAGGCGCTGCATCTCGGCGCCGAACTTCGCCAGCGGGAGCACCTTCGCGAATCCGGTCTTCTCCTCCACCCCGGGGTCGCCCGCGGCCAGTTTCCTGCCGTTGTAGCGTTCGAAACGCTCGCTGCGCTCCGGCAGCAGCAGGACCTCCTCGTTCGCCGTCAAAATCAGGACAGCGCCCGGCTCATTCCAGCCCGTAAGGTAATGAAAATTCGGCTCCTGAAAGAAGCCGTCGCGCGTCTCCTCCGCCGGGCCGTGGCCCGAGAGCACAAGAATTCCATCGAATCCCGCGCGGAACCTGGCTCGGCGATCCCGGAACTCGGAAGCCGGGACGGCCGCGAACACAGCCGCGGCGAGCAGAAGCGAGACGGCGAAGCGCATCAGTTTCGATTGTAAGCCGCCGTGGACCCGGCGCGAGGCCAACCTGCGATGATGATCCCATGTCCCCATGGACGGTCTGGACGCCCCGGCTGCGGAGCCTGCTTCGGATGCCCGGTAGCCGCTTGTACATCTGAGCCCCGGCCTTGCGAATGGAATCCGCGGACTTCAGCCTATAATCGTTTCATGCTTCGTTCCGACTGGGTTCAGAAGCGTGCCGGCGATTCCATCCGCACGCAAATGCACTATGCCCGCAAGGGCCTGCTGACCGAGGAGATGTTCTATGTGGCGCAGCGCGAAAAGCTGGCGCCGGAACTGATCCGTGACGAGGTGGCCCGCGGACGGATGATCATCCCCGCCAACATCCGGCACCTGAACCTGGAGCCGATGTGCATCGGCGTCGCCTCGAAGTGCAAGATCAACGCGAACATCGGCAATTCCTCCACCACGTCCCACATTGACGAGGAAGTGGAGAAGCTGCGCTGGGCGGTGAAGTACGGCGCCGACACCGTGATGGACCTGTCCACCGGAGGCGATATTCCGCAGATCCGGCAGGCGATCATCAATGATTCCCCCGTGCCCATCGGCACCGTGCCCATCTATGAGGCACTGGCGCGCGTCCGCCGCGTGGAAGACCTCAACATTAACGTTCTGCTGGAGGTCATCGAGGAACAAGCCGAGCAGGGCGTCGACTACATGACCATCCACGCCGGCGTGCTGGTGCAATACATCCCGCTCACCACCCGGCGCATCACCGGCATCGTCAGCCGCGGCGGCGCCATTCTGGCGGAATGGATGGTGAAGAATCACAAGCAGAACCTGCTTTACGAGCACTTCGAGGACATCTGCAAAATCTTCCAGAAGTACGACGTCAGCTTCTCACTGGGCGACGGCCTGCGGCCTGGCTCCATCGCCGACGCCTCGGATGAGGCGCAGTTCGCGGAGCTGAAAACGCTCGGCGAACTAACCGCCAAAGCCTGGGAGTACGACGTGCAGGTGATGATCGAGGGACCGGGCCACATCCCCATGGACCAGATCGCGATGCAGGTGGAGAAGGAACGCCAAATGTGCCATGAGGCTCCCTTCTACACCCTGGGTCCGCTGGTGACCGACATCGCGCCCGGCTACGATCACATCACCTCGGCCATCGGCGCGGCGATGATCGGCTGGCACGGCGCCTCCATGCTTTGCTATGTGACGCCGAAGGAGCATCTGGGTCTGCCCAACAAGGAGGATGTGAAGCAGGGCATCATCGCCTACAAGATCGCTGCTCACGCCGCCGATATCGCCCGGCATCGCCCGGGCGCGCGCGACCGCGACGATGAGTTATCGCGGGCGCGGTTCTCCTTCGACTGGAACCGGCAGTTCGAGCTCTCGCTTGACCCCGAGACGGCTCGCGCCTACCACGACGAAACTCTGCCGGAAGAAGGCTTCAAGGATGCGGCGTTCTGCTCCATGTGCGGTCCGAAGTTCTGTTCCATGAATCATTCGGCCAAGACACAGGAGTTCACGGAAGCGGACGCCCAGGCCGTGCTGCATGGAATCTCTCCCGTTCGACAAACTACGGGACGATGATCGCGTCCTGCTGATCGGTGTCCCGGAGCCGGAGGTGGTCGCGAGGCTCGCGGCCGCGCTCGGCTCCGGGCTGCTGGTGATTCTGGGTCAGGAAACCGAAGTCGCCGAGGCCCGGCGACACTCGGCCGCTTACGACAACGTGATGATTGCGCCTTGGGATGGCAGCAACGTCCCCTTCGATTCCCGGTTTTTCACGCACACCATCGACTTGCGCGGCTAGAGGACGTCGAAGTACAAGCCCTTTTCCGTAGGCCACGCCGCGTACCACAAGGATCGACCCGGCAGAATCGTCAGCGGGCCCAACGCCGGCACCTCCGAATGTGGCTGCCGCGGCTCCTTGCCCTGCGGCAACACCCACACCTGTCCCGATTCGGTCCGGATCACGATCATCCGGTTGAGCTGGCCGCGGGACTGCTCGAAATAATCCATGTGGATGTCCTTGGGCAAGGAATCCAGCTTCACCGCCGGGCTGACCTGAGGCCCGCCGAGAACCGTCAGGTCCGGCAGCAGCCGGAATTCGATGGCTTTCAATTCGCGCGGGGAATCCGCCGCGCGGGCAGTTACCGTGATTCGAAGTTCGCCTCGAGTGCTCCAACCCACGGCGACATCACCGGTCGCGTTCCAGCCCGTGAGGTCCCGTTCACCGCGGGCTAACAACTTCCCGTTGGTATCGATGGAGAAAAAACGAAGCTGCGAGTCCTTCGCTCTGCCCCACACCAGGGCCACCAGTATATTGCTGCCCGCGGACTCCGGCGCGAGCGTCGATGCGCCGCCGGCTGGCTCCGTCTCCAGCGGGACGACCTTTCGGACCTCGCCCGCGGCCACGCTGGTGTGCGTGGCCGTGACCTGCGCGATGGCGACGTGCGAATCCAGGATAGCCGGAACGAACAGACCCGCTTTTGTCCACAGCGGTCTCAGCACCTTCGCGGCACGAGCCTTCCCGAACACGTCCACACTCGCCTCGCTCAGGTTATGACCAGCTTTCACCGCGCCGTCCGCTTCCGTGAGCACCCACCGGATCGGCGAGAGCCCCACGGTGATGTTGGAATACGCGCCCAGGATGGTGGAGTCCGGCTTTGCGCTGCCCCGGCTGATCCGGTGCAACGGCGCAAGTTCGCCGTGCTTGGAGTCCTCTTCGTCCAGAATCGAGGACGCCGCCATTCCGTTGCGGAGAAGTTGGACGCATTCGACTACCGCCGAACCCTCCGGGCTGAGGCTCGTCTCCGTGGCCAGGCTGGAGACCGGCGACTCGACAACTTCAAACCGGGACGGCGCCGATTCCCACCGCGACCCGTTCAGTTCGATCCAGGAACGGACCACATACGCGCCGGGCGCCTCGATGCTGGCGAAGAGCGAAAGCGCCAGATCGCTCTCCCAGCTTTGTCCCGGCTCGATCCGGACCATCTGCACCGGCATGTTCCCGTCGGCTTCCCGAGCCCGCTGGCTGGGCCGAAACTCGAGCTTGGAAGCATTCGGACGCGTCAGCTCGAACACCGGCTGCGGGCTGTTGCGATACGCCGGGTCCGGAACTTCGATCGCCGTGGCGCCGTTGTTTGCGATCTTCAGGTCCAGCACGACGCGCGAGCCGGCGATCCAGCTCTTCTGCCGGGATTCCGCCTGATAGGAGATGGACATGCGTTTTCCCTTCGATCCGTCCTTGCTTACTGCCTTCCGCTGCTGGCACGCCGCCGACGACGCCGCCAGGATCAGCGCCGCCGCCCAGGCGATCGGGCTACTTGGTCGTCTTCGGCCCATTCCGGTCGAACTCGCTTCCCTTCCAGCCGCGCAGCCTCAGAATACAGAGTCCGCAGAAGCCGGGCCGCGGCCGGGCGTAGGACATGACACAGTTCATGTTAGCTTTGTCGTGGAAATCGGGCGTGATGCCCCCTCCGGAGTTGATCACCGTGCCGTCAGCCTTCAACCGCGGCGCGTGCGGCAGGAATGTCAAATGCCCGATCTCGTGAGCCGGGGTCTGCTCGGTGCCCGCGCCCGTCCGGGTCAGCAGGAATCCCGACTTATCGCGGTTCGCCTCCGCCTTGTGGCTCACCGCGCGGCCGTTCAGAACTCCGGAGAGCAGCGGCTCCAGATTGGAGACGCCGTTGAACTGCAGCACGGTGATCCCTTCCTTCGTGGACTGGATCCGCACCATCTCGTCGCCCACGGACTTCGCGAGCGTGTTGACGCGGTCCGCATGGGCGTTCGCGTCGCCGACGTTATTCGTGTTCAACAGCGCCTGCAGCGCCGCACCGGTCACTCCCTCGCCCGCCGATACGGCCGCCCGGAACTGCGCGTACGGCAGGAACGTTCCGATCCACGCCGTCGCGGCCGCGGCTGCCGGGGGCACGGCGGCATCCCACTGGCCCCCAGGCGCGAGCCCGTACTTGCGGACCAAGGCGTTGCCGCCCGCGACAGCGAAGCCGCTCGTGAACAACGCGTCGTACTGCGCCTTGGTCAGATCCTTGACGCCGCCGGTCTTATCCTCCACCTCGATGAAGGCGTCGCTATAATACTGCGCGATGCCCGGCATCGCGCCGGTGGTCTGCGGGCCCTTCTTGAAATGCTCGGCCAGATAGATCAGCCGCCAGACTTCGAACTCGCCGACCTTCACTTCCTTCAAAGCCCCCGTGGGCTTGTCCGCGGCAACATCGAGCCCTTCCGGCAAATCCAGATACGCAGTGACCTTGTAGCTGTCGCCGGCCATGCGCGCGGGGCGGAAAATCGCGCCCGATCGCCCTTCTTCGTCGCCCGCCTTCTCGAACTTGGAGAAGTAACCCCACCACCGCGTCTTGCCTGCTTCCACGCTGAACGGGAACTTCTCGACATCGGCGTCAGCGGCTTCAAACACCTTCTGTCCTGCCGCCGAATCGCGCTTGCCCCCGCGGTCCTTGTGGCAGTTGTCTCCATTCTTGGGCCGCGTCGCGGTCTTGTCGTACTTCAGAGCCTTGTCCACGAAGGGCTTCGCGCCCGCGCTCTTGTTCGTGGCCGGCGGCGGGTCCAGCTTCGTGGCCTGATACGCGGGCTGGGTCTGCGGCGGATCCTCATAGTCCCAAAGAACACGAGCCCGGCCCATCGCCGCGCCGCAGCGCACTTCCGCGCCCTTGGAATCGATCACCGTGGCCGTGGCTAGAATCGGAATGCGCGGACCGTCTCCCCAGGCGTCCTTGTACTTCGTGAACGCCGATGCGTCGGTCATCTCATCGCCGGCGTCCAGGGTGTAGACGTTGCTTCGCAGCTTCAACGTGACTTTCGCCGCCGCCGGCAGCGCACCCACCAGATCGTACACCGCCTTGTCCGGGTCCTTCTTCAACACCGCCTTCGGCGCGAGCTCGATCTTGAAATCCTTCAGCTCCACCTTCACTTCGGCCTGCCCCGTCTTGTCGCCTTTGTCGCCCTTCACCGTCACCTTGACGATGTAGTCGGAGTGCTCGATGGTGACGAAGCCGTCCGGAAACTCCTTGTCCTTCGTGACCGCGCCGTCCCACTCGAAGGTGTCGTGATGGCCTTCCTTGAACTGCTCCGGCTTCAGGTCCACCTTGTGTAGAACCTTGTTGTCCTTCTTGCGCAGGATCTCCAGCCTGCCGGAGTCGATCGAGGTGTTCGCCTTGTTGACGATGTCGTACTCGATCTTGATCTTCTCTTTGTTCGGGGCGATGTGCGACGCCGTCTTTACGTTCGTCAGGTCGTAGACCTTCGTAACCGGCGGGGGCGGCACCGGACCTTCGCAAGGCGACAGGCGCGCGATTCTCTCGTAAAAACGGCACGCGAACGTATCTTTCGTCTTGGCCCACTCGCGCCGCTCCGCGCCCGCGGCTCGCCGCTGCTCCCCGGTCTTCGGAGTCTTCCAGAACCGCTCCTTGCACTTGGCGCTGCCGTCCAGGGCCGCCGGGCACGGCCAAGATGCCGGGTCCAGCTTCACATTCGGACAAAACAGGTAAACCACCACGCGGCGATTCCGCTTGTTCTCCGCGTCGCGGTCCGCCTTCGGCAGCGTCGAGGCTTCCGTGGTGGAGAGAATCATCAGCGGGTTGAACTCGCTGCAACCCTGATAGTCCGCGCGGCCGCCCGCGTCCGCGCCCTTGCCCAGAAAATCCGCCTTGGTCAGCGTGAACGGACACAGGAAGTCCATGTAGGCCTTCATCAGGTCCTTGCGCGTCGTCGACTCCGGCTTGCCGGTAGCCGCCGCCATGGTCTTCACGGCGTTCTTCTGCTGCCAGTTGTCGCCGCCGTGCGGCGACGAGTATAGCGAGTCCCACACCGCGGGATCCTTGATCAGCAGGCCGTAGATCGCCTTCGATCGCCGCCCGCTCAGGATCTTGTTGTAGGTGTCGTCGCCCACCGGATCGGCGTGTCCGAACACGGAAAGCGGTGGGTACTCGCCTTTCTTGCTCTTGTGCTTCTCGCGCAGCCCCGGAATGTCCGCCAGCATCGCCTTGGACTCCGGCATTACGAACGACGAGTCGAACTCGAACAGAACGTCATGCAGGCTGACGCACGCCACCGGCTGCAGGTCCAGCGAAATCGTGTTGAGCTTGCCCTCCGTAGTTGGAGCGAGGAACAACGGCCGCGCGTCCAGCTTGTCGTGATTGGCGGACTTGCCCTGCTCGTTGTCGGTAAGGATTTCGGCCATGGCGCTAGCTTCCGTGTGCTTCCTTCAGCTTGTTGCGGGTTGCGTCATCCAGGACTCCGGTGACGCTGAGCTTGAAGTCGCATTGGAACTCCTCGATGGCGTTCCGCATCAGCGCCTCATCCTCGGCCCCGAATGGATACGGGTAGTAGCCGAGATTGATCAGGCGAGCCTGATATCCGGCGGTTTCCTCCACCGGGTCCAAAAAGCCGATCTGCACCGGAAGCTCGATTTCCAGGTCCGGTATCTTCAGCGATCCGCCTTTCGCCGTGGCCGCGATCTTGTGCTTCAGCACCCCTTGACCGTCGGTCTTCAGGTTCACCACCGCGCCGTCGATCTCCAGAATGCAGTTCACGTTGGCCAGCGGATTGTTGTCGAAGTCCTTCACCGCCAGGCAGATCATCAGCGATTTCCGCTTGGTCTGGAACTTGTGCAGGGCAGTAGTCGGCGCCGGGACCTTCTTCTGCTGCTTGTCCGGGATATGCACCACGTCGCCCGGCGCCAGCACGTGGGGATTCTGCCGTTTGCTTTTCAAGGCGGCATTGTTGGGATGATTCCAGATGGTCTGGAAGTCCGAGAATCCGAATCGCGCGGCGATCCCCGCGAGATGGTCGCCGGGTTGTACCGAGTAATTCTGGGCCATACGCCGCCCGTCAGACTTTCTGCCACTCCGTGGCGTCGATATCCGGGAAGCAGACTTCGCAGTTGCCGGGATCGATGTTCGTCACGCGGACCTTGCCGGCTTCGTCCAGCTTGCCCTCGCGCATCGAGCCGTCGGTGATCTTCAGCTGATACCGTTCGCCGGGAACCGGATCATCATTGGAATCCACAAGCTGGATCTCGATCCAGGTTTTCTCGCTCTTGTTCTGGCTGCTGCTGCCTTGCTTGGCCTGATTCTTGCCGCTGGCGCCGCCGCCTCCCTTGCCTTGCGCCCCCGCGCCTCCGCCGCCGCCCCCTTCCTCGCCCCCTCCGCTGCCGCCGAGCTGTTTGCCCTCCAGCAGCATCAGCTTCTGAGCGTGGAATGCCTTCATGATGGTCTCCACGGCCTTCTTCGCGATCTCGTCCGGCGTGCCCTTAGGAGGCGGCCCCGGCGCCAGAGTCGCGAAGATCTCCATCACCCGCTGCCTTGACGCGGGGTTGCGCATCCAGAACTGCAGCTTGCGCTCAATCGCGCGTTCGGACTCCTGCAGGTCGTACTCCATCAGCTCCGCCATCGGGATGGCGGTGTCGCGGGAGGCGATCAGGTCGCGGTCGATTTTCCAACGCTTCATAGGTCACCACGCTCGGTCACGTTACTGGCTCCGGCGCGCCAGACAGTACAACTTCTTGGCCGAAGCAACGAGTATCTCGCCTTCAGCCGTCAGGATTGCGGGCGTCAGCAGCCGGTCATTTTCGAACTCGCGCACAAGGGTTTCTCTGCCGCGGCCATCGAGCGCCACCAGCCGCGTTCCGCGGGAGAGAAGCAGCATGTCGTCGGCAGTCACATAGCCGGCCCCACCCGCGGCCGCCTCCCACACCTGACCCTGGCCGGGGGCCAGACAATACGTCTTCGCCGCGGTAGCGACGAAGATCTTGTGGTCGTAACCGATCACCGGGGGACCGGCAGGCTCGCCCATGTCCTCTGGAAACTCGTGACGGAAAATCCTCCGCCCTTCCGTGTTCACGATCCAAAGCTGCAGCCTGCGGTTCACACGAACAAGCAGGTAACTCCGGCCGGCCTCATCCAGGCTTAGGTGCACCGGGTCGAAAACACCTTCGAACGCGGTCTGTGCCTTCAGGTTCCAGTCGAATTCATAAATGCGGTTCGGAACAGCAAGCACAACTCCGTTTTGGTGCGCCGCTGCCGCCACCTTGGTCGCCCCAATTCGGATCTGCGCGCTGAAGGACTCCGAGAGTAGATTCCCAAGGGGGTCCGTTTCCACCGGTTCGGTCAGGTGATGAATCTCGAGAACCGAAGTTGTGGGCGGAGACGGCCGGTGGGGGAAAGCTTCCGTTTCCACGCCCAACACCACTAGGAACTTGCCTCGCCGTGCGAGGTATGGCCGCACGTACGTCAGGCCGAAGGCCGGAGACAGCAGATACACTCGCTGACCGTCCGCCAACCGCGCTGCTTCGAATGCTCCGGTTCGATTATCGGCATAAATCAGCCGGCTAGCCGCGTCCATCACCGCGGGACTGGAGCGAATCAGACCGCGCCCCGCCGGTCCACCGGTGCGGTTAAACAGCCGCCAGTATCCCGACCCCTGAACGGCGATGCGGTCCCCGGATCGGGTCACGAATCCCCCGGCGATCGCCGGGTCGATTGGCACTTCCCAGCGGATTGCCCATGACCCACGGCCAAGGGGTCGCGGAAGGCGGGAATTCAAAGCGTCATTGCAGAAGGGCCGCGGGCAGTCCCCGTCCGCGGGTGCCTGCGCACGCGGGAGCGCACGCACCTCCTCGTCTCGGATCGGATACACTGGCGCGCTCACCGGTTCCGAAGACCGAAGAGGGATCTCGTAGAACAGCTCCGTCACTTTCTTTCCTCCTGTCTTGGCCCCGGCGGGGGGCGCCGGCCGGGGTTGCGCCGCCGGCGGCCGCGGCAATGGAATCTGCCCCGCCAGCAACGCCGTGAGCGCTGCCGTTAGCAGCACGCTACGGTAGTGTACGAACCGCGCCATTGGTCCCTATCACGCTCTGTACGAGCGGCAGTAAATCGTTCGCCGTTACCGCCGCCGCATTCTCGGCCAGTCCCAGCATCGCGCAGAACTTGTTCGCGAAGCCGGTCTGTAGTTGCGACTGCATCACTGCCGCCGGCGACGCGCTGTTGTACTCCAGAATCATCTGCCGGTTCGGGGCCGCGCCTCCCCAGCGCGTGTTCGGCGCGTTGGGATTTGTATCGGTGATTTGCGCCGTGAAATGGACGCCATTGTTGGTGCGCAGCGTCGTGTACCTGGCGCCCGTATTTTGGTTCGTCACGATATACCGCGGCGAAAAATGAATCAGGCACTTCGTAAACGTCCATGACTGGGGAGTCCCTTGAGCCGCCGTGCCGGTGGCGTAGAACTTGTTGTTCAGGGCATTCGCAACAGCCTGCGTCAGGCGAGGCAAAATCCACTGGATCCAGGTCCGCTCATTGGCGGAGCCAGCGGGCGCGGTCGTCGCCAGCGTGTACTCGACCTTCACGGTCACCACCAGAATGCCGTCGAACGGACCCTGCGGCAGAATGTTCTGGGAGTAGCGGTCCTTCCCCAGCGGATACACGACGACATCATGCAGACCGCGAGGGCCCGCGTTGCGATTGATGCTGTCTCGCAAAGGCCAGTAGATATGCGAGCGCGCCGGTGCGGCCCCGTGGGACGGAATCCGGTAGTCGTCAAAGGTGTCGTACTTGACCTTCAACGCAATCCCGCCTGCCCCGCCCACGCCTGCCAGCAACGTAGCGTTGCGCGTGAACTCCGCCGAATGCCAGAAATATCGGTTGCGGACGTTGACGTTCCCCACCATCATCCCGCCGTCTTTTTGCGTCGTAGCGACCGTTCCACCCGCTGCAATCAGCTGGTCGTCCATCTCGTACGCGTCGCCCGGGGTATTGCCGGTGATCGCTTGCTCGTTATAGGAGAAGCTGTTCCAGCGCTCGTTGTACTCGTCCGGCATCCCGCCGCCGTGCCCCACTTCATGTGCAGCCGTGTAGGAGTTCCTGGAGTGCTCCTGTTCCATGGATGAGCTGTTCTCAGAAAGCTCTCCCACGCCTTGGATGGCGAACATCCAGGCCCTTCCCCCCAGGACTCCGGCGCCGGGTTCCCCTGGCCGGGATTGCCGGACCACGTCGAGCGTGAAATGAGCCCGCGTGTTCGAGTTAACGATCTGAATGAACAGGAGCGCCTGGCCCTTTAGCTTGTCCGTGTTCTGTTGCGGAAGGAACTCAGTCCTGTGGGTGTTCTGTGTGTCGTGACCGTTCCAGCGGTTACAGACATTCAGGGAAAGATTGCTGCCATAC
>CAYOQB010000103.1:0-2139 GCA_964406035.1 uncultured Solibacteraceae bacterium | reverse complement strand
CTGCCATACTGTGCGCGATTCGTGGCGATCGCGGCTGCGGGCGTCGGTGGATGGAAGTTGGATGGTAGGGGCGCCCACGGTGGCGCCACTGCCGGGGGCGGGGGCGGCGGAGGGGCCGGTGGCGGCGCTGGGTTGAACGAAAGGAAGAATCGGAAATACTCCATGTTCGTGAAACGCTCGACATCCCCGTCCCGGTCGCAGCAGCGGATGCACGCCAAATCGTAGCGGCCGATCCCCTGCTGTCTGCTTGCCGCTCCCGTATACCCCAGATTGGTCTGAGCGTAACGCTGCTCAAAAAACGGCTGCATGTAGAAATACTTGCGGGTCACAAGCACTCCTGCCGCCATGTTGTTTACCGCCGCTGCCACCGTTGCCGGGGCTTGCGGCCCCGTCCCCGGTGAATCCACCCAACGCACCCCGGCGCGAGCCCCAATCACGTTCCCGCTGTTCGTCCGTTCGGCGAACGTGTCGAACAGGTTCTCCTGGGCGATCACCAGCCTCGTCCAATTGGGATAGTCGAAGATGTAGTTCTTCGACTTCAGGTCCATTTGCGTGTAGTACGAGAAGTTGTTCGCGGTGTCCGGCTTCCACAAACCGATGTTGGACATCGTGCCCACCGCGTTGTCCTGTACGAACTTGTGGAAGAAGATCGCCACCCGATCCGTAGCTGCGATCACGACAGGTGCCAGCGTGGCGTCGGTAAGCACAATATCATCCAGCGAAAACGCGAGGAACTTGTCCGGGGCTTTCAGGCTGTCCTTGATCTTCTGCTCGAAGGTGCTCGCCTTATCAAAAAACTCGCCCGTGTTGTCGATGAAGCGGGTGTAGTAGTTCTGCGACTTCCATTGTTTCGGCAGGTCGTAGAACTCGAGACGCTTCGCCGACGGGTTTAAGTCGGCATGATTATCCGCCCGCGTTTCGATCACCCGCTCCGTCGCCGACTTCGAGATCACATACGGCGTCTCGCTCGCATGCAGCCAGTCCGACTTCATCTCGAACTGCACGTTCTTGTCGGGACGCGGATCCGCCGAATTGTCGGCCTTCTTCTGAATGATCCATGGAATGGCGTGAACGGCCTTCTCCACCTCCGTATCCTTGATCGTCCAGTGGCTCGCCGTGTCCGGATCGCCCGCGCCCGCCGGCGATGTCCGCCACCCGCCGATCAAGGTCGCTGGAATGTTCACCCGCTTGTGACTGTGGTCGCTGTGGCAGAAATGCCGGTCGGCGAATTCAAACCGCAGAAAGCTCCAGTGCGGGTCCAGCTTCATCTCCACCGGCGCCGCGCTGCCGCCGATCGTCTTGCCGAAGCGCCCCGGCACGAAGAACTTGTAGTCCGGATCGTCCTTGTAGAACTTGTTCTCCGCCACGGTCCACTTCGATTCCACCAGGGACCACTGCTTGGGGACCTGGAAGAAGCGGAACTTGTCCTTGTGCAACTGCGCGAGATCGGCCTTCTTGGCCAGCTTGTTGGTGGCGTCGTCCGCCGACACTGCTATGTAGACGGGACCCGGCGTGTCGAACTTCAACGTGAACTCGCCGCGTCCGCGCTGCGCGCCGAACTCGAGCTTGCCCTCGTCGCCCACCTTCTCGTCCTGCACGGTGTTGTCCTTGTAGACAATCTTCACCGGAAAATCCTTGGGGAACGGCTTCGGCTTATCCTCCGGATCCAGGTAGATCATTTTTAGGAACACGCGATTGCCGCGCGGCTTGGAGTCCGGCACGTCGATCGGCGTGTACCGGTACATCTTGGTGTTGTACACCTCGCAGACCTCGGCGACGCACTTCTCGCCGCCCGGGTGGCAGTCCATCTTCGGTTCCTGTCCCGTGTCGAAGAACAGAATCTCTGTCCGGCGATCCGCCTGGCTGCGATATCCATACGCGGGGCGGGGCAGCTCTACGCCGAACACCGGGTCGTTGATCGGCAGCGGGAAGTTCTCGCCGCAACCCGCCATCCCCGGCGGATGCATGGCCGCCTTGAATTTCTCGCGCAGCACAGCGATCCCTGCTTCATCCGTTTCCACCAGGTTCAGCAGCATGTCCTGGTAGACGTCGAAGAACGCGCCCCAGGTCTGCGGACCCATGGACCCGTCTTCGCCGATCTTCGCTTCCCATTCAATGTTGTATCGCTGCTGGAACTTC
>CAYOQB010000102.1:0-19831 GCA_964406035.1 uncultured Solibacteraceae bacterium | reverse complement strand
GCGGATTGGCCTCGGTGACCTGCTTCAGACTCTTGAAGCTGGAATCCGTGACATGCAGGTTGGGCTCATCGGCAAACGTAGTCGCCGTCACCAGCACCACATCCGCTTCGCGAGCCTTGGCCACCGTGCGGTAATTGCGAGGTCCCATCACCAGCTTCACTGGGCTCGCGCCGTTCAGATTGGCCAATGAGTAGAAGCCGGATTCGCGCGTTTCGAGGCTCTCGGCGCGCAGATGCAGCGGCTTCGCCGGATCGATGCCGCGCTCGTCGTCCTCTTCTTCCGTCGCCGGAGCGGCGGGTCCGCGGAAGCCTCCACCGCCGCGCCCGTCCAGCCGCGCTACGCGGTATTGGACCTTTTGCTCGCGACCCTGCGTCAGCCGCTTCTGTGACTTGCCGTCCGCGGACACCAGCCACACATCGAACTGATCGTAAAGCAGCACGGACGCGCCGTCCCTGGTCCAGCCCGCCTGACCGTAGTTGTTCGGCTCGCTCGGGCTGTCATGCTCTTCGTTGAAGAACTTTGGACCCAGGCTCGAGGTCAGGTTGGTCATGAAACCGTCCGGAATCCGCACCGACCACCAATCGCCCTTCTTGAAAGCGAGCGCGTAGTTCCCCTTCGGCGACCAGATCGGATTCCCGCGGAACATCTCGATCAGCGGCGAACGCTTCCCCGCAATCGTATCCACCAGATACAGATCCGCGTAGTTGCCGTCGTACTCCACCATCGGGCGGTAGCGCCGGTCATCGCTGCCGATCGCGTACCGGCCGTCGTCGCTCATCATCGCTGTGGCCAGGGTCGGGTCCGCGATCTGCACCAGCTTCTTATCGGCAATGTGATACACCGAACGATAAGTGCGGTTGCGATCCTGGGCCGCGCGGATCTTTTGGATCGGCTGGACGAAATCGTCCTTCCAGTGCCAGAGGTCCGCGACAATCTTCTCTTCGCCGCTATCCGGCGCCGCCTCGGAAGAGCGGGCAGCGGCGGCTTCCGGCATTGCGTTCAAATACAGGCGGCTGCCGTCGCGCGAGAAGTTCAGCGTGCCGCGATCCGCCAGAACGAACCCGCGTTGCAAGCCCGTGCCGTCGCTGATCTCAACCGCCTGCCCGCTCTTGCGATCCCACCAATACGCGCGGAACTTGCGATTGTCTTCGCGGTTGCTCAGGAACGCCATCTGCTTTTCGGCACGATCCCAAACCGGGCGAGTGTACCGTCCCTTGCCCGACAGTAACGCCACGGGGGCCGCATCGGTCGCGGGCGAAACGGCGAACATTCCGTTGGTCTCCTCCTTGCGAGACGCCACGGCGTACACCAGGGTCTGCCCGTCCTTGGCGAACGAGTACTCGAGCGCGTCCTCGAAGGTCCTCTCCGCGCCCGTCGCGAGATTGCGCAGAGTCAACTGCGTCCCGAATTCGCGGCGCGCGCCGCCCGCGGGACGGCCGGCCCCGCGCTGATCGAATTCGGAATCCCGAGCCTCGCCACCATTCTCGGGCCGCGCTTCCGGCGCGCGCCCCGCCTTCCGGTACGCCAGCCAGGGACCGCCGTTTTCCGGAATCTGCATGTTCTCGACCTCCGCGACCCGCGTCGCGGCGTTCGTTGTCAGATCGACGATCATCAGGCCGTTGCGCGGCATCTGATCGGGGCGCCGCCGCTCCTTGCGAGCCTTGTCCTGATCCGCCTTGGAAGGGAAAGTCGTGGCAACCACGAATCGGTTGTCGGAGGTGATGCTGATACGGATGCTGCGCACCGGTGGCGGCGCTTCCGGATTCTCCGCCTCGGTTACTTCGGGCGCAGGCGGGATCGCACCGGCCGCGTGCCGGGCCTCCTGACCGGTGGCCAGATTGCGGATGACCAGTTCCCCATCTCCTTCTTGTGGAAACAGCCCGTACGCCAGAATCTTTCCGTCACGGGAGAGCACCTGCGGCTGGATGCTCTTCCATCCGTCGTAATCGGTGTGCCGGAGCGGACGTTTCTGCGCGTGGACAGCACAGACCAAAAGCAACGCGATCGCAAACCGTTTCATGGTACGGGGTTCCCTTCGCAGCGAAATATACACGGATTATACGATCAATGGGGCAGCAGCCACCGGTGGATCTCTTCAGCCGCCTGGCGGCCCTCCGCGATCGCCCACACCACCAACGACTGACCGCGGCGGGCATCGCCCGCGGCGAAGACGCCTTGCACGCTGGTCATACGCCTGCCGTCCACGGCGATGTTGTCCCGGGAATCGAAATTGACACCTAGCTGCGCCAGCAGGGGATCCCGTGCGGGCCCGGTGAAACCCATCGCCAGCAGGACCAGATCCGCTTCGATCTCAAACGCCGTTCCGCTTTCCGGCTCGAACCGGGGCGCAGGACCCACGCGAATCCCGTGCAGACGCTGCACGCGGCCCTCGCCCGAGAACGATGTTGTCGCCACCGACCAGTCGCGATCCCCGCCCTCCTCATGCGAGCTCTCCTGCCGCAACTGCAACGGCCAAAGCGGCCATGGAGTCAGCGGGGACCGTTCCGCCGGCGGGACCGGCAACAGCTCCAACTGCCGCACACTCCGCGCGCCCTGGCGATGCGAGGTCCCCAGGCAATCCGCGCCCGTGTCGCCGCCGCCGATGATCACGACATGCTTGCCCTCTGCCGAGATCCGCCCTTCCAGCGGGTCTCCGGCGTTCAAACGATTTTGTTCCGCGAGGAATTCCATGGCGAAGTGGATCCCGGGCAACTCACGGCCAGGAACCGGCAAGTCGCGAGGCTGTTCTGCGCCAATGGCAAGCAGGATTGCGTCAAACCGCGACCGCAGTTCCTCCACGCTCACATCCACTCCGGCGTTCACGCCCGGGCGGATCTCGACACCTTCGGCCAGCATCTGCTCCAGCCGGCGGTCCACGTGGTGCTTCTCCAGCTTGAAATCGGGGATGCCGTAGCGCAGCAGTCCGCCCGCGCGATCCGCCTTCTCGAAGATCGTCACAGCGTGCCCCGCGCGGTTCAATTGTTGCGCGGCAGCGAGTCCCGCCGGGCCGGAGCCGATCACCGCCACGCGTTTTCCGGTTCGCTGCTCCGGCGGCTCCGGCACGATCCAGCCCTCGCGAAAAGCATGGTCGATGATGTTCTGTTCCACCACCTTGATCGCCACCGCCGGCAAGTTGATGCCCAGCACGCAGGAGGCTTCGCACGGCGCGGGACAAATGCGGCCGGTGAATTCGGGGAAATTGTTGGTGGCGTGCAGGGCGCGAATCGCCTCACGCCAGCGGTCCCGGTACACCAGGTCATTCCAGTCCGGGATCAGGTTGTTGAGCGGGCAGCCGGTATGGCAGAACGGGACTCCGCAATCCATGCAGCGAGCTGCCTGCGCCTTCACGCCCTCCTGCGGGAAGCTTTCGTAGACTTCGTTCCAGTCCCGCAGCCGGACGCTCACCGGACGGCGAGCCGGGGTCGCGCGCGCGATCTCCAGAAATCCCGTGGGCTTACCCATGCGCGGCCTCCGCCATCGGGCGGCTCGCGCCCAGGACGCGCCGGTATTCGTGCGGGAACACCTTCACAAACCTGCCGACATTCGCTTCCCAGTGGTCGAGCAACCAGCGGGCGCGCGGGCTTTGCGTCGCCTCCGCATGGCGCTCGATGAGCTCGCGCAGCAGCGCCGCGTCTTCACCGACACACTCCAAAGCGACGGACGCGCGATTGCATTGCACCGCGGCAAACTCGCCGGACTCGTCGTAGACGAAGGCGAGCCCGCCGGTCATGCCTGCCGCGAAATTGCGGCCGGTGCGGCCCAGCACGACGACCGTGCCGCGGGTCATGTATTCGCATCCGTGATCGCCGGTCCCCTCCACGACCGTCGCCGCGCCGGAGTTGCGGACCCCAAATCGCTCCCCGGCAACACCATTGAAGAACGCCTCACCTCCGGTAGCGCCGTACAGGGCAACGTTCCCGATCAGGATGTTTTGCTCCGGCGCGAATGACGAGGCGCGGGGCGGATACACGACCAGGCGTCCGCCGGAGAGTCCCTTGCCCGCGTAATCGTTAGCGTCGCCTTCCAATTCCAGCGTGACGCCGCGCGCCAGGAACGCCCCGAAGCTCTGGCCGGCGCTGCCCCGGAACTTCACGCGAATGGAGTTTGGCGGCAGCCCTTGCGCGCCGTACCGCCGCGCCACCTCGCCCGAGAGCATCGCACCCACCGAGCGATACACATTGCGAATGGGGAAGTGCATCGAAACCGGACGCTGATCTTCCAGCGCGGGCAGCGCCATGCCGATCAACGTGTGATCCAGGGCCTCCGCCAGCCCGTGCTGCTGCGCGATCCGCTGCCGGCGCGGAACACGCCGCGGCGCGGGCGGATTGTACAGAATCGCCGAAAAATCCAGCCCCCGCGCTTTCCAATGCTCGGCGGCGGCTTTCATCTCCAGCAGGTCCACGCGCCCCACCATCTCGTCCACGGTCCGGAACCCGAGCTTCGCCATCAAGTCGCGAAGCTCCTCGGCGACAAAGAAGAAGTAGTTGATCACGTTTTCCGGCGTGCCTTCGAATCGAGCTCGCAGCACCGGATCCTGCGTGGCGATCCCGACAGGACAGGTGTTCAGATGGCACTTGCGCATCATGATGCAGCCCATCGCCACCAGCGGCGCCGTCGAGAAGCCGAACTCTTCCGCTCCCAGCAGCGCGGCGATAGCGACGTCGCGCCCGGTCTGCAGCTTGCCGTCCGTCTGCAGCCGAACGCGGCTGCGCAGATCGTTCAGAACCAAAGTCTGCTGAGTTTCGGCCAGCCCGAGTTCCCAGGGGATGCCGGCGTGGTGGATCGAGGTGAGCGGGGATGCGCCGGTTCCCCCGTCATGCCCGCTGATCAGGATCACATCCGCGTGCGCCTTGGCGACCCCCGCCGCTACGGTCCCAACTCCCGCTTCCGCCACCAGCTTCACCGAGATGCGAGCATCCGGGTTGACGTTCTTCAGGTCGAAGATCAACTGCGCCAGGTCTTCAATTGAGTAAATGTCGTGGTGTGGCGGCGGCGAGATCAAAGGCACGCCGGGGATCGAGTGGCGCACCCGCGCGATCACTTCGTCTACCTTGTGGCCCGGCAACTGACCGCCTTCGCCCGGCTTGGCGCCCTGCGCAATCTTGATCTGCAGCTCATCGGCGTTCACCAGGTAATGCGCCGTGACGCCGAAACGCCCGCTCGCCACCTGCTTCACCGAGCTGCGGCGATGGTCGCCAAAGCGGGCTTCGTCTTCCCCGCCCTCCCCGGTGTTGGACCGCCCCCCGATGCGGTTCATGGCGATCGCCAGCGTCTCGTGCGCTTCCTTGCTGATGGAGCCGAACGACATGGCCCCGGTCGCGAACCGCTTGACGATTTCGACGGCGGGCTCCACCTCTTCCAGCGGAATCGGCTCCTTGAGGAAACGGAAGCTCATCAGCCCGCGCAGCGTGCACATATGCCGGCTCTGGTCGTTGACAGCCGCGGAGAATTCCTGAAAGGTCGCGAAATTCTGCTGCCGCACCGCGTGCTGCAGCCGGCTGATGGTGAACGGGTTCAGCAGGTGATGCTCGCCGCCGGCGCGATAAGCGTACCGGCCGCCTGCCGCGAGTTCCTGCTCGCTGAGTCGAATGGGCTGCATCGCGAGCTCATGTTTGCGTCGCGCTTCCTCGGCGAGCACGTCCAGCCCCGCGCCTTCAATGCGCGAAGCAGTCCCGGCGAAGTAGCGGTCCACCAGCCGCTTCTCCAAGCCGATCGCTTCAAACACCTGCGCACCCCGGTAGCTTTGCAGCGTCGAAATGCCCATCTTGGAGAACACCTTCAGCAGGCCTTTATTGATTGCCTTGAAGTAGTTCTGAACTGCTTTCTCAAACCCTGTCGTCAGGAAACCCTCCTGATTCAGGTCGTCCAGGGTTTCAATGGCCAGGTAAGGATTCACCGCGCTTGCTCCGAAACCGATGAGCAGTGCGAAGTGCATCACCTCTCGTGGCTCGCCGGACTCGACGATCAGCGCCACGCGCGTCCGGCTGCCCTCGCGCACCAGCTGGTGATGGACGGCTGAAAGCGCCAGCAGGCTGGGAATCGGAGCGCTGCCGGTGTCCAACCCCCGGTCCGACAGTATCAGGAGCTTGTGTCCCTCCGCCACCGCCGCGCTGGCACGGGCGCATAGGTCGTCCAGCGAGCGTTCCAGTCCAGGACCGCCTTGCGCCACCGGGAACAGGATGGGCAGTGTGGTGGCGCGCAGGTCCCGCACCTGCGCATGGCGCAGCTTCTCCAGGTCGCGATTCGTCAGCAGAGGGTGCGCCAGCGCGAGCGTCTGGCAATGCTCCGGCGACTCGTCGAGCAGATTGCGCTCGTCCCCGATGTGGCTCTTGAGCGACATCACCAGCTCCTCGCGAATGGGGTCGATGGCGGGGTTCGTCACCTGCGCGAACAGTTGCTTGAAGTAGTGAAAGAGGGTCTGCGGCTTGTCCGAGAGGCAGGCGAGCGGGATGTCGACACCCATGCTGCCCACCGGCTCTTCACCCGCCGAAGCCATCGGGGCGATCAGCATCCGCAGGTCTTCATCGCTGTAGCCGAAGGCGCGCTGCCGCCGCAGCAGCGTCTCGTGGTCGGTGGGATGCTCGAAGGCCGGCTCGGGCAAGCGGTCCAGGGTGATCTGATTGCGGCTCACCCAGTCGGAGTAAGGCTGCCGCGAGGCGAGGCGCTGCTTGATCTCTTCATCCGGGATGATGCGCGCCTCGGCGGTGTCCACCAGCAGCATCCGGCCCGGCTGCAACCGCCCCTGCGACCGGATCTCCCGGGGATCCAGGTCGAGCACGCCGGTTTCGGACGCCAGGATGATCTGGTCGGATGCAGTGACCACATAGCGCGCCGGCCGCAACCCGTTGCGATCCAGGATCGCGCCGACGCTGCGCCCGTCCGTGAAGGCGATCGCCGCCGGTCCGTCCCACGGCTCCATCAGCGACGCGTGGAACTCGTAAAACGCCTTCTTGTCCGCCGGCATGGAGGGATCGCCATCCCACGCTTCGGGAATTAGCATGGCCATGACATGCGGCAGGTCTCGTCCCGCCAGGGTCAGCAGTTCCACCACGTTATCCAGCGAGGCGGAATCGCTGCCGCCGGGCGTAATGATGGGAAACAGTTTGCCCAAGTCTTCGCCGAACAGCTTCGATGACAGCACCGGTTGCCGCGCGGTCATCCAGGCGACATTCCCCCGCACCGTGTTGATTTCGCCGTTGTGGCAGAGATAGCGATACGGATGGGCCAGGTGCCACGCAGGAAAAGTGTTCGTGGAGAAACGCTGGTGCACCAGGCAGATGGCGCTCACCGCGGCGGGATCCGCCAGATCCCGGTAAAAGCGTTCGATCTGCTGGGCCAGCAGCAGCCCTTTGTACACGATGGTCCGGCTCGAAAGGGAGCAGATGTAGAATCCCCGGTACTCTCGCAACGCATTCTCCGCCCGCTTCCGGATCAAGTACAGCTTGCGCTCCAGAGTGTCGGCGTCCATGCCGCGAACCGGCTGCACGAAGAACTGCCGGATCGCCGGCTGCGAGGCGCGCGCCATTCGCCCCAGCGCCGCCGGTTGCACCGGGACCTCCCGCCAGCCCAGCGTTTCCGCTCCCTCTTCCAGCGCGATGCGCTCCAGCATCCCCTCACAAACGAGTTGTTCGTGTGAATCGCGAGGCAGAAATACCATGCCCGCCCCGTATTCCCCTGGGCTTGGCAGCTTCAAATCGCGGGCGAAGAGCGCGTGCGGGATCTGGATCAGCACGCCCGCCCCATCGCCCGTTTCCGGGTCGCAGCCGCAGGCGCCCCGGTGCTCCAGGTTCTTCAGCACCTGAATGCCGCGGTGGATCACGTCATGCGACGCCCGTCCCGGGATGTCGACTACGAAACCCAGCCCGCACGAATCGTGTTCGAAGCGCGGATCGTAGAGCCCTTGGGCAGCGGGATAACCCATTGCAGTGTTTTAGCACATCATCAGGAAAACTGAATCAGAACATCGTTTACTATTAGACAATCTAATGTTAATCTGAATGTAGTGCTGCCCGAACAGGTACGGCTGTTTTTTCACATCGCGCAGAACCGGTCGGTGAGCCGGGCTGCGATCCTCAACCAAATCAGTCAATCAGCGGCGAGCCAGGGGTTGGCTGAGTTGGAAAAGCGGCTGGGGGCGCCGCTGGTGGACCGCTCCCGCCGGCCGCTGCAACTTACAGCCGCCGGCAAGTTGTACTTCGATTACTGCAAGGAAGCGATGCGCCGCTGGGACCAGTTCGAAGTCGAGTTGGAGAAGCTGCTGGCGGAGTCGGGCGGCTCGGTGCGGGTGGCCTCCATCTACTCCGTGGGCCTTTCCGAAATGGCCGAACTGGAGCAGGAGTTCGCCCGCCGCGAGCCGGAAGCACGGCTGGAAGTTGAGTATTTGAGGCCGGAGAAGGTGTACGAAGCGGTCCTTTCCGGCGCGGCGGATCTGGGGATCGTCAGTTACCCCGAGGCGCGGCGCGAGATCGAGGTGATTCCCTGGCGCGCCGAGCAGATGGTGGTGGCGGCAGCCCCGAGTCATGCCCTGGCGAAGCTTGCGGTGGTCCGCCCGTCGGAGCTGAACAACCTGGATTTCATCGGGTTTGACGCCGATCTTCCGATTGGGAAAGAGGTGGACCGGTTTCTCCGGCAGCATCAGGTGTCCGTGAACCGCGTGTTCCACTTCGACAACATCCAAATGATTAAGGAAGCAGTGGCTTACGGTGTCGGCATCAGCATCATGCCGGCCCGGATCATGGGCAATGAACTGCAACAGGGCCGCCTGGTGGCGATTCCGCTGGCCGAACCCGGGTTGTATCGCCCTCTCGGAGTTCTGCACCGTCGGAAAATGGCGTTCCACCCGGTGGCTCAATCCTTCCTGAACCTGCTTTTGGAACGCCCGGAAAGCCGTTCCGGTTGAGAGGCGGAACGGAACCGTTTGGGAAACGTCTACCATTTGAGCCCGACCTCCGAGCCAGACGGAGGCGTGTCGAAAGTTTGTTAGACTCTGGTTAAGGCTGGGAGGCCTATCGCGAATGGTGTCGAACCGTCGCTTCGTTGTACTTGTCCCCGCGTTTATCGCGATGTGCTCGCTCTTCGGAGCCCTGCTTGGCCCCGGCGCGCGAGGGGTAAAGGCCGCCAACACCGGCGAGGAATCGCTCAGTGGCAACCTGAAGAGCTTCACCGCGGTTTATCAGTTGGTGGAGCAGAACTTCGCCACCAAGCTGGACCCGGACAAGGCAATTTACAAAGGCGCCGTTCCCGGCATGCTGCGGACTTTGGATCCGCACTCGAACTTCTTTGATCCCCGCGACTACCAGCTTCTGCGGGAAGACCAGCGCGGCCACTACTACGGCGTGGGCATGCAGGTGGGCCCGCGCGCGGGCAAGACGATCGTCATCAACCCCTTCGTGGGAACTCCCGCCTACAAGGCCGGCCTTCGCCCCGGCGACGTCATTCTTAAGGTCAACGACAAGGGCACCGACGGCCTGACCACTTCCGAAATCGCCGACCTGTTGAAGGGCCCCAAGGGGACGCCGGTTCAGGTGACCGTGGCGCGCGAGGGCGTCGACAAGCCGATTGCCTTCAACATGCTGCGCGACGAAATTCCGCGCAACTCCGTGGAGGAAGCGTTCTGGCTGCGTCCCGGTATCGGCTACATCAACATCAAGCAGTTCAACGAGAACACCTCGCGCGAGATGGAAGACGAGCTGAAGAAGCTGGGCGAGGCCAATATCAAGGGACTGGTGCTCGACCTGCGCGGCAATCCGGGCGGGCTTCTAAATGAAGGCGTCGAAGTCGCCGGCCACTTCCTGAAGAAGGGCGAAGTGGTGGTTTCGCATCGCGGGCGTTCCACGCCGGAGAAACCGTATGTTGCACGCCGCAGCGGCGGCGGCAAGGACTACCCCGTGGTGGTGCTGGTGAATCGCTATTCAGCTTCCGCCGCGGAGATCGTGGCCGGCGCTTTGCAGGATCACGATCGCGGCTGGATCCTCGGCGAGAACACCTTCGGCAAGGGTCTGGTGCAGACCGTTTATCCACTGAGCGAGAATACCGGCCTGGCGCTGACCACCGCCCATTACTACACGCCCAGCGGCCGCCTGATTCAGCGCGATTACCAGAACATCTCGTTCCTGGATTACTACACGCACAAGAACCTGGAGCAGAAGAACGAGAAGGACGTGAAGATGACCGACTCCGGCCGCACTGTGTACGGCGGCGGCGGCATCTCCCCGGACGAGAAGTTCGTGCCCGAGAAGCTGAATCCGTTCCAGATCGAATTGCTGCGCAAGTTCACGTTCTTCAACTTCACCGCGAAGTACTTCGGCGGCAAGGACGCCAAGCTGCCCCAGGGCTGGTCCCCGGATCAGAAGGTGATGGACGAGTTCCACGAGTACCTGCTGAAATCGGGCGTGCAGTTCACGGAGGCGGATTTCACCGCCAACTACAAGTGGGCTCGGCAGCAGTTGAAGCGCGAGATGTACATCACCGCCTTCAGCGTCAACGAATCGCAGAAGGCGACCATCGAGGAGGATCCGATGGTGCTGAAGGCGATCGACGCGATGCCCAAGGCGAAGTCCCTGCTGGACAACGCCAAGAAGATGCTGGTGCAGCGGCTGAACCGGCAGAACCTCGGCAACTGACAATCCGTATCCGCTACGGCGGCGTGCGGTTGAAGAATCGCGCCAGCGCCCACGGGTGCCGCTTCAGGTAGGCCACGATCGGCGGCGGTTGCGGCGCGGCAATGTTCAACTTCAGGTCCGGCCACTCCAGGCCGAGGTCCAGAATTCCACCCGGCTTGGCGATCGACTCGACGGCCCGAACAGCTCCCCGCAGCACCGCAAGTTGACCCGCCGCGTCGCCCGGCAGGCCCATTGGCAGCCCGAACGGACGCTCCACCGCGGCAATACGCGGCGCGCCGGTGCTCGCCGTCAGCTCCGGAATCATGGATAGGGATACCGTGCTGAACCCGGCCGCTTCCAGTTCGCATTGCACCAGTCCGACGGACCAGCAGCAGACGGGTCATACCGGAACCAGCACCACGACATCCACTTTCTCCCGCCGCATCTGCTCCACCATCGCCGGCGCCGACTCCTGCAGCAGCCGCTCGGGACGCAGCGTGTATCCGCTGAAGGAGTAATGGGAAGGCGCTGGGGCGCCGATCTCCCCCGCTGATGCAAGCTCGGCCAGCCGCGTCAGCGGCAGCACACAATCGAGGTCCCGCGCGGCGAACTCGGCATTGATGTGCAGGTGATGAACCCCGACGTCAGCGGTCCGGGCGTCGCGCGGGATGATGCGATAAGACGGGTCTGAGAACCAGGGATCCCCCTGTTCGATTTCGATTTGGAACCGCGGATCGCTGTTCAGAGCTAACGCCGCCGAGCTCACGAGGGCGACCGTACAATCCGGCAGGGGCTTCGACAGCGGAGTCCAGGGACGGGATCGGTCCCCGCCCAGCCCGCACCAGTGGCGCATCACCTTCTTCGAGATGCCGTCCAGAAAACGGTACGAATCAACCATCCCGTGCATCGTAGCGTACGCCCGCGGCGCGGCACTAGCTGCCCGTATACGCCCGCCGCACCGCCGGCGAGCTCGCGTATACGAACACCGCCGCGTTCACGACGGCCGCCGCCCATCCCTGCGGGATTCCGACGCTCACCTGCCAAAGTCCGCCGAGAACGCCGATGCCGTACACGATCAGCGTCATCAGCCAGGCCCACGGGCGAACGCGCCAGGAAGCATAGGCGAGCACGGCGAGGACCGTCCCGACGAACAGAAGGAACGCCCAGGTCCACGCGCCGAACCAGGCCAGCATGATGCGGCTCCCGCCGGACATCGCGAGCCCTTCCCGGAAGCCGCTCGACACAGCGCTCCCCGCGGCCATCACGAAGCAGGCGCAAGCACCCACCGCGTGGATCGCCGTCAGCGCGTGAAGAAAACGCGGCATCGGAGTCAAATCATCGCACAAACCGGATACGACAGCGGCCTTTCCCATGCCGTGTCGCGGTGGCGGAGCCGAACTCGCGTCGTACAATGGAACTTGCACCCCCAAATTGTGGTCCTCGACGCTGGCGGCCAGTACTGCCATTTGATCGCGCGCAAGGTGCGCGAGCTTGGCGTCACGGCGGAAGTCTTCCCCAGCGAAACCCCGGCGGCCGAGCTGCGCGCCGCCCGCGGCATCATCATCTCCGGCGGGCCCTCCAGCGTCTACGAACCGGAAAGCCCGCGCATCGATCCGGCGCTGTTGTCCAGCCTCCAGCCGGTGCTCGGAATCTGTTACGGGCAGCAGTTGATCGCGCACAACCTCGACGGCGCGGTGGAGAAGGGCGACAAGGGCGAATACGGCCTGGCGCACCTCGATATCGTCGCCACCGATCCTTTGCTCGACGGGGTCAGCGGGCGCCAGCAGGTGTGGATGAGCCATCGGGACACGGTGTCCGCCCCGCCCTCGGGCTTCACGGTCACCGGCCGCACCGAAACCTGCGCCATCGCCTCCATGAGCGATCCGGCGCGCAAGCTGTACGCGGTGCAGTTTCATCCGGAGGTGGTGCACACGCATCCCGGCCGGCAGGTGCTGGCGAACTTCGTCTTCGGCATCGCCGGATGCAAGCAGGATTGGGATCCCGCGGGGCGCATCGAAGCCATCGAGCAGCAGATCCGCGAGACCGCCGGCTCGCGCAACGTATTCTTCTTCGTCTCCGGCGGGGTCGATTCCACGGTCGCGTTCACCTTGTGCCTGCGCGCTCTGGGCCCGGACCGCGTCCACGGAACCTATGTCGACACCGGGTTCATGCGCGAGGGGGAAACAGAGTTCGTCCGAGAAATGTTCGTGAAGCTGGGCGCCCGGCGCTTCGAAGTGGTGAACGCGGAATCGCAATTCCTCTCCGCCCTTACCGGCATCACCGACCCGGAAGAGAAGCGCATGGTGATCGGCGCGAAGTTCGTGGAAGTGCAGGAGCGCATCCTGGAAAGCGAGCACTTCCTGGACGGCCACTGGATCCTGGGACAGGGCACGATCTATCCCGACACTATTGAATCGGGCGGCACCAAGAAAGCGGACAAGATCAAGACGCACCACAATCGCGTCGAAGGCATTCAGAAGCTGATCGATTCCAATCGCATTCTGGAACCGCTCACCCAGTTCTACAAGGACGAGGTGCGGGAGATCGGCGCGCGGCTGGGCATCCCGCCGGACCTGCTGGAGCGGCATCCATTTCCAGGGCCGGGGCTGGCGATCCGCTGCCTGTGCTCGGATTCCGAAGCGGCGCCGGCGCAATGCCCGGAAGGATGGGTGGTGCCGGTGCACTCCGTGGGCGTGCAGGGCGATTCCCGCACCTACCGTCCGGTGCTGGCGCTGGAGGAGTTCCCGGCTTCCCCCGAGATCGCCGCCGATCTGGTGAATCGCGTCGCGGACGTCAACCGGGTTGTCGCCGTGGCCGCCTCGCGCGAACCGCTGCGTTTTCTGAAAGTGCGGCCGGCGTTTCTTTCCGCCAACCGCCTGCACCGGCTTCGCCGCGCCGACGCCGCCGTGCGCAGGCTGTCGCACGCCGCCGGTTTCGACGCGACCGTGTGGCAGTTCCCGGTGGTGCTGTTGCCGCTGGGCACGGACACGCATCCGGACACGGTGGTCTTGCGCCCCATCGAGAGCGTGGACGGAATGACCGCCCGCTCGGTGGTGATGGACGGAGCGCTGCTCGAATCGATCTCGCGGGAACTGCTGGACCAGGAAGGCATCGCGGCCGTTCTGTACGATCTGACCAACAAACCGCCCGCCACCATCGAGTGGGAATAACGGTACGCTACCCCTATGCCTGAACTTTCCGAAGCCGCGCGCCAGCAGGGCGAGCTTTGGGGCGCGGACGTCAGCGGCTGGCTCGATATGCAGCGCCGCTTCATGCCGCCGCTCCACAATTTTGTGCTGGATCGCCTGGAGATTCGCCCCGGGGAGCGCCTTTTGGACGCAGGCTGCGGCGCTGGCGGCGCATCCCACCTGGCACGGTTGCGAGGCGCCGAAGTGGCCGGCTTCGACCCCTCGGAAGGCATGCTGCAAGCTGCCGCGGCCGCCTACCCCGAGGTCCCGTTCCGGGTCGGCGAGCTGGAGAATATCCCCTTTCCCGACAGCACCTTCGACGCCGCCATGGCGATCAATTCGCTGCAGTTCACGCCCGCGCCGGCGCGCGGCCTGTTGGAGCTGATCCGGGTCACACGTCCCGCGAGCCGGATCGCCGTAGTCGTTTGGAATCAAGAACATTCCGATCAGCGGGTGGTGTTCGACGCGATCCGCGCCCTGTTCCCCAAGCCCCCTTCGGGACGCGGCGCCTTCGAGTTGGCCGGACCGGGGGAATTAGAGAGGCTGCTGGAGGGGTTGCGATTCTCCATTGAGGAGATCGATATTCCCTTCTCCTTCAATGACTTGGATTCCGCTGTCCGGGCTCAGATGGGGACCGGGCCGTCGCAGCGGGCGGCGCAGATTCTGGGTCGCGAGGCGGTGGAGGACGCGCTGCGGCGGTCGATGTCGGAATTCATACAGCCGGACGGATCGCTGTCCGCGAGGAACCGGTTTCGCTGCGCCCTCGTCCAACGATAGGGCCGTACAATGGAAGCGGAATCATGATTTTGTGGCTTGTTTTCGCGCTCTTACAGGATCCGGCGGCGGAGGGGATCAGGGCCCTGGAGCAGAAGAACTACGCGGCCGCGATCGAGGCGTTCACGAAAGCCGCCGAGGCGGACCCGGCCGATTACGCGGCGCGCTTCCACCTGGGGCTGGCGTACTCGCTGAAAGGCGACACAGCGGCCGCAATTCCGCACTTTAAGGCCGCTTTAGAGCGCAAATCGGGGCTTTATGAGGCACAATTGAACCTCGGAATCGCGTTGCTGGACCAGAAGCGAGCCAGCGATGCGATCCCGCTCCTGCAAGCCGCCGCGGCACAAAAACTCAACGAATTCCGGCCCCGCTTCTATCTGGCGGAGGCGCAGTTCGCCTCGGGCGAGATGGAAGCGGCGGAGAAGAGTTACGCCGCGGCGCTGGAGCGCGATCCGAAGTCGGCGGAGGTGGAGCTCGGGTTGGCGCGAACGCTGGCGCGGCTGAACCGGCTGGAAGAGGCGGAGAAGCACTACGCGCGCGCTGGCGAGCTGAATCCGGATTACACGGACGGTCCGCTGGAGCTCGCCTCGGTGTATGAGGCGGCGAAGCAGCCGGAGCGGGCGATCGCGATTTACGAGAAGTTCGCGGATCGCGTGCCGGTGCAGGAACGTTTGGGCGTGCTGCTGCTCGAAAAGCGGCCGGCGGATGCGATTCCGTATTTGGAGAAAGCCGCCGCTGGAAGTCCGAGCGCGGCCAACCGGCTGGCCCTGGCGCAAGCGTACCGCGAAACCAGGCAAACGGCGAAGGCTGTGGAGCAACTGGAACTGGCGGTGAAGAGCGAGCCCCGCGATCCCGCGCTGCGGCTGTTGTACGGACGCACCCTGCGGGACGGCCGGAACTTCCAGGCTGCCGCGAATCAGTTTTACGCGGCGGCGCAGCTTAAGGCGGATTCGGCGGAGGCGTGGAGCGAGTTCGCCGGCGCCCTGATTCTTCTGGAAGATTATCCGCGCGCCTTGGCGGCACTGGACAAGGTGCGGGAACTGAAGGCGGAAGCCGCCGCGCACTTTTTCTTCCGCGCGCTGGCGTTGGACCATCTAAAGCAAGCTCAGCCCGCCTATGAGAGCTACCAGAAGTTTTTGGAACTCAGCCAGGGCAAGAGCCCGAATGAGGAATTCAAAGCCAGGCAGCGGGCCCGCATACTGGAAAAGGAGTTGAAGAAGCGATGACGGTGGCGATGTCCTTTCTGTGGTGCGTGCTGGCCGGGGACCTCGAGTCCGTGAAAGCGGAATCGAACCTGGAGAAACGCTCGGAGAAAGCGATGGCCAACGCGTCCACCGCTCTCGCGGTGGTCCGCGCGAAGTACGAAGAAGGGGACCTGAAAGCGACGAACGCCGCGCTGGCCGAGGTTCTGGAATCGGTGGAGCTGGCGCGCACGTCGCTGCTGGAATCGGGAAAGAACCTGCGGCGGTCGCGCTCGGCGAAGAAGGCGGAGCTCGCCACGCGCGACCTCGCGCGAAAGCTGGGCGAGCTGAAGGATCGCTTTTCCGTGGACGATCGCCAGACGATCGAGAAGGTTCAGGCGCGCGTCACGGAAATTCATGACGAGCTGCTGAACGGCGTGCTGTCACGCAAGGAGTAAACATGCGTTTTCTGTTGGCGATCCTAGTGGCCGCCGTCGCGCTGACGGCGCAGACGAGGGACTTCCTGACGCCGGATGAAGTGGATCAGATCCGCCTGGCGCAGGAGCCGAACGAGAGGCTGAAACTATACGTGACGTTCGCGCGGCAGCGGATCGATCTGATCGAGCAGCAGTTCGCGAGGGAAAAGCCGGGGCGGTCCGTGCTGATCCGGGAGAAGCTGGACGAATACACCAAGATCATCGAGGCGATCGACACGGTGGTGGAGGATGCGCTGCGCCGCAAGCTCCCCTTGTCCGTGGGACTGACGGCGGTGGCCGAAGCGGAGAAGGAGATCGCGGCCAAGCTCCTGAAGATCCAGGAAAGCGAACCGAAGGACTTGTCGCGCTACCAGTTCGTGCTGGAGCAGGCGATCGAGACCACGAACGATTCCGCGGAGCTGAACGCGAAGGATCTGGCGTCGCGCACCGAGGAAGTCGCGGCGAAGGTGGAGAAGGAAAAGAAGGATCGCGAGGAGATGCTCGCACCGGTGGAGCCCGCCACCGCCGCGGTGAAGCCGGATGCGGCGAAGGCCGCGGAGATCGCCGAGAAGAAGGAAGAGAAGAAGCAGCGCAAGCCTCCCACGCTGCTTCGCAAGGGTGAAGTTCCGGTAACGAAGAAGCCGCAGTAGAGCTTACTTGCCGCCGCTGACGCCGGGACGGGCGGCGGCTCGCAAGCCCGCTTCCGCCTGCGCCAGCGCGGGGATCTCGTCGAGCGCCATGCGGAACCACTTCTCCGCGTCCTCATTCTGACCGGCCTTCAACAGCGCGTCGCCCAGGGCAACCGACACTGGACGAGGATAGTGGGGCGGCTCGCTGTAGGTGAGCGAGCGCTGCACTGAGGCCGCCTTCTTCAACACTTTCCAGCCTTGCTTGGAGCCTTCGGCAAGCTGCACGTGACCTTCCAGTTCCATGCGCGCGGCCTGCATCTCCGGACTGGGTTTGCGGCGGTTCAGCTCGGTGAATTTGTCGAACGCGGCATCCATCAGCTTCGCCTCGGCGCGAGCTCCCGCGCCGTCGCCCTTGGCGGCAAGCGCCAGGCCGCGAGCCCAATGGGTCCAGGCAGTCTCGCGCGGCCGGTTGTAGGCTGGGAGCGTCTTGCCTCCCAGGATCTCGTCCCACTTCCGCGCGACCACCAGAGCGCGCATCAGGGCGAACCAGCCTTGGCGGTACGCGGTGCGGTAGTTGTCGATGGACGCTGCCTCGCGCGGGTTTTCCTTGAACTCAAGCAGGCTGAGCGCCGCCTTCATCGCCTCTTCGTGATTGCCGGAGAAGGCGTTGGCGGTGGAAAGATAGTGAACGTTGTGGCCGTGATGGCCGCTGCCCATCAGCGGGTCCGCTTTCAGATAGCCGAGTTCGTTGACGGCCGCGTCGGTAAAGCTCTTGACGGCGTCGGCGAAGCGTCCGGTCTGGGACCAGATGTGGCCGGGCATGTGGAGCGCGTGCGGGATGTTGGGCACCAGTTGCGGATACCGCTCGGAACTGCCCCAGGCGTCACGCGCGAAGCTGCCGCCTTCCCAGCCGTGAATGATGTAGTGGTGCACGCCGGGGTGCTGGGGGAAGTCCTTGGCCAATTCGCGGAGCATCTCCACGGCTTCCATGGTGCCGGGGCGGGGCTTGCGATCGGGCAGGGTGAAGCCGCGCATCAGATGCAGCGCCAGGAACGTGCGAGCCTCCACCTCCTTGGGATGTTTGTTAACGATGGTCCGCAGCGCTTCGATATAGGCCTCGTGCGCGTCCTTGTCACTGGGCAGGCGGCGCGCCGCGGCCGCGGCGATGTACATCTTCTCCAGCTCGGTGGCCTTGCCGGGAACCTTGGCGAGCTCCAACGCTTTTTCCGCCGCCTTCGAGGCTCGCGAGGGCGTCAGCCTGGGGTCTTGCGGCTTGCCCCACATCTCCTCAATCAGGTCGATCTGGAATCGCGGCCGGTAGTCGCCTCCGGCGGCCATCGCGACGCCGAACCAGGGCATGGGCGCTTCGGGATCGAGCGCGGCGGCCTGCAGGAAGCTGCGTTCCGCTTCGCTGGCCCAGAAGCTGTGCAACTGCGCGAGGCCCTGATTGAAGAACTTCTGCGCCTCGGGATTGGAGGTTGTAATGGGCAGATGGACGTACTCGGTCCCCTGGCCGGACATCCACTTGGCGGGCAGCGAAGGCGCTGCCAAGCCGGGAGGCGGTGCGCACAAGTCCTTGGACTTGGCTTGGGCAAACAAACTCTGCGTGAGAACAGCAGCGCAGCAAACCAGGGCGGCGGCCAGGCGAGTCATACCCCCTCATTTTGTCACATTTCCCGATTGCGGCTGGCAAACGTCTGGAATCAGAAGGCTTTAGCGCCGCCTTCCGCTACTTGCTGATCCTGCTTGCCACTGCCGCCGCTGACGCCGATCGCGCCCACGACGCGGCCATCGCGCCGCAGCGGGATGCCGCCGGCGAAGATCATGATGCGGCCATTGTTGGAGGCATGAATGCCATAGAACTGCTGGCCTGGCTGGCTTTCCTTGGCCAGATCCTGGGTCGGGAGGTCGAACGCGCGGGCGGTGAACGCCTTGTTGATGGCAATGTCGATGCTGCCGATCCAGGCGCCGTCCATGCGAACGTGCGCCAATAGGTTGCCGCCGCCGTCGACAACGGCGATGTTCATCGGCTGGCCGACGGAGGCTGCCTCCCGTTCGGCGGCGGCGATCACGCGTTTGGCGTCTTCGAGAGTAATCATGATGTTGTTCCTTTTCAGAGTGGGGAGTGCGGGAAACGGATTGCGGCGGCGGAGCCGTCCACTGGTCGATGAAACATTGGATGGCTTGCCTGTGCCTGGTCGCCGGCGGTTGCGGTGTGAACCGTTCGGACACCGCGACCGCCCAGATCCATGATGCCGGGGGAAAGAAGATCGGCACCGCGATCTTTGAACCTTCGGGAGACGATGTGCGCGTGCGGGTGGAGGCCAGCGGGCTGCCCCCCGGACCGCACGGCATTCACGTGCATGAGGTGGGCCGCTGCGAGGGTCCGGACTTCAGCACCGCCGGATCTCATTTCAGCCCGGGCGGAGCGACGCACCACGGCGGCGAGTCGGGCCACGCGGGCGATCTTCCGAACCTGCAAGTGAACTCCGACGGCACGGCGCGGCTGGATGCAGTGCTGCAAGGCATCACCACCCGAGGCCAGGGGCATCATTCGCTGTTCCATGCCAACGGCACCAGCATCGTGATTCACCGGGACGCGGACGATATGAAGACCAGCCCATCCGGCGGCTCGGGCGAGCGGATCGCCTGCGGCGTGATCGTGGCCGGAAGCTGAGAAAGCGGGATTCATCGCAAGGTGTAGAGAAACGCGGCGATATCGCGGGCGTCCGGCTCCGTGACGCCCATGTTGGGCATCACCGTGTGCTCATCCACGCCGTGTGGATCGCGGATCCAGGCGATCATGTTGTCGGGTGTGTTGGGAAGAACGCCCGCCAGGTAGGCGCGGCGGGCTATGCGGTGCAGCGGCGGACCCACCATGCCGCCGGCGCCGGGGACGCCGGGTATCTCGTGACAACTGCCGCAGCCGTAATAGCGGATCAGGTCCGGGCCGCGCGCGGGATCGCCGCCCGCGACATTCGC
>CAYOQB010000101.1:0-20274 GCA_964406035.1 uncultured Solibacteraceae bacterium | reverse complement strand
AAAGGTGACGAAGACCGGCCTGACGCCGCAGGACTGGCGGTACAAGCTCGGCGACGGGGTCACCTCGCGGGAGATCACTTATTATTCCGACGGCACAGCGTGCTACGGGAAGATCTTTTTCCCGAAGGGTTTTTCGGCGAAGGGCAAAACGCCTGGAATCGTGCTCGGGCAAGGGTGGGCCGGCACACACTTTTCGATCGAGAAGTATGCCGCGAAATTCGCCGAGCGGGGCCTGGTGGCGATGGCGATCGACTATCGCGGCTGGGGAGAGAGCGACGGCTTCGTGTCCATGGCGGAGCGCATCCGGACGCCGGACGACAAGCGATTTCACTACGGGTCGACACAGGTGGTGGTGAAGCGGACCCGGCTGCTTCCGATGAAACAGGTGGAGGACTACCGCAATGCGATCTCCTTCCTGCAGGGGGAGCCGGGTGTGGATCCGGACCGCATCGGGATCTGGGGCTCGAGCTTTGCCGGTGGTCACGTGCTCACGGTGGCGGCGCTGGATGCGCGTGTGAAGGCGGTGGCTGCGCAGATACCCGGCATCGCCGGCAAGAACGCGCAGCCGGGTCCATTCGCGCCGCGGGGTCCGATGCTGGACGACGCGATCACGCGGGCTCGCACGGGCCAGGGCGGCGAGTATGAGACGGGCTTCTCCACCCGCCGGATGGTCGACAACGAAACACAGCAGGCCGTGGCCGAGTACCGGCCGATGCACTATGTTCCGCTGATTGGAGCTCGCCCGGTGCTGTTCGTGGTGGCGGAGTTTGACGAACTGATCAACAACCAGAACGCGGCGAAGGCGGCGTTCGACCTGCTGCCGGGACCCAAGGATTACATCGAGGTGAAGGACATCACGCACTTTGAAATGTACGTGAATCAGCCGTTCGAGGTGAGCTCGAACGCGGCGGCGGATTGGTTCCGCAAGCATCTGGGTGTCCAGTGATGAAGCTCATCGTATTTCTACTGGCGGCATCGCTGCTGCCGGCGCAGAATCTGGTGCTGCGCCGGGCGAACGTGATCGACGGAGTTTCAGCGGAGCCGATCCGAAACACGACCGTGATCGTTCGCGACGGGAAAATCGCCGCGATCGGAGCGGGAGAAGCGCCGGCGGGCGCGGTCGAGATCGACCTGGAAGGCAAGTGGCTGTTGCCGGGATTTGTGGACGCGCACGTCCATATCCGCGATCTGGAGATGGCGCGCCGCGCTCTGCGGTTCGGAACTACGACGGCACGCAGCATGGGCGTGTCGCACTTCGTAGACGCCGGTATTCGGGACTTGCATCGCGGCGGGATGATGGACATCCCGGAAATTCTGGCAGCCGGCTATCACGTGCGTCCCAACCCGGCGGAGGAGCTGTATTACAACTTCCCCAGCCTGGCGGATCTGATCAAGGGCGTCGCGGGCACGCAGAATGTTCGCCGCGTGGTGAAGGCGAATCTGGATCGAGGCGTGAACGTGATCAAGATCCTGGCCACGGAACGCGCCGGGCTTCCGGAGACCGACCCGCGCAAGCGCACCTTCACGGACGAGGAGTTATCGGCGGCGGTGGACGAGGCGAAGTCGCGCAACATTCCAGTGGCGGCGCACGCGCACGGAAACGAGGGTGCATTCGCCGCCGTGCGGGCGGGAGTGCATTCCATCGAGCATGGAACTTATTTAAGCGAAGAGACGCTGAACCTGATGAAGCAGAAGGGGACGTTCTTCGTCCCGACGATGGCGATCGTTCGTGACCTGCTGGAGCCCGGCGGCGATTACGACAATCCGGGTCTGCTGATCCGCGCGCGTCACATGTATCCGCGCATCCGCGAAACGGTGGCAAATGCAAAACGCCTGGGAGTGAAGATCGCAGGCGCTACGGATACGTCGTACGACACCCGCTCCGTGGTTCGCATGCAGCAGGAAGTGGCGGAGCTTGCGTCCGCGGGACTGAGCACAATGGAGGCGATCCAGGCCGCCACGTCGGTTTCGGCGCAATGCCTGGGAGTTGCGTCCCGAACCGGATCGATCCGGCCGGGACTCGAGGCCGATCTCGTGGTGGTGGAGCGCGACCCGCTGCGCGACCTTGCCTCGCTGCAGGATGTGCTGCTGGTGATCAACAACGGGCGGATCGCGGTCAACCGGCTGAAGTGGTAGTCCGCGCCGGGTGCGCCCGTTTCGGCATAATGACCCTTTGGCCGCGCCTGCCCAATGCACGTCCTCCTGATCTCCTCCAGCTTGAACACCGGCGGTGTCGAAACTCACGTCGCGGCGCTGGCGCGCTCGCTGCGCAACATGGGACACCAGGTTTCGGCAGCGTCGAGCGGTGGGGCCATGGTAGCTCCGCTGGGAAAGCTGGGCGTCCGCCATCACCTTCTGGACAGAGATTCGCCGGACTCGGCGCGAATGTTTCGCACTGCCGCCCGGTTGGCGAAGATTCTGGATAGAACGGATGTGGACCTCGTGCATCTGCACGATCCAGCGATGCTCGGCACTACTGTATTCGGCGCGCTGCAGGCGCGGCGTCCCTGGACGTACACGAATCACGGCGTGCATGATCCTGCGGGATGGATGTGGCACCTGGGTCCGTGGCACTTCGCGCTGATGACCTTTCTGCTGCGGAACGGACCTGTACTGGCGGTGAGCCGGAACCAGGCGAACTACCTGCAGCATGAGTTCGGCATTCCGGGAGAGAAGATCGAGGTGATCCCTAACGGGATCGATCTGGATCAGTTCGCTTTTCAGCGGCCGCAGCCACTGGACCGAGGTCCGCTGCGACTGCTGTACGTTTCGCGGCTCGATGACGACAAGCGCAACTCCAGTTTCGGCGCGCTGGAACTGATGCGATGCTTGCATCGCCTCGGTGTGGATCCGCATCTGACCATCGCCGGAGATGGAGTCACACGCGCGGAACTGGAAGCGGCGGCGTCACAGGGAGTGCTGAGCGGGCGCGTGCGGTTCCTGGGAGCCCGTGTGGATGGGATTCCCGAGCTGATGCACCAACACGATGCCGTGATCGGCTGGGGGCGGGCGGTGCTGGAAGCTTTCGCGACGGGCAGGCCGGCGCTGGTCGCGGGGTTGCAGGGCCTGGTGGCGTTGGTAAGCCCCGCCAATCGCGAGCACCTGGGCCAGGCAAACTACAGCGGGCGCCAGTCTCCGGCGGGATCGCCCGAGAAGATTGCAGGTGAATTGCTGGAGCTCCTCCGCGATCCGCAAATGCTGGAAACGCGGGCAAAGACACTCCGGGAATTCGTGGAACGCCATCACGATGAACTCGCGCTGACCAAACGCAGGGTGGAACTTTATGAACACGCCACGGCTGCGCCCACAGCGGACACGGAAGAGCGAACGGACTGGCTGCGAGTGCTCGAAGCTCGCGACCTGAGACTCGCGCCGCTGCCGGAACCCGTTGCGCCACGCACGCGCCGCGGTTATGAAGCAATGCAGGCGCTGGCGCGGAGCGATTTCGCCGCCGCGGAAGCGGCGCTGCGTGAGCTTCTCCGGGACTCGCCCGCCGACCTGCATGTGTTGGAGGCGCTCGGCGGGCTGCTGCTTCGCGTGGACCGCGCCGCGGAGGCGGTCCCGTTTCTCGCCGCCGCGGTGGAGGATCACGCAGGCAATGAGTCGGTTCGATACCTGCTGGGAAAGGCGCTGCTGTGCTCGGGTCAGGAAGCCGCGGCGATGCAGGTCTGGCGTGAGGCTCACGTGCTGTTCCCACACTCCGGCAGGATTGCCGCCGCGGTGCGAAGTCCGGGAGGCTGGACCGCGGCCCGCCTCGCAACGCAGCGGGCGCGCCAACGGCTATCGGATTGGGTTGGGCAGTGGAGGCCGCGGGGCTAGATTTCCAGCTTGCCCCGGAATTTCATTTCCTTCAGGTCAAACTGGACCCGGCGATGCGGGAGCGGGATGCCCGGAAGGTAGACCTCGAAAACAAGTGATTTCGCGTCCTCCGGGATTTGCCTCGGGAACACCAGCCGCAGATACGGGTCACTGGAGGAGGGCGGGAAGTGCCCGCTGAGTTTCAGCTTCGCCTTGCCGGCCCGCAGGGTCGACATTTCCTCCATGCGTCCGGTCTCCGCGCCTGATTCCATGCCGGAACGGTCATTCATGCGAATCGCGAGGATGATGCTTTTGCCGGCATCTTCCTCGAGGAACGCGATGTATTCCTCATACAGGGGATCGCTGGCGGCGCGCTTGCTGAAACGCCGTTGCATCTTTTCGGCCTCGCGCGCCGGGGCCGAGGAGGCGAGATAGACCTGCACCTGACTCGCCGAGGCCTCGCGGGCCGACTGCGCGGGAACACCCATCATTTGTCCCCACGGAGATTGCGTCAGCAGGCGATTGACCTCGCCGGGCGACCATTGCTCGGGCGGCTTCGTCTCCCAGAACGCGTCGGCCAGCGCGAGGATCAGCAGGAGGGCAGCCATTTGGGTTACTCCGCCAGATAGGAGATCAGCGCGTCCGGGTCGACATTACCGCCGGAAAGGATCACGCCGGCTTTGTTGATGCCAGCCGGCAGTTTGTGGAAGAGGACCGCCGCCGCTCCCACCGCGCCCGATGGCTCCACCAGGATCTTGAGCCGGAAGAGCAGGAACTTCATCGCGGCTTTGATCTCGGCGTCACTCACCAGAATGATCTGCTCGACGTTCTGCTGCACGATCGGGAACGTGATCGCGCCCGGCATTGGCGTGCGCAAGCCGTCGGCGATGGTCTTCGGGGGAGGAACTTCGGTACGCTGTCCCGCTCTGATGGAGAGATAGAAGTCGTTGCCATCCTCCGGCTCGACGCCGAATACGCGGATCGCGGGGTTCAGCGCCTTGGCGGCGATGGAGCAGCCGGAGATCAAGCCTCCCCCGCCCACGCAGCAAACGAGCGCGTCCAGTCCCGGCGCCTGCTCCATCAGTTCGATCGCGGCGGTTCCCTGCCCGGCGATGGTCCACTCGTGATCGTAAGGGGGCACCAGGGTGGCGCCGGTCTCGGCGGCGATGCGTGAGCTGATGTCCTCGCGCTTTTCCTGGAAGCGGTCATACTGCACGATCTTCGCGCCGTAAGCGGCGGTGGCTTGCACCTTGGCCTTGGGGGCGTCGTACGGCATCACGATTGTCGCGGGAGCGCCCACCGCGCGCGCCGCGATCGCGACCGCCTGTCCGTGATTGCCCGAGGAATGCGTCACCACGCCCTTGCTGACAGCTTCGGGGTGGAGCGAAAAGATGAAGTTGGAGGCGCCTCGGATCTTGAACGAGCCGCCCTTCTGCAGGTTCTCGCACTTGAAGCGCGCGCTGAGATGCGCCTCGGAGTCGAAACTGCGCGAACTGAGCACCGGAGTGCGCTGCGCCAGGCCACGGATGCGGTCGGCTGCCTTCTGAATGTCCTCGAACGTGACCATTGTTTATTAGTATCCCGCTTGCTTGTCCACGATGTTCTTAAGCTCGCCGCCGCTGAGCCAAGCCTCCAGGTTGCCGGTGAAGACCTGCATGGCGCGATCCAGCCAGCCTGGAGTGCGATCCGCGGTATGCGGAGACAGAAGCACGTTGTCCAGACTGAATAGCGGATGCCCCGATGGCAGAGGTTCCCGCGCGAAGACGTCGAGCGCCGCGCCCAGAATGCGGCGCTCCCGCAGCGCGAGCACCAGTGCGTTCTCGTCGATGACGGTCCCGCGGCCGACATTGATGAGCACCGCATTCGGCTTCATGCAGGCGATCCGTGCGGCGCCGATCATCCCCGCCGTGGACGTGGTGGAGGGCGTGGCCAGCACGACGTAGTCGGATTCGCGCAGAAGATGCTCGAGACCATCCAGGCCCAGGCAGCCGTCGAGCAGCGGATCGGCCTGGGAAAGCTCCGGCCGGCGACGCACGCCGATGATCCGCATGCCGAAGGGCCGGGCGCGCTGGGCGCAGGCCCGGCCGATCTCACCGTAGCCGACAATGCCCATGGTTCGCCCGTGCAACTCATCGACATCGGCCTGCCGCCAGACTCCTTCGGCCTGCTCCTGGAGTCTGGCGCGGAACTGCTTGGCGAAGAATAGCGCCGCGCCGATTACCCATTCGCCCAAGGGCCGGGCGTACGCTCCGCGGCCGTTGGTCAGCACGGAAGGATGCGCGATCATCTCGGGGGTCAGCACGGTGTCCACGCCAGCGGAAAGTGAGTGAACCCACTTCGCCCGGTGCGCCACGGGCATCACTTCGCGGATTCGCTCGGCGGAGAAGGACGCGTGCAGGATGATGTCAGCCTGCGGCGCGAGGCTTAGCGCCTTCTCGCGATCGAAGGTTACGGTGTAGTCAATGCGGCCGCTGAACGGCTCCAGCGCCCGAAGGAAGCCGGCGCGCGGATCGGAGAGCACAAGGATGTTCGGCAAAGTCAACTTATTACTGTAACCGCGGCGAACCCCTCCTGGGTACTCGGCGGCACCAGGCGCGACGCCATCTGCTCGATCACTTCCTCCGGCACTACGCGCTGCCGCGAACGGTTGCGCTCCAGGCACACGTGCGGCGGGACGTCGAAGAACACTGCCTCCGCGATCGCGCCATGAAGCTCCGCGATGCGGAGATACGGCCGCCGCTCCCAGACGGCGAGGTTGGTCGCGTCAATGTATGTCACCGGACGCTTGAGTTCCAATCGGTGCCGCAGCAGCCGCCGGAGGATGGAAAAAACCAGCCGGGGATGGCTCTGGTCGGCGGCGTCGCCAGTCAGCAGCCGGCGGATCTCATCGCTTTCGAGCGCGGGCCCGTGATCCTGAGCCCGCACCCAAGTGGACTTGCCCGAGCCCGGCAAGCCCACCAGCACAACCACTTTCGGCGTTACTCCCACTCCGTCTTGCCGCGGTCGAGCAGGAATACGGTGTCTTCGAGGCGGCTCTCCCCGCCGTCGTTCACGGCGAACTGGGAGCGGCGGCGCTGGCCTTTCCACAGCGATCCGCCCGCGTACATGCCATCCTTACGCAGCGCGTAGAAGCTGATTCCAAATTTCTCCAGACGTTTGTCGTTGTTAAAGTTGCGGGCGATGCGCTTCAAGCAGTCGAGGATCGCGTCCTTGGGCTCCATCCCGCGGCGCATATTTTCGACAATGGTGTGCGCGCCGGAGACGCGGATGTTCTCCTCGCCGCGTCCGGTGGAACCCGCGCCGCCGACATCCTGATCCAGGTACAAGCCCGCGCCGATCACCGGCGAATCGCCCACTCGTCCGGGAATCTTCCATGCCAGTCCGCTGGTGGTAGTGCAGCCGGACATCTCGCCCTTGGCGTTCAACGCCAGGCAATTGATCGTGCCGGTGGGCGGATTCACCGCCATCTCGTACGCCCAGGCGAGCACGTCCTCATCCGCGTGCGGAAACATTCGGCGCAGCTCGGCCGAAGGCTTCGCCGTGGGAGGCGCCGACAGGCCCGGACCCCAATTCCCAGATCCGTTCTTGTCACGCATGGATTGCTTCCACACCAGCCAGGCCAGCCGGGACTTCTCCGTCAGCAGGTTCTCTTCTGGAAAGCCCATGCTCTTGGCAAAGCGCAGCGCGCCCTCGCCCACCAGCATGATGTGATCGGTTTGCTCCATCACCAGCTTGGCTACCTTAGACGGATTCTTGATGTTGCGGATGCCGGCGACCGCTCCCGCGCGGCGGCTGGGACCGTGCATCACGCTGGCGTCCAGCTCCACCACGCCTTCCTCGTTGGGCAACCCGCCATAGCCCACCGAGTTATCCTCGGGATCGTCTTCGTTGATGTTGACGCCCGCCACCACGGCGTCCAGGGTATCCGCGCCTTTCTTCAGCAGCTCCATCGCGCGGGCGCAGCAGCGGAGTCCGTTCGCGCTGGAGATGACCACGTTCTTGGACGAGCTGCCGGAGGTCTGGGCGGCGGCTGTTCCGGCTAACGCCGCGGACGCGGCAAAGAGATCTCGACGGCTGATCATGTGGGTAGTCCTTTGACGAATCACTATACCGTATACTGGCAGGGCGGAAAACTCACGATGACCCCTGTCAAGCCCGCTGTGGACTGGATCACCGCCCGGCTCTGGCCCACCAAGCATTCCATCCGGGTGTGGGCCATCCTGGACGGCGCCCGCGATGAGCAGATCTACCAAATGGTGCTGGGCTATGGCGGCGAAAAGTGCTGCCTGTACGCCGGGACGCTGCATCCCGAACTGGAGCGCGCCGCGCCGCACCTGGTCCGGCTGGAAGACGCGCACGACCCCTTCGTACGCGAGTTGATCTCTCGTTCCTGGGGCGAGAGCTGGGGGGTCTACTTCCAGGCGGAGACGACACTGGCCGAGGTACGCAAGCACCTGCGGACGCTGCTTCGAGTGAACGACGAAGCCGGACGGAAGCTTGTGTTTCGCTACTACGATCCCCGGGTGCTGCGGGCGTTCTTGCCGACCTGCGACCCGTCGCAGTTGAAGCAGATGTTCGGTCCTGGAAAGCGGTTCGTGATGGAAGGGGAAGATCCGCGGACGGTGATCCAGTACAAGTTCGACAGCGGTAAGCTGCTGACCGACCGCGCGACCGCGGATTAACGTACGATTCAGGGCCCTGCGAGGCGTCTATACTGTCGCATATGAGACAGGCCGCCCTGGTATGCTCGCTGTGCCTCGCGCCTCTGGCCGCACAGACCATCACCGAAATCCGGCTGCGCGTCGAGCCCGCGGACCGCACCATCCGCCCCGGCGAAAGCGCCGTGATCCAGCAAAGATCGTATGGCAAAGTGACGGATTCCGAGGGCGTGGAGAAGTCCGGCAGAATCCAGGCCCCGATGGGCAACGCCCGCGCGGGCGGCGGCTGGCTTTCCAAGCCATTTCTGCATCAGGGTAAGGACGATGAGCCGTTTCTGCAAACCCGCACCGGCTGGCAGGAGATCCTCTCCCGCGGCGTCGGCCAGTACACCGTCAAGGACTCGGTGCTGTACACCGCACCCGAAAAGGAAGGCACATATCGGGTCGAGATCGACGCCAACGGGCTCCGGCAGTCGGTTGACATCATCGTCAGCAATGCCGCGCCTCCGCGGCGTCCCCCGGAGCAAGTGACGTTTCCGCCCGCCCCGCCCTCTCGCGACCCCTACCGCAAGCTGGTGGAGCGGTACGCCCCGTTCGTCGCCCAGGAAACATGGTTCCAGCCCAAGAGCGACTACCTGGCGCGCTTCGACTACGACAACGACTGGGACGGCGGCAACAACTGGGAAAACATCAACAAGGGAACCTCACAGGCCTATGTTCATTACGCCGTGATGGAAACCGATTCCCACTGGTTCCTGCACTACAACTTCTTCCACGCCCGCGATTACTCCGACAACTGCGTGGTGGGCACCTGCCATGAGAACGACAACGAGGGCCTGATCCTGGCGGTGCGCAAGGACGGGTCCGAGTTCGGCAAGCTGGAAGCCATGGAGACGCTGGCGCACGACAACATCTACTCATTCGCGGCGGATCGCGGCATTCGCAACGGCGTGCACGACATCGACGGCGCCATCGCGCTGCATGACGGCTCCCACCCGGTAGTCTTCATCGAAGCCGGCGGACATGGCGTGCTGGGCGCGACGGCTCGCGCCTCGATCTTCGATCCGCAGCGAATGGACTTCCGCCAGAACACCGGGGTTACGTACGTGTACAAGGGCGTCGCGGAGCGGCCGAAACATGCCAACGATCGCCTGGTCGGCTACGATTTGCTTCCGATCTACGAGGAATGGTGGACCAAGGCTCGCCAGAACGGCTGGGCGGAGAAGACGTTCGATGCTTTCTATACGTACATGCCCTTGGGGGGGCGTCCGGGAATCGCCAGCGGCACGGCGGTGGGCGGCGCGTTTTATGGCCGCGCCCAGGCGGCGAACAAGGCCAAGCCGTTCTGGGGCTGGCATGACAAGCGCACCAAGGATCGTAAGGTGCTGGGCACTGGACAATGGGGTTTGGATCCGGCGTACGCGATGTCCCGCAACCTGACGTTTCCACCGGGTCCGTACTCGCTGACGTACACGTTCAACCCCTACCTGGACGACCGGTCGACCCCGCCGGCTCAGATTGGCGCGCGCGCCGCGACGACACCGGCGCCGGTTGCGCGCGGCGAAATGACCCAGCCGGCCCGGGGCGGCGCGGTTCCGGTGGAGCCAGCGGCAAATGGCTGGGGTGATCCCGCGCCAGGGGCTACGCCGGGAACTTGCGAGTTGGAAACGCGGGTGGACGGCGTAGTGCGCATTGCGATCCGGGGCTCGGCCGCCGACTTCCGCACCGTGAGCGGCGAGCCTGCCTCGGAAACGTCGGCGCGCTGTTCCGCCGCGCTGCCCGAAGCACCCGGCTGGACCATCACCGTGGATCGTACCCAGGGCCGAGGCAAAGTCAGCCTGGAACAGGCGCCCGACGCCACCAACGGCTTTGAGGCGATCGTGCGCATCGATGATCCGGCTCGCGGAGCGGATCGCTACCGCGCGGTCCTGAAGTGGTCGGCTACTCCGGCACCGTCCACTTCTCGCCAACCTGGAAGACCTTGAAGCCCTGCTCCGGACGGTGACCCAGCATGTGCTGGACAAAGCGGCTTTCCGCGTTCGGATCCTCATCGCTGAAGGTTCCATAGTGCATCGGAACCAGCCACTGAGCGCCGATATCGGAGGCGAGTTGCGCGGCTTCATTCACCCGCAAGGTGGACCCGCTGATCGGCAGCAGGGCGATGTTCACGTTGTAGGGCCGCAGGCGATCCGCCATCCCCTCGTACCGGATGGTGTGCCCGGCGTGATAAATGGTCCATTGTCCGAACCGGATCAGGTAACCGAGGTAGGGATACCCGCCCTCCGGCGACCAATCCAGATTCGGGGCGGCGGATGGGATCGAATACACCCGCCCGTACTGCCCCATCTTGAAGTACTCCACGCGCAGATCCGCGTCCGTCGTGGTCATGCGGTGCAGCGGAATGCCCCGCGCCTGACCCTCGTTTGCCGCGCTCTTCGGCAGCACCACCCGGGCCCGGACGGAAGCTTGCAGCAGGCCCGTTAGCGCCGGCGCATCCATATGATCCGGAGAGGCTTGCGTGCACAAAACCATGTCGGCGTGCCGGACCTCGGGTCCGCCCAGAGGGGCCCGCGCCACCCGCACGCGGTGGCTCAGATCGGACAAGCACGGGTCCACGTAAAAGGTCATGGTGGCGAAACGGATCACGAACCCGGCGTGACCCAGCCACCACAGGGTGGGGGTCATCGCCAGCGTGGTGTCGATTTCCTCGATGAGTTTAGTCCCGCTCCGGTAAGGTTCCAGCACGAGTTCGTATTCTATCTTGCCTTAGGCTGATAGGACCGATGTAGTACGAAGAGTACAGAAACTTACTTAGTCGTCCACTAGTGCTATATCCAGGGTTCGCCCTACACTGAGTCCGTTCTCCTCTCTTGCTACTAGAACCAAGCAGCATTTCAGTACCAGAAAAAGGGAACGACAGTAACGTTGTCCAGCGCCGGCTACGGCGGCAGTCTGGATACGGAGAGTGGATATGACGTTCCAACGATTCTTCCCCGCCTCAGTGATCGTGTTAACGATGCTTGCCGGGGCGCAGCTCCAGGCCGGAATCATCCAACTGAACAGCGACCTCAGCGCCACCGAGAGCAACAACCAGACCGGCGCGAATCAATTCATCGATGTTCATCCCTATTGGGAACCGAACGGACCGGACTACTCGTGGATTTCCTATCTTTCCACTACCGGCGGCTGGATACCGGTATTCAGCCCGCCGAACGTCGGCGGCTCGGACCTTACCAGCGCGACTCCGACGGCGGTATTCCAGGAGTTATTCGCGGTGAACACCGAGCTGGTCGGCGGCACCGTAACGTTTTGGGCCGACGACACGGCGACCATCTGGCTGGATCGCCCCAACGGCAGCTCCGTGAAGCTGCACGCCGCCAACCCGGTTCAGGACGGGGCCTGCGCGGACGGCCCGCTGGGCTGCGAGCCCGCCGAGTTCGTCACCCTGAACCTCGCCGGGCTGGACGCCGGACCAGGAATTTACGGGCTGCGAATGGAGGTCTTTCAGCGGGCAAGCGGACCCTTCGGGATCATGTACACCGGCTTCGCGCTCGATCGCGACCTGGACGATCCGGAAACGGTGCCGGAGCCTTCCACCTATCTCACCGTGAGTCTTGGACTGCTCGCAGCCGGCCTGATCCGCCGGCGGAGGGCTAACTAAGGGCAGAACGAATTTCGGCCAGCATCTTCTCCTCATCAGGACTTACCAGCACTCCGCCGAAGCCGAGAAAGCCTCCCTCTTTCGAAGCTTCGGCCGCTTTTTGCGCGCACTCCAGCACCAGCGCCCGGTAGGCGATCGCATCTTCCAGCGAAAGCCGGGTCGAAACCAGGCGCGAAGCCTCGCGGCAGTCGTTCAGCGCATTCTGGCGGAGAACCGCCGGCATGTTGTCCTGGCTCATCTTTTTCGGCATTTCCATGGCCTCGGGCTTGTTCAGATCCTCCACCACCATGCGGATGAACTCGTTGGAGGTTTCCTTGGCCAGTTGGTTCAGGCGATTCAGCACCGCCAGCATCTCCTTGAACATGGACATGATGCCGCCTCTGTCAGAGAAGATCACCGCGCTGACCGCCATCAGGGGGGCGCGCGACAGCAACTGCCATTCCTCGGTCGAGAATACGGATCGGTCGTACATCGCTCACAGTGTAGCGGAGGGGCTCGCGGCGCGCTGCAGCCGGTCGCGAATCGCGGTCCATTCGGGCGAGCCGGGCACCGGCTCCACCGCGATCAAAGGAACGCCCATCCGGTCCGCCTCATGAAGCGCGGCATAAAGCCGCGATGCGTACTCGCGCGCCGCCGCAGGCATGGGCATTCCGTGAACCCCGGACGCCTCCCGGCTCCACCACAAATAGGCTGACCCGGCGGGCGGACGGTCCGTCAGCACCACGGACGTGCGCGGGCTGTAATGCCGAGGATGCATCCCCGGCGCGGGATGCGGGCCGCCGGCCGGCGGCGGTTCCTGCGTCAGATCTCCCAACGAGATCATCCCCGGCCGGAGCAATATCGGACGGCCGTGCGCCAGCGAAACAACGGTCGACTCGATGCCCACTTCGCACGGGCCGCCATCCAGCACCAACATCCCCGGAAAGCTTCGCCGCACGTGGTCCGCTGTCGTGGGCGAGAGCTCGGTGAAGCGGTTGGCGCTCGGCGCGGCAATGGGAACTCCGGCTTCGCGAATCAGCGCCAGGGCGATTCCGTGATCCGGAACGCGGACCCCTACCGTGGGAAGCCCCCCCGTGACCTCGTCCGGCACGACCTCCGCCTTCTTCAGAACCAGGGTGAGCGGTCCGGGCCAGTAAGCCTCGGCGAGCTCCTCCGCTTCCCGCGGCCATTCCGCTACCAGCGATTTCGCCATTGCGATCGAATCGGCGTGAACAATCAGCGGGCTGGTGGAGGGCCGGCCTTTCGCTTCGAAGATCTTGCGCACGGCCGCCGCGTCCAGAGCATTCGCTCCCAAGCCGTATACCGTCTCGGTTGGAAACCCGACGATGCCGCCGGAGCGGATTACCTGCGCTGCCTGCCGGATCTCGTCGTGGCTCACGTCAGTCGATGTCTTTGTCGTCGCCGGCGGTCTTGCCGGTTTTCTTCCAGACCAGGAAAGCGTGCATCAGCGGCTCCAGATCACCGTCGAGCACGCGATCCACATCGCCCACCGCCAGCTTGGTGCGGTGATCCTTGATCAGCCGGTATGGCGCCAAAACGTAGCTGCGGATCTGGCTGCCGAAGTTGATCTCCAGCTTGCTGTCCTCCAGCTTGCGCTCCGCCTCGCGCTTCTTCTCCATTTCGTGCTCGTAGAGGCGCGCCTTCATCTGCTTGAGCGCGCTCGCGCGGTTCTTGTGCTGCGATCGCTCATTTTGACACTGCACTACGATTCCCGTCGGCAGGTGCGTCATGCGGACCGCGGATTCCGTCCGGTTCACGTGCTGGCCCCCCGCTCCCGAGGCGCGGAACACATCCACCTTCAGGTCTTCCGGCTTCACGTCGATCTTCACATCCTCATCCACCTGTGGGTAGCAGAAGACGCTGGCAAACGAGGTGTGGCGCCGCGCGTTCGCGTCGAACGGCGAAATGCGTACCAGGCGGTGCACGCCGACCTCGCTCTGCAACATTCCATAAGCGTTCTCCCCGTTGACTTCCAGGGTCGCGGATTTGATTCCCGCGCCTTCCCCCGGCTGCTCGTCGGTGACGATCGCCTCCAGTCCTGTCCGTTCCGCCCAGCGCAGGTACATGCGCATCAGCATTTCCGCCCAGTCCTGGCTTTCCGTCCCCCCCGCGCCGGGGTGGATGACGACGATGGCGCTGCGCCCGTCGTTGGCGCCGGACAGGAGCATCAGGGTTTCCAGTTGCTCCACGCGCTGCGCGTAACTGGAGATCTCCCGTTCGATGTCCGGCAGGACGCTCTCGCCCTCACGGGCGAGCTCGAACATGGTGTCGAGGTCTTCGGTCAGGCGCGCCAGTTCGGCTTCGTCGGCAAGCCCCTTCTCCAGGCGCTTGCGATCCTGCATCACCTTCTGCGACTTTTCCTGGTCATTCCAGAAGTCGCCGGCGGAGATCAGTTCTTCGATTCGGGCCAGTTCGGTTCGTCTCTTGGGAGCGTCAAAGATAGCTCCGCACGGCCTGAGCTTGCGCGCGGAGCGATGCGTATTGACGATCGAGTTCGTCGAGGGTCACAAACGTATTCTAGCAAGCCGTGCGCCCGGCGAATCAGAAGTTGAACCGCGCCGCAAGCTGGAACGCTCGTGGACCACCCGATCCGAAGACCTGCCCGAGCCGTTGCGTCGGCTGGCCGAACGCCGGATTCAACACGATCGGCGTCACCCCGTCCGGACGAAAGCCCACGCGGTTGCCGTTCACGTTGTAGTTGAATCCCTGCAGGTTGGCGATGTTGAACACGTTGAACGCCTCCGCGAACACCGCGATCCGGTACCGTTCGCGGAACGTGAAGAACTTCGTGACGCGGATATCCTGGCTGCTGAAGAAGTCGCCCAGGTCGAAGTTCTCCGGAAGCCGGATTTCGGGAATCAACTGATTCCGCGGCGTGCGCCGTCCGGCGAAATTCGTATTGAAGTCCGCCACCGCCTGACGGAGGTCCTGGATGCCAGCGTCGCGATTCAGGCGGTTCCAGCCGATCCCCGGCAGGGGCGAAGCGTTGGTGCCGTCGCCATCCAGGTCGATGTTGGAAATGGTCGCGGTCACCGGAGAGCGGCTGGCCATGGCCGAGATAAACGAGAACTGGAATCCCCAGGGCAGATCGACGATGCCGCTCAGGTTGAGCACGTGCCGCGGCCCGGCGGTGGAGTACGTCTCCATCCAGTTTTCCTTGTTGATGATCCCGTCGACGCTGACGCGATCCTGTAAAGCGTAGGAGACGGTGAACTGATGGCGCTTGGAGAAGCGCTTGTCGGCCTTGACCAGAAAGCCGCGATAAATAGATCGGGCTCCCGGAATGCGGTATTGAATCGGTCCAGTGGAGCACTGGGCTCGCGGGTCCTGTGACTGCGCTCCCACGCATTGCGGAATCACCGGGCCGCGCGCGCTCTGGAACCGATTGGCGTCGGGCGCCACTCCGAAGTCCAGATAGTTTAGCCGGTTGAACTGCCGCATTACGAAATCCGCGGTCACCACCAGGTCCTTCATCACCTCGCGCTGCACGCCGATGTTGTAGTGCAGCCCGTACATCACCGGATAGTCGCGCGGGAACACCGTGGAAAAGCCGGACGCCGACTTCGCCAGGTCGATGCCGCGAATCGACAAGTCGGAGAAGTTGGGCGCGAACTGCTGCCCCAGAAACGCCCCGATCTGCGGAAGCTGGTTCATGAAATTGCCCAGGCGGAACTCGGTGGGCACGTTCTGGAAATCAATAGGGCGGCCTACCGCCACGCCGGGGATGCCCGCCTGAGAATTCGGAATGAACGCTCCGGCAATGTTCTGGCGGCCGTTGCCGCGAGGCCCCAGCAGCGTCCGCTCATTCAATCGCTGCCATAGGAAATTGGAATCGTAGAAGATGCCGGAGCCGGCACGCAGCACCGTCTTCGCCGACTTGTCGAGCTGCCAGGCGAAGCCGATCGCCGGCGAGAAGTTGTTCCAGTCGCGCTTGGTGGGCTTCAGATTGTCCCCGCCTCCGATGATCGGCGCAAGGTATGCCGGTTTGTCCAGATCGTGATTCGCCAGGTTGGTCTCCGCCTGCCATCCCAGCCCATAGTTCAGAGTGAACCGCGGCTTGATCCGCCATGAATCCTGCCAGTAGAAGTGGAAGCGGTGGTTGTACCGCGCACGATCCAGTTGGAACGGCTGCGGCTGATCGGGCGCGCCGAATCCCACGTTCACGCCCAGCACGGGAAGCTGCAGCACGTCATTCAAATTCCGGATCACGCTGGGAACCTGAATCGAGGGCGCCAGCGACCGTACCAGTTCCGGCGAGTACACGGTTACGCACGCCGGATCGCAAAAGCCCCAGAAGCCGGAGATGTCCGTGAGCTGCCATTCGCCGCCGAACTTCATCCGGTGCGTGCCCTTCTGCCAGGTCATGTTGTCCACCAACTGGTACGTGCGGATATCGCGGCCCTGGGTCGCGTTTTGCGTATGGCCCAGCACGACGTTCGTTCCCGCGATCGAGATCTGCGGCAGATTGAGAGCCAGACAGCTCGGGCAGTCGGAAGCTTCGGGAAACAGATTGCGGTTATTCCAGTAGGCGAACTGGAATCGCGCATCGTTCACCAGCGTCGAGGAGAGCGTGGAGGTGACCCCCAGCATGGTCTGCAAGGCCCAGTTCGTGTTCACCAGCCAGTTGGTCGGGTCCTGGGCGCCGCCCGCGGGACCGAACGCCTTGTTGCGGTCCTGCGAGTAGCGGACAAACAGGTTGTTCTTGTCGTTGATCCGGAAATCCCAGCGCGGGCTCAATTGGGTTCCGGTGTACGGGCTGGTCGCGTTCTGCGCCAGCGGCTGGACGCTGGGCTGATTCGGCTGGAAGGTGACCACGGAATCCTGGTTGTTGTGCTCCATGTTGAAGAAGAAGAACGCGCGGTCTTTCCACATGGGTCCCCCCACCCAGAAGCCGCTTTGCCGCCGCGCGAACGGAGGCTCGGGATTGCGCGGATCGCGCACCAGCGCCGGATATCCCGCCATGTTCTGATTGCGGAAGAAGAAGTAACCGGAGCCGTGGTACTCATTTGAGCCTGTGCGCGTCACGATGTTCACCGCGCCGGTGGCCGAGTTCCCCGTGGACAGATCGAAGTTCACGCTCGAAAGCTGGAACTCCTGCACCACTTCCTGCGAAAAGTTCTGCGAGCTCTGCCCCTCGATGGGATTGCGGATATTGCCTCCGTCCACCGCGATCGCGGTACGCCGGTCATTCGCCCCCAGCACCGACACCGAGAACTGCGAGTTGTACTGCGATGTGGACCCGGTGGACACCGTTACGCCCGGCTCCAGGAACGCGAGTTGCAGAAAGCTGCGGCCGTTCAGCGGCAGATCCTGAATCTGCTTGCGCGTCACCACGCCATCGATTTTGTTGGAGTCGTAGCTGATCTGCGCCGCGGCGCCCTCCACGGTCACGGTTTCCGCGGCGGCCCCCACCTGCATGCGGAAGTCCGATGAGGTGGTGGACCCGGTGGCTACCGTAGCGCTGCGCACCGCCGATCGGAACCCCTGCGCCTCCACGCGGATCTCATACTCCCCGGCCTGTAGCAGATCGGCTCGGAACACGCCGTCCGCCGCGCTGGTCAGAGTTCTCGCGGCGCCGGTCTGCTTGTTCAGCACCCGGATGGTCGCGCCGGGAATCACCGCGCCCGACTCATCCGTAATTACGCCCGCGACGCTGCCCGCTGCTGTTTGCCCGAAGCTGCTCGCCGGGAACAACAGAGCCAGCCCGAACAGAGAAAGAACCCAACCGCGTAGAGCAACCCTCATAATCGAACCAACCTCCGGGGAGAATACCCGATCGAAATAGCGATGAAGCTGGCAGGAGTCTGACACGATTCCGAAAGGCTGTCAAGAGCCTATCGAATCAGTGGTTTACGCCGTTAAGTTGTTCTTCAGTGTTTCGGTAAACGTGTTACTTGCCGGCGAATCTGGGGGCTCGCTTCTCCAGAAAATGCGCGACCCCTTCCTTGAAGTCCTCGCTCGAGAAACTTAAGCGCATCTCCTCCAGCGCCAGGTCGATGCTGGGCGCGAGCCCATCCAACTGAGCCGTGTATATTTGCCGCTTCATCACCGCCAGGGACCGGGGTGACACGCCATGCGCGAGCTCCCTGGCGAAGCCCTGCACGGCTTCCAGAAATCCGGCATCCGGCAGAACGCGGGTCACCAGGCCAATGCGCAATGCCTCGGCTGCGTCCACCATGCGGGAGGTGAAGATCAGGTCGATTGCATTCGGCAGGCCGACGATGCGCGGCAGAATCCAGGCCAAACCGTACTCCGCCACCAGGCCGCGCTTGGAAAAGATCACCGAGAATCTCGCGGATTCGGCGGCGATGCGGAAGTCGCAATACAGCGGGATCACAAAGCCCAGCCCCACCGAAGGCCCGTTGATCGCGGCGATCACCGGCTTGGGGATGGACAGCAGCCAGGCGTGCTTCTTGCGGAAATCCTCCCGCGCCTGGAGTGCGAACCCAACGTCGCTCTGCAGCGGGGAGGACGCGCCGTCGGTGGCGCCGTTGCCGGCGGCGGCGCTCAGCAGCGACATGTCCGCGCCAGCGCAGAATCCTTTCCCCGCCCCGGTAATCACGATCGCACGGACGGTGTCGTCGCCCGCCGCGGCGCGCAGCGCATCGGTGAACTCCGTTTCCATCTGGCGCGTCCACGCGTTCAGGCGATCTGGCCGGTTCAGTGTAATCGTCGTTACGAAATCAGAGTGGTCCACCAGGATTTGTTCGTTTGCCATAGCTGTCCAGTATATTCCTGGCGATTGTTAAAATCCGCTGATCCCTGTCACCTGATTCCAGCCGATCTCGTCTAGGCTAGCGAATGCTGCGCGTGGTTCTAGCCTTACTAATGCCGTTGTACGCAGGTGTTGCGGCGGATATTACCTTCACCTTCGACGATGCATCGCGGACCTGGAATCTGTCGAACGGAATTGTTCGTGCGTCCTTTGAGCTGAATCAGCAGGATAAGTTCCGCCTGCGCGAAATCACCCTACTTGGCTCCAACGACAACTGGCAATCTCCGGCTGATGTGAGCTCGTCTCCGATTCGGATCCAGGTGGGTGATAACACGCTTAACGGCGATACCAGCTTCCGCCTGCTGGAGCAGCGCCAGGAGGACATTGCCCGCGGCGGACGCCGCCTGACCCTGCAGTTCGCCGACGCATCCAATCTTGGGTTGACCGAGGTAGATCTGGAGATGTACGCAGGTCAGCCCGTTCTGCGCTATCGGGTGCGCTTCCGCCCTGCGCAAACGTCGATGATCCGGCGCGCGGGGATGCTCCCGTGGAGCCTGAATGGCGGCGGCGGGCCCATCTCCACGCTGCACCTGAATCAGTGGCTGCGCCCCGATACCACTGACAGCTTCCTGTTGAACCGCCGCACGCTGACCACTTCCGGTCAGCAGACTCTGGTGCGTTCCGGCGCCTACCAGCGGCACATCGGGTACCTGGCGCTTCGCGACTCCGGCGATCGAGGCTTGTTCGCGGGCTGGGAATTCGACGGCCGCGCCGATATTATCGTGCAGCGGGTGAATGACGAAGGTCGGCTCAATTTCTCCGGTCTCATCACCGGTATGAACCGCCGGGTGGAAGCCGGCCAATGGTTCCACGTTCCCGGTGCGTTCCTGGGCTTGTTTCATGGGGATTGGGACGATGCCGGATGGGCGGTGCAGCAGTTCGGCGAGAAGATTCTGGCCCAACCCGCTCCCGAGAAGTTCCCCTGGGTGGTGTGGGATTCCTGGCGCTACCAGCAGAACATCGACGAAGCCACGCTGCGGCACAACGCGGAGATCGCCGCCTCCCTCGGCGTGGAGCTTTTCGTGGTCGATCTCGGCTGGGCTCAGGCGATCGGCGACTGGAGAGCCGACCCGCGCAAGTTTCCCAGCGGCATGAAGGCCCTTTCCGACTATGTGCATTCGCTGGGCATGAAATTCGGCCTGCATATCGCCTTTAGCGAGGCGGCTCCGGAATCGCCCGTGCTGCAGGAGAATCCAGAGTGGGCCAGCTCCGAGCGCTACTGGTACTTTGGCGCCGAATCGCTGTGCCTCAGCCATCGGCCGGTTCGCGAGTGGATCACTTCCGAAATCATTCGCGTCATCGACGAGTATGGTGTCGACTGGATACTCCAGGACGGCGAGAACATGGTGAAGCGCTGCACGCGGCGCGATCACACGCACGAT
>CAYOQB010000100.1:0-20460 GCA_964406035.1 uncultured Solibacteraceae bacterium | reverse complement strand
GCGCGTGAACGTCGAGAAGTCGGAGTAGCGGATCTTGATCTGCACCGTGCGCGTGTACAACGAATGATCCCGCAGCCGCCGCGCTACTTTCTCCGAAAGGCGTAGCAGCGTCGCCTGCAGCCCGGCGAGTTCCGCGCTGTCCTCGCGGAAGGTGTGCTCGTGACTCACTGACTTGGGATCGTGCGCCTCTCCGATCTCGCCGTCGAACCAGCCGCCCGCGTCCAGTCCCATGGCCTTCCCCGCCAGCGCGAGGCCCCACTTGCCGAACTTCGACGCCAGAAACCCCTCGTCGAGCCTCGCCAGGTCCCCGACCTTGCGCACGCCCACCGCCCGCAGGTTTTGCTCAGTCACTTTGCCCACGCCGGGAATCTTGCGGACATCCAGCGGCGCCAGAAACCGGACCTCCGTTCCCGGCAGCACCCACAAGATGCCGTTCGGCTTAGCCTGATCCGAGGCGATCTTCGCCACCAGCCGCGAGCTCGCGATGCCGATGGAGCAATTCAGCAGCGTCTCCGTCCGCACCATCTCGTGCAGCCGGTGCGCCGCCTGAAGAACCGGCCCGTGCAGCTTCCGGGTGCCTTCCAAGTCCAGATACGCTTCGTCGATCGACGCCATCGAAACCCGCGGCGAGAACCGGCACAGGATCTCGTATACCTTCCGCGAATACTCGCTGTACCGTTCGCGGTGACCGTCGACAAAAATCGCATGCGGACACAGCCGGTACGCCGTCCGCAGCGGCATCGCCGAGTGGATGCCGTACTTCCTCGCCGCGTAGGACGCCGCCGAGACCACCCCGCGCTCGTTCGCCTTGCCCCCCACCACCACCGGCTTGCCCTTCAGCGACGGGTCAAACAGTTCTTCCACCGAAACGAAGAACGCGTCCATGTCGACATGGAGGTAGGTCTTCACCTTGGCCGCCCCACTCAGCATAGCGAAGATCTGGCGAAACTGGACACCGGACTTGCAACAAAGCCGCGCGCGACGTATTCTGCCAGTGAGACCGCGCAGCGTTCGGAGGGCCAGGATCGTGGGCGTCCATGAGATTCACGACGACCGTGACGCGGCGGAAGCTCGCGCCTTCATGAAGACGCTGCTGGACGACCTGGCGGCGCTGGAGACAATGCTCGCCAGCGGCGCCATTGAATCCGGCGTTTCCCGCATCGGAGCCGAGCAGGAGATGTTCCTGGTGGACGGGCAGATGCGGCCTGCCCCCGTGAACCTCCGCGTGCTCGACCGCCTGCGATCCGACCAGTTCACCACCGAAATCGGCCGCTACAACCTGGAGGCCAACCTCACCCCGCGCGCGTTCGAAACCCATTGCCTGCGGGACATGGAAGCGGAACTGGATGGGCTGCTGGCGCAGGGCCGCTCCGCCGCCGCCGCGGAGGGCGCGCAGATGCTTCTGTGCGGCATCCTGCCGACCATCCGCCCCTCCGACCTGACCATCGAAAACCTCACCCCCGCGCCTCGCTACCAGCAACTCGACCGCATCATGCGGCGGCTGCGCGGCGAACAGTTCCACCTGCTGATCCGCGGCCTGGACGAATTGCAGATCACCCACGACAACGTGGTCCTGGAGGCCTGTTGCACCAGCTTCCAGGTGCACTTCCAGGTCAGCCCCTCGCGCTTCGCCTCGCTGTACAACCTGGCGCAGGCGGTGGCCGCGCCGGTCCTGGCCGCGGCGGTCAATTCGCCCCTGCTGCTGGGACACCGCCTGTGGCAGGAGACCCGGATCGCGGTGTTCCAGCACTCCGTCGATGAGCGCTCCGCCGCGCGCGTCGCCCGCGACCATCCCACCCGCGTCGGCTTCGGCGAACGCTGGGTGAATGAATCCGTCATTGAAATTCTGCGCGAGGACATCGCCCGCTACCGCGTCATCTTCACCAAGGCGACCGAGGAAAACGCCCTGGAGACGCTGGCGGCCGGAAACATCCCCAAGCTCGCCGCGCTGCGGCTGCACAACGGGACCATCTGGCGCTGGAACCGGCCCTGCTACGGAGTCACCAACGGCAAGCCGCATCTGCGCATCGAGGCTCGTGCCATCCCCGCCGGGCCCACTGTGCTTGACGAAATGGCCAACGGCGCATTCTTCTTCGGGCTGCTCTGCGGCATGAAGGACGAATATCCGGAGATCTCCAAGAACTTCTGCTTCGGCGACGCCAAGCAGAACTTCATTTCCGCCGCGCGGCACGGCCTGGACGCCCAGTTCGTCTGGATCGGCGGCCGCCGCGTGCCCGCCTCCACCCTGATTCTGGAGCAGTTGCTGCCGCTCGCGCGGGAAGGGCTGGCCGCCTCTGGAATCGACAGCTCCGATATCGACCGCTACCTCGGCGTCATCGAGGAACGCGTCGTGCGGGACCAGACGGGCGCGCAGTGGATGCTGCGGTCCCTGGCGGCGATGGAAGACTCGCAGCATCGCGACAGCGCGCAGCGCCGCCTCACCGCCGCGATGCTCGAAAACCAGCGCATCGGCCGCCCCGTGCACGAATGGAGAATCGTCAAGAGTTGCGGCGCGGAATCCGCGCTGGAATGCTATCGCGTGGTCTCCGACGTGATGTCCACGGACCTGTTCACCGTGCGTCCCGACGACCTCGCTCAGCTTGCCGCCAGCATCATGGAGTGGCGGCACATCCGCCACGTCCCGGTGGAGGACGAAGAAGGCAACCTGGCAGGACTGGTGTCCCATCGCGAGCTGCTCGCCCTGCTGGCGCGGCCCGGAGCCGCCCAGGACGGCGCGAAGCTATCCGTGCGCACGATCATGAATCCCGCGCCCGTCACCGTCTCGCCCGAAACGCCCACCGTCGAGGCGCTGGACCTGATGCGCCGCCATCGCGTCGATTGCGTGCCCGTGATCCACCACGGCAAGCTGGCCGGCATTCTGACCACGCACGACCTGATCGACGTGCTCGCTTCCCTGCTGGACCGCCGTCCGGAAGCGGAGAAAGCCGCCGGAGGGCAATCCTAAACGCTGATCACCGGGCACGGCGACTGGCGAATGATCGCGTACGCGTTCGCCCGCAGCCGCCCGAACACGCCGCCCGCCGATCCGCGGCCGATCACCACCAGGTCCGCTTTTTCCTTCTCCGCCGCATGGGCAACCACCCGCGCCGGATCGCCCGCGTCCACAATCACCCGCGCGTTGTCGATTCCCGTCTCGGCCTTCAGCTTCTCCAACTCCTTCACCGCGACATCCTCGAAGTAGGACCGCCAGTTGGGATCGAAATTCTCCCCGGCCATCCCGTCGAGCGATGGAATCGCGTGCACCAGCACCAGTTCCCCGCCCCCGTCCCGCGCCAGCTTGCCCGCGAACGCCAGCGCCTTGCTGGCGATATCGTGCTGCAGGTCCACGGCGGCGATAATCTTCCGGAACTCGATGGTGGCGGCGATGTCCGGCATGTGCGCGCCCGTCAGCACCGCGCATTCGGAATCATGCAGCACCTTGGCCGCGACGCTGCCCAGCAGGAAGCGCCGGAACAGGCCATAGCCGTGCGTCGGCATGCAGATCAGTTCAATCCCGTTCTCCTGCGCGAAGCGCACGATCTCCGTCGCCGGATCGCCTTCGAGCAGCACCCGCTTTACCTGATACGGCTGCAGCTCGTCCTTCAGAAACGCTTCCAGTTGCTCGCGAGCCTCCTTGGTGCGCTCCCCCATCGCCTCGCTCAACACGCTGGCGCCGATCTCCATCGCGCTCAGCTCGTAGGTCAGCGGCGTCACCACGTGCAGCAGAAATACCTGCGTGGCGCCGGGATCGGCCAGCGCTTCGGCGAAGTGCGCGGCCACCACGCTGCGCTCCGAAAAATCGACGGGCAGTAGAATGCTTTGGAACAGGGCCATGTGCGATCTCCTCCTGGAGATAACTGCCGACAACATATCCTATTTGGCACGCCGAGGTCCACCGCCAGCTTTAGCTTTTTCTTGCACTTACGAAGCGATGAGCCGCGCCCCTGTGCGTGAAAACTCACAACACCTGGGCCATTGGGCCTGCCGGCGTGTAGCAAACCACACCCCGCCGGGAGGCTGCGGCGATTCCACCGGGACGCTGCCCTCCCCAAGCCGCTAATCTGTAGAAAGCGTGGCTTATCAGCGAATCGGCGCCTACGGGCTGATCGGCGATCTTCACAGCGCGGCCTTGGTGGGAATGAACGGCTCCATCGACTGGTGCTGCCTCCCCCATTTTGATTCGCCCAGCGTCTTCGCCCGCATTCTCGACGACCGTATCGGCGGTCACTTCCGCATCTCCGGCCGGGTGGACGACCGCCAGCGGCAGATGTACATGCCGGAAACCAACATCCTGCTCACTCGCTTCCTGAGCAATGAAGGCGTGGGCGAGGTGGTGGACTTCATGCCGGTGCGCACCCGCGAATCCGACCGCCATTCCAGCGGCCGCATCGTGCGCATCGCCCGCGGCGTGCGCGGCCGCGTTCCCTTCCGCATGGAATGTTTCCCGGCGTTCGACTATGCCCGCGGACGGCACGAGCTGCTGGTGGACGATACCATCGCGGTGTTTTCCTCGGGCGGTGCGCGGCTCGCGCTGCTCAGCCCCTATCCGCTCCGCGTCGACGAGCAGGGCGTCACCTGCGACTTCCATCTGGAAGGCAATGAGACCGCGACCTTCGTGCTGCAGTACCTCAACGGCCCGGTCCCAGACATCCCGTCCGACCTGACCGCTTACGGCGTCCAGGCCCTGCAGGACGCCGTTCATTTCTGGCAGGCCTGGGCCGGCAAATGCCAGTACCGCGGACGCTGGCGCGAAATGGTCGTCCGCTCCGCGCTGGTGCTCAAGCTGATGACCTTCCAGCCCACCGGCGCGATCGTCGCCGCGCCAACTTGCAGTCTGCCGGAGGAGATCGGGGGCGTGCGCAACTGGGATTACCGCTACACCTGGGTCCGCGATTCCGCCTTCACCATCTACTCCCTGCTGCGGCTCGGCTACACCGAGGAAGCGGCCAGCTTCATGCGCTGGATCGAGCAGCGCGCCACCGAGAAGGATGAAGAGGTGGGACCCATCCAACTCATGTACGGCATCGACGGCCGCAGCCGGCTGGAGGAGTACACGCTCGACCACCTCGACGGCTACAAGGGCTCCCGCCCCGTGCGCATCGGCAACGCCGCCAGCAAGCAGCTCCAACTGGACGTCTACGGCGAGCTGATCGACTCCGTTTATCTCTACAACAAGTACGCCGAGCCCATCTCCTACGATCTGTGGGTCTACCTTCGCCGGATGCTGGACTGGGTGTGCGACAACTGGCAGCGGCCCGATCACGGCATCTGGGAGGTGCGCAAGGAACCGGAGCACTTCGTCTATTCCAAGGTGCAGTGCTGGGTGGCGCTCGACCGCGGCCAGCGCATCGCCCGCAAGCGCGGCCTTCCGCTGGACCTGACTCGCGTCCGCAACGAAGCCAATCGCATCTACGAGGAAGTGATGCGCAAGGGCTACGATCCGGAGCGCAAGGCTTTCGTCCAGCACTTCGGCACCCACGCCATGGACGCGAGCAACCTGCTGCTGCCCCTGATGATGTTCATCTCTCCCACCGATCCGCGCATGACCGGAACGCTCGATCGCATCATGAAGGAGCTGGTCTCCGACAGCCTGGTGTACCGCTACGAACTCGGAAAAGCGTCCGGAGACGGCCTGCCCGGCGTGGAAGGAACCTTCAGCATCTGCACCTTCTGGCTGGTGGAGGCGCTGGCGCGAGCCGGGCGTATCGAGGAAGCGCGCTTCGTGTTCGAGAAGATGCTGACCTACGCCAACCACCTCGGCCTCTACGCCGAGGAGATCGGACCCCACGGCGAAGCGCTGGGCAACTTCCCCCAAGCCTTCACTCACCTCGGGCTGATCAGCGCCGCGTTCGATCTGGACCGGCGGTTGAAAGACTAGCGGCGGCGTTCAGGAACGCGATTACCTCCGCGGGTTCCTCCAGGCGGTAACGCGCTCCGCGCGCGCGGCCGCCCACCGCGATCGTGATCCCTTCCGGCATCGCGGCGAACATGTCTTCGTCCGTCGCGTCGTCGCCGATCACGACCGGCAGCGCCGCGGGCGCCTCGCTTCGCAGCAGGAACAGCGCGGCGTCGCCTTTGTTCCACCGCACCGCCGGACGGATCTCCAGCACCATCTTGCCCTCCCGGATCTCGAACCGCGGCTCGACAGGCCGCACCGCCTCCCGCACCAGGATCCTGACCCGAGGCTCCAGCTCGGGTGCCTCGCGGAAATGGACACTGGCGGTCAGTTCCTTGTCTTCCACCCGGATGCCTTGCAAGGCGGCGGTTCGCTCCACCAACTCCGCGACAACCCGCGACAACGCCCCGCGGGCCGCAACCGCTTCCGGATGAACATACAAGCCGCGCGGCGTCAGGATCTCCAGCCCGTGATTGCCGGCATACATGCAGCCCGCTCGGGCGCGCGTCGCCAGATCCGCCAGCGGCCTCCCGCTGACGATCGCCACCAGCGCGCCGGTCTGCATCAGGCTTTCAATCGCTGCCCGCGCGCCGGCGTCCAGCCACGCGTCTTCCGGTCGCTGCACGATCGGCGTCAGTGTCCCGTCAAAGTCCAGGAAGTAGGCCACGCGGCTTGCCGCGCGAATCCGCCCGATCAACTCCGGCTCGATCACGGGATTGCGGACTCCGCCAGGTCCGCCAGGTCGTCGCTCTCCCGCCGGTCCGCCTGCTCGATCTTCAACAACGCCAGAATCAGCTTTCCAGCCCAGCGGTAAACGTTGTTGTCCTCCACTGTCGTCCGCAGGTTCTGCATGCGCCGGCTTTGTTCTTCCGGTTTCATGGAGATCGCCTGCCACATGGCCGAGGCCATCTCGTCCACCGAGTAGGGATTCACCAGCAGCGCATCCAGCAATTCCCGCGCCGCCCCGGTGAACCGGCTCAGGATCAACGATCCGCCCAGATCGAAGCGGCTGGCCACGAACTCCTTCGCCACCAGATTCATGCCGTCATGCAGGGAACTCACCACGAAGAAGTTCGCCATGCGGTGCAGCGCCATCATCCGCGCGGGGCCGCAATGCTCCCGCAGATAGTGCACCGGTTCCCAGCCGTCCAGCCGCCACTTGGCGTTGATCTCTTCCACCTGCCGGTCAATCACCCGGCTCAACGAGGCATAATCCTCGATGTCGCTGCGGCTGGGCACGGCTACCTGCACGAACTGGAAGCGGCCGCGCAACTCCGGCTTCTGCTCCAGCAGCAGATCGATCGCGGTCAGCCGGTCCGGGATGCCCTTGGTGTAGTCGATCCGTTCGATGCCGCCTCCCAGGATTTCCGGACGCCCGTTTAGGCGCGCGGTCCACCACGCGATCTCGGAATCCACTTCCGCTCGCGCCGCCAGGCGTGAGTGCTCGTCGAAATCGATGCTGATGGGGAACGGCCGGATCATGGTGCCGCGTCCGCCCCGCGTGATCGTGGAGTGTTCCACATCCACCAGCGCTTCGATGTTCCGGTCCACCGTATCCAGGAAGTTCTGGCAGTGGTAGCGCAGGTGGAATCCGAGCACGTCGTTGCCCAGCATCCCGTCCAGCAGCTCTTCCTTCCACGGAAACACGCGGAACACCTCCCGGTTGGGCCACGGGATGTGCCAGAACTGCGCCACAATCAGGTTCGGGTTCGCGTTCTTCAGAATCCGCGGCAGCAGGCCGAAATGATAATCCTGCACGAAGACGAACGCCGGCTCCCCCTGCGCTTCCTCGAGTACCGCGTCCGCGAAGAGCTGGTTCGCCTTGCGGTAATCCTCCCAATCCGACAGCCGGAACACCGGACGGTGATACGCAATGTGGCACAGCGGCCACAAACCCGAGTTCGCAAGCCCCATGTAATAGCCGCGCTCGATATCCGGCGGAAGAAACACGCGCCGCAGCGTGTACAGCGGATTTTCCGGAGGCACCGCCACCCGGTCGCGATGGTCCACGACATGCCTGTCGGCATCGCCCGAGCCATGCGCCACCCAGGTGCCGCCCGAGGCCCGCAGGATCGGATCCAGCGCGGTCGCCATGCCGCTCGCCGGCAGCATTACTTCGATCTCTGCCCCCGGCTCCCGGAAACGGTGAATGTACGGCTCGCGATTGGAAACGGCGATAAAGCGGAAACCGGACAGGCGGTCGGTAATCAGGTCGTGCAGCGTGTCACGGGTCCAGCGTTGCGGCATACAGCCTCCCCTGTAGGGAGCTTCTGACGCCTCTTTCATTGTAGCGTCCTATGGGGACGTTCAGCTTCTTACCGGCTGTGTGAGCTCCATCCCGAAGCGCCGCAACAGCAGGAATTCGCTCAGGTTTTCCGCGGTCAGCAGCCCCAGCAGATGATCGCCTTCCATCACCAGCGCGCAGCTTCCGGCCTGCGCCATCACCGGCAGCGCTTCCGCCAAATCCATCGCCGGCGCGAGCGACGTGAATTCGCGGTCCATCACGCCCGCGACGTAAGCCTCCGGCCCCTCCGTCGCCATGGACCGCAGCAGCTTGTTCCGGGTCAGCAGACCCACCACCTTCCCCGCGTGGACCACGGGAAAATCCTGCTGCGATGTCGCCAGCAGCAGGTTAGCGGCGTCACGAATGGTGTGGCCGTGCGACAGCGTATGAAACTCGCTGACCATCGCCGCGCGCACCGGAATTCCGTGCGTCAGCACACGGCCCATCGCCGCGGCGCTCTCCTGCGCCGCGCCCAGATACACGAAGAACGCGATAAACACGAGAAAGAAGTGGGCGTTCAGCAGGCCGTACAGGCCCATGATCATCGCCAGCATGCGCCCGGCCCCCGCCGCGAGCCGTGTGGCTTCATCTTCCCCTCGGAAGCGCGCCAGAATCGACCGCAGGATGCGCCCTCCGTCCATGGGGAACGCGGGAATCAGGTTGAACGCAGCCAGAATCAGATTGCCGATCCCGATCCGCGCCAGCAGATTCGCGTCCGTGGGCCGCACCAGCTCCTGCACCGGCACCATCAGGTGCCGCGATTGCAGGTAGCCGAAGATCGCCGCGAAAATCACCACGTTCACCGCCGGACCCGCGATCGCGATCCAGAACTCCTCCGCCGGCTTCGGGTTACGCTCCAGCCGAGCCACCCCGCCGATGGGAAACATCACGATCTCGGTGGTCCCGATGCCGTACCTTCGGGCCACTAGTGCGTGACCCAGCTCATGCAGCAGCACCGAGGCGAACAGGCCGAACACATAGAACGCGAACATCAGGTTCGACTGTTCGTTGCTTAAGCCGAACATCACCAGGAAGATCGCGAGCAAAATGAAGGTGAAATGCAGCCGCACCGGAACGCCGAACAGGCGAATCGCCATCAGCGTGCCGGGTATGCTCGCCCGATCCCGCGCGGTGGGTGTCATGCAGTGCTCATCCGAAGCATATCAGACCCGCGTGGTTCCTCAGCCGGAACGGGTACACTGAAGTCTTGCTGGAAGCCAAGAACGTATCGAAAAGCTACGCCACCCCGCGCGGCCCGCTGCCGATCCTGAAAGACGTCAACCTGTCGCTCAAGCGCGGCGAAGCCGCCTCCATCGTGGGACCCTCCGGCACCGGCAAAAGTACACTGCTGTACGTTCTCGGCGCGCTGGATCCCCCGGATTCGGGAACCGTCACCGTGGACGGTCAGGACCCCTTCACTCTGGATGAGGCCGGGCTCGCCGCCTTCCGCAACCGACAGATCGGCTTTGTCTTTCAGGATCACTGCCTGCTGCCGCAATGCTCGGTGCTGGAGAACGTCCTGGTGCCGACCCTGGTTGCCGAACGCGATACTAGCGCCGTGGCCCGCGCCCGCGAGCTTCTGGACCGGGTCGGGCTCTCCGCCCGCCTGGAGCATCGCCCGGCCGAGCTCTCCGGCGGCGAAAAGCAGCGCGCCGCCATCGCCCGCGCCCTGATCCGCAAGCCCGCGCTGCTGCTCTGCGACGAACCCACCGGCAACCTGGACCGCAACACCGCGCAACAGGTGGGCGACCTGCTCCTGGAAATTAACAAGCAGATGTCTACCATGCTGATCGTGGTGACCCACAGCCCGGAGTTGTCGCAGCGCTTTCCGGTCCGCTTCGAGCTTGCCGATCAGACGCTCCAGCCCCGCTGATCTTATTTCGCGAGAAGCTCGTAAATACGCCAGCGGCCCTCCGGCGGCAATTCACGCACCTGGAACCTGCCGCGCAACCGCAGCAGCGAACTCTCGCGCAGAATCGCCGCGCCCCGCACGCGATACTCCGAGCCCCCGCAGTGCCCGCGATCGGGCTTCGCATTCTCCTGGTCGCACTCCTCAAACAGCACCAGCCGGTCCGTGGTGCCGGTGAAGTGGCGGGGTTCGAGCGTAACCTCCAGGTCCACCGTCTCCCCCGCCTGTTCCCGGAGGAAGTCGGCGAAACCGCTGTCCTCGCCGAAGGGCGCGACTTTGCCTTCGAACCACGCCACTGTGGAGGCTAGCTCCGCCTCCTCATCGGGCACAAGATAAAGCGCAACCAGGCCAACCGTGGCGATCGCCGCCATTGCGGCGGCTCCTCTTGCCAGCAGCCCCATTTGCCCGACTCTAACACGAGGAAGCGGGTTTGCCGCTGCCGTATAATCGCAAACGATGCCCGCGCTTCGCGCCGTGCGGCGCGATGCCGCTTTGTTTCTCCTGATCTCCACGGCGGTCTTCCTGATCCATTCGCTGAGCCCGGTGGGCCTCTCCGGCGATTCCCGCTGGAGCGTCCCCGTGATCCTGGCCGTCCTGGAGAACGGCAGCCCGGAGTTAAGCCGATTCAACTGGCAATTGCGGGATCAGAAGTACGTGGATGCCCAATGCGTCCTGCCGGACTTCACGGTGCTGACCCCGCCCGAGTCCGGCTGCCCGCCCGGCGCCCGGGTTTATCCCCGATTCCCCATCGCTACCTACCTGCTGGATCTGCCGCCCTTCATGATGATGGACGCGATCCTGCAAATCGCGCCGCGAATTTCCTTCGGACCCGAAGTTGTGCGGGCGTTCCTGGCCCGCGATTACTGGACCGGCCGCGGTGCGGTGGAGATCGTGCTGGCTTCGTTCTGGATCGGGGTCGCGGCGGGATTCGTGTTCCTCACGGCGCGCCGCCGCCTGGCCGTGGCGCCCGCCGTCGCGCTCGCGCTGCTGTTTGCCTTCGCCACTCCGGCTTGGTCCACCGCCTCGCGATCCCTGGGCCCGCATCATGCGTCAATCGTGCTGTTGGCCGCCGCGCTTTATCTGTTGACCGAAGCGCCGCTCAGCGGCAGGAACGCCGCGCTCGCCGGACTCGTGCTCGCCTACGCTGTGTGGTGCCGGCCGACCAACGCGCTGGCTCTTGCCGCCCTCGGAGCCTTCGTCTTGTACACCGCACGCCGCCGCGCCGTTCCCTTCGCCCTGGCCGCCGCGCTGGTCTTCGCCGTGGGTTTCACCTTGAGCTGGTCCACCTGGCACACCCTCACTCCGCCGTACTTCCGGTCACAGAAGTTCGGCTTCGGAGCAACCACCTGGATCGCGCTGGCGGGAAACTGGATCAGCCCCGCGCGCGGCTTGTTGATTTACGTCCCCGTGTTCGCCTTCAGCTTCGCCGGATTCTGGAGGACGCGCCGCGATCCGCTTTCGCTCGCGCTGGCGGCGCTGGTGCTCGTCCACTGGGTTACGATTTCCCTCTATCTGGACTGGACCGCCGGGTTCTCCTACGGTCCCCGCTACTTCTCGGACCTGACCCCGGTCTTCGTCTATTTTCTGATCCCGGTGCTAGGGCAGTATCGATTCTGGCTCGTGCTGCTCGCGATGCTGTCGTTCGCCGTTCATGCGCGTGGGGCGTTTCACATCGCGGTCCACGAATGGAACAAGACGCCCGTCACCATCAACGAAGATCCGTCGCGCGCCTGGGACTGGCGCGATCCGCCGTTTCTGCGCTAGCTGGTATAATCGAGGTTTGTCCCACCCCCCCGGGGCGCGTAGCTCAGTTGGTTAGAGCGCCTGCTTCACACGCAGGAGGTCACAGGTTCGAGTCCTGTCGCGCCCACCATAATCCTTGACAAAGTCAAGCATCGATAGTTGACTGAGTCAACCATCAACCGCACGGCCTCCCCGCGCGCGGTCTGCAATCGCCCGCGCAGGGGACGTTTGCATCCGCCTGCGTACTTCCTGTCGACTCCCGCTGCCGCGGGGCTTACATTCCGGGAATGCGAATTCTCCTCGTGGCGGCGCTCGCGCTGCCCTCCGTCACCGCGCAAACCGCCATTCACTCCGCGCTCAGCGGCAGGGTGCTCGACCCCTCCGGCGCGGGCGTGGGACAGGCGCAGGTGGAAGCAACGCACACCGCCAGCGGTTCGCGAACCGCCACAACCTCTTCCAGCGAAGGTGCCTTCACCTTCCCGCGGCTGATCCCCGGCTCGTACCGAATCACCGCGGAGAAGACCGGATTCCGCCGTTTCGAGCAGGAGGGACTGGAACTGGCGGTGAACCAGGCGGCGTCGACCACCATCGCACTGACCGTGGGAGACGTGAATACGACGGTGACCGTCCGCGCCGACGCGGCAGTGGTGCAGAGCCAGACAGCGGAGGTTTCGCTGCTGGTGGACGGCAGGGGGATCCGCAATTTACCGCTCAACGGCAAGGACTTTCAGAAGCTCATCTTCCTCGCGCCGGGCATGTCGAACTTCCGGGCGAACAATCCCAATTCGAACGCGTCCTCGTCCGGCACGCGCGAATCCGCCAACAACTACGTCATGGATGGCGTCAGCCTGAACGACGAGCGGGAGACCGCCGGCCTCGCGCTGGGGGCTTCGTTCCGCCAGCAGCCGAACGTGATCTCGACGGAGGCATTGCAGGAATTTCGCGTCATCACCTCCAACGCGGATGCCTCCTTCGGCCGCGGATCCGGGGCGCAGGTAAACGCGGTGACCCGGTCCGGATCCAACGAATGGCACGGCTCCGCGTACGAATATCTGCGCAACAGCGCTCTGGATGCCCGCGACTTCTTCAACTATGGTCCGTACTTCGACAGCTCGGGCCGCGCGAAAACCCCGCCCTTCCGGCAGAATCTCTTCGGCGGGACGCTGGGCGGACCCATTCGCCGCAACCGGCATTTCTTCTTCGCCAACTACGAGGGCTTCCGCCAGCGCCTGGAGCAGACCGGATCTCCGGTCCTGCCCACCGCCGATCTGGTGAACCTCTTCCCGGGCGAGCTGGGGCGTCTGGCTCGGGCCTACTATTTCGATCGCGACCTGGTGCCACGCTCGGGCCTGCCGGCGGGCGCCATCGCGCGGCCGTTCCCCGCCGCCGACCGGAACGCAGCCATCGCGGCGGGGTTCCCGAGCCCGCTGTTCGACGGCGATCTGGCGAACGGAGAAGCGGCGACGGCGCAGGTGAGCCGCTCCTCCACACGAGATTTCCGCCAGAACGCCTTCCTGGTGCGGACGGATCACCGGCTGGGCGAGAAACTGACGCTGTCGTTCCGTTACGCGCAGGCGGACTACCGCTTCGATACCACGAACTTCGGCCTGCCCGGCACCAACGTACGTACGCCGGGTGAGTTCCGGTCGCCGACGCTGCAGGCCGTCTGGATTCTTAGCCCGCGGCAGACCGTCGAGATTCGCGGCGCATACTTGCGCCGCTCCACCAACAACATCATGCGCGACGACTTCAGCGAACTGGGGATCGGTGAGTTCGGGGTTGCCCTGAGCGCGACGGGAACCGCGGGCTTCAGCCTCCCCCAGCTCGCGCCCTTTTCCGCTCTGGACGCTCAGTCGACGCCGCAGGCGGCCGGCCAGTATAGCTGGACGACGGGGAAAGCAACCATCCGCGCGGGCTTCGATGTGCGGGGGATCGCGGTGAACTTCATCAACCGGAGTTTCCCCAGGCCGGCCTACCAGTTCAACGGGCTGGTGGGGCCGAACGGTCTGCTGGGCTCTTCGCCCGCCTCCGCCGAGGCTACGGCTGCGGTGGCCACGGTGACGGTGTTCGGCGCAAGCGGCGGCCCCGCCACACCGCTCCGCGGCTGGCGATCCCAGCAGCAGGAGTATTTCGTCCAGGCCGACTGGCGGCTCCGCCGTGACCTGACGCTGAACGGGGGCCTGCGATACAGCTACTTCGGTGTCTATGGCGAGTCCAACAACGCGCTCTCGAATCTTTATGCAACCCGGGACGGGCGGATTGTCGACAATGTCAGCCCGTTCGCGTTCGGACGGGCGGCGAACGAGATGGCGCCTATTGGGCCGGACCGTCCGTTTTACAACCCGGACTTCAACAACTTCCAACCGCGAGTTGGATTCGCCTGGAACATCGGCGGACGCGACAGCCGGGTGCTCCGCGGCGCGTTCGGGATGTACAACGACCGGCTTTACCAACTGGTGATCTCCGAGGTGGCCCGCAACGTACCATTCGCCGTCACCGGCAACGCCATCAACGTGCCCTTCCGTCCCCGCGATCCGATTCCGTTGAACCCCCGCGTGCCGGTGGTGTTCGCGGTGAATCCGGAGTTACGAAATCCGACGGTGTACCGGTGGAACATCAGCTTCGAGCAGCGGCTGGGGCAGAGCACGTCCGTGAATGCGGCCTACGTGGGTGCGAAGGGCCGGGGGTTGCTCCTCACCGAGGATCCGAACTTCGCGGGCGCCTACCCGCAGGGTCAGCGGCCCGATCCGCGTTTCTCGGATCAGCGGATTCTCGGCAACGGCGGACACTCCGACTATCACGCCTTGCAGATTCACGGCCGCAGGCGGATGGCGGGAGGAGTCGCCTTCAGCGCGGCTTACACCTACTCCCGCTACCGGGACATCACTTCCACGGACACGATCTTCGGCGTGGTTCCCACCGTCATCAATACCGGGGCCAGCGCCGCGCCGGGGTTCCAAACCGGCCGTACGATCCCGCGGCCCCTGGACAGCGAATACGGAATCTCGGAAAACGACGCCCCGCACATCCTGGCGGCCAGCTACGCGTGGGAGCTTCCGCTGTTTAAGAACCGCGCGTTGCTGGGCGGCTGGTCCGTCTCCGGACTGGCGAGCATCCGGTCCGGCAACACGTTCGACGTGACCCTGGGACAGGACGTGAATGACGATGGCGCATTCAACGACCGGCCCGCCTTGTTGGGACGCTCCCTCAGCGAGCTCTACAGCGGCTCCGGGGCGGACCGGACGCAGTGGCTGCTGCCTCAGGCGCAGGCGCGGACGCTGCTGGGAGTGCCGGCGGACGTAACCGACCCATTTGCCCCGGTCAGCCGGGGGGCATTCCGGGGTCCGTCCTTCGTCAGCTTTGATGTGTCGCTGATGAAGCGATTCGCCATCGGGGAGCGGGCGGCACTGCACTTTGACGCGAACGTGTTCAACGTCTTCAACCGGGCCAATTTCCGGCCTCCGCAATCCAACCTGAGCTCCGCCTTTTTCGGTCAGATCTCGGGCAGCGCCCTGGCCGCGACGCCGCGCCAGATCCAGTTTGGCTTGAAGCTGCAATTCTGAACATGAACTTCGACGCCAGAAACCTTCGCTATGCCATGCGGCGGATCATCCGCCAGCCGGGGCTTTCGCTTTCGGTGATCGTCACGCTTTCCCTGGCCATCGGAGCGAACACCGCGATCTTCAGCTTCGTCCACGCGCTGCTGCTGCGGCCCTTCCCGTTTCGCGATCCGGATCAACTGGTAGAGATTCACAGCGTGCGCGGCGGCCAGCGGGGCAAGCTGTCGATGCGCGAGGTGCTCGACATCCGGGAGCAGATACCGGTGCTCGAAGCCGTCGCGGCGCACACCGGAGGCGCGGGCGGCTACAACTATAGCGGCACCGGCAATGGGCGTCCGGAGGAATGGCGCGCCATCCTGACCACTGGGAACTTGATGGAGGTCCTCGGAGTCCCCCTGGCCCTGGGCGGACCGTGGCCGGAGCACAGCAATCGCGAGCGTGACTTCCGGGTGATTCTCAGCCATGAGGTCTGGTTGCGCGCGTTCGGCGGCCAGCGCGAGGTCCTGGGCAGGACCATCACGCTGGACCATGCTCCCGGTTACGTAATCCACGGCGTTGCTGCCCCCGGGCTGGACTTCCCGCACGGGATTGAGGTTTACCGCTCCATCGGCGGCTTCACCTCCTACGACAAGCGCGACAGCCGGAATGTCATCGCGGTGGCGCGGGTGAAGCGCCCCTACGACGCGCACCGCTTGCAGGCGGAGTTGACAGCGCTGAGCGCTCGCCTCGCCGAAGCGCATCCGGACACCAACGGCGGCCTGAGCTTCCAGTGCCAACCCTTCCGGCAGGTTTACTCCGGCGAAGTACGCCCCTATCTCCTGCTGCTGCTCGGGGCCGTGGCCGCCGTGCTCCTAATCGCCTGCGTCAACGTGATGAATCTGCTGCTCTCGGAGGCCCTGGCTCGCGAGCAGGAAATCAGCGTCAAGATCGCGATCGGCGCCGGGCGCCGGCACGTGATCGGCGAGCTGCTGGCGGAGAGTATCCTGCTGGCTCTGTTCTCCGGGGTCGCCGGGCTGGGGCTCTCCTGGTGGTGGATGAAACTGCTGCGGGCAATCGTGGGTGCGCAGATTCCACAGTGGATGCGGGTGGAGCTGGACAGCGCGGCGCTCGCCTTCACCTTCGCGATCGCCGTCTTCGCCGGGCTGGTGAGCGGCATGACTCCCGCGCTGCATCTGATGCGCGGCTCCCTCTCGGCGATGTTGCGCGAGGGCGGGCGCGGAGGCACATCGGGTGTGGCGGCGCAGCGCCTCCGCGACCTGATGATCGTGGCCGAGGTCGCCCTGGCGGTGGTGCTGTTGTCCGGCGCGGGCCTCCTGATCCGCGGCTTCGTCAACCTGCAATCGCAGCAGAAGGGTTTTGACGCGGAAAATGTGGAGACGTTCCGGGTGGCGCTGGGATGGCGGCGGTACGGCGGGGAGCGCATCACCCGCTACTACGAACAGGCGCTCGAATCGCTATCCGCGCTGCCTGGCGTGCAAGGGGCGGCCCTGGCTCCCAATCCGCCTCTCGCAAGGCAGGAGGAGTTCACGCCAGCGCACGTGCAAGTGGAGGGGCAGTCGTCCCAGGAGGCGTTGCGGAATCCCTACGTTATCTATCAGCAGATCAGCGAGGGCTACTTCGAGCTGATGCGCATTCCCCTGCTGGCGGGCCGCGCCTTCACGAGGTTCGACGGGCCCGCGTCGGAGCCAGTGGCGATCATCAGCGAACGGCTGGCGAGCCGCTTGTGGCCTGGCGAGAACGCAATCGGCAAGCGGCTGCGCTACGATCCCGCCGCGCGAAGGCCCGGCGCTCTCCGCACGGTCGTCGGAATCGCCGGCAGTGTCCGGCACGCGCAACTCGACGGCGAGCCGGGCCTGGAGATGTATGTTCCCTTCCGCCAGGATCCAACCGCGAATCAATACCTGCTGGCCCGCACCACTCTGCCGCCTTCCGAGTACCGCCGGCGCGCCGCCGATCGGATGCTGGCAATCGATTCCGAGCAATCGATCTTCGACATGAGCACGTATGAGCAGCGCATTCTGAACGGTGTGTGGCAATTGCGGCTTTCCCGATCGCTGCTGCTGATTTTCGCCGCCGTGGCCCTGGCGCTGGCCGGAATCGGCATCTATGGAGTGATGGCGTACCTGGTGGGCCGCCGGACACGCGAGATCGGAATCCGAATGGCCCTGGGCGCGACGGCGGGCGACGTGCGAGGCATGGTGGTGCGGCGCGCGGCATGGGCCGGCGCCTGCGGCCTTGCGCTGGGCCTGGGCGCCGCGGTGGCGCTCGGCGCGCTGACTCGCTCGGCGCTCCGGTCGGTGCCCGCGGCCGACCCCTTGACTTATGCGGGTGCGGTTGTGCCGATTGCCGCCGTGATCCTGGCGGCATCCTGGATTCCGGCGGTCCGCGCCTCGCGCGTGAATCCCGCCATCACGCTGCGCGGCGATTAGCGCCGCCACTTGACCACTGCGCTAGCCTGTGGATCATGGACGGGACCCTGGACACGCTGAACACGGTTGCGCGGCTGTGGAACGCCGGCGACCGTGAGCAGGCTGAGGCCACCCTGACCGCGGCCGGACTCGAAGCCTGGCTGGAACCCGCGCTCCAGCGGCTCGCGGTCTACGGAAGCCTTGCCCCCGGCAGGCCTAACCACCACCGGATCGCGCATCTGCAAGGGCAGTGGCGATCGGGCGTGGTTCACGGCGAGCTCGCGCAGCGCGGCTGGGGCGCGGCGCTCGGATTTGCCGGCCTTATCTGGGATCCCGCGGGCCCGGAGGTGCCGGTGCAGGTTCTGGAATCACCGGCATTGGCCGAGGCTTGGGCAACGCTGGATACGTTCGAAGGCGCCGATTACCGCCGCATTCTCGCGCCGGTCCTGGCGCCGGAGGGCGCGTATCTGGCCCAACTTTACGCGCTGTACCCGGCAGCTTAGATCCGGTGAAAGCTGCGCAGGATCTCCCGCGTCGCGTACCGCAGCGCGATCGGCCTTCCGTGCGGGCAGCTCATCGGCGCTTCGCATCGAGCCAGTTCCTGAAGCAGCCACTCGATCTTCTTCGGCTCCAGCCGCATGTTGATCTTGATGGCGGCGCGGCAGGCGATGGACGCGGCGATGCTTCGCCGCACGTCCTCCACGGAAGCTTTCCGCAGCTCGCGCTCCGCGGTTTCCAGGATCTCGAACAGCGCCTTCTCGATCTCCCCTTGCGGAAGCCCCGCCGGCGCGGCCTGAATGGCGATGGTGCGGTGGCCGAACGGCTCGGTCTCGAACCCGGTGGCGTTCAGCTCCTCCGCGATCCGCGCGAACTCGATCTGCTGCGATGCCGTGAGTTCGATAATCATCGGCATCAGCAGCCGCTGGGACTCCGCCTGTTTGCCGCGCTTGCGAAGGACCTGCTCGAACAGGATCCGCTCGTGCGCAACGTGCTGATCGATAATCCAAAGCCCATCGCGTCCCGCCGCCACGATGAAGCTGTCGTGGATCTGGCCGAGCGGCCGCAGATCCCGCAGCGCATCCAGGCTGCCGGTTTCGGGCGCGTAGGCGCCTTCCGGCAGCGCGCCATGCGTGTCTGGAACAGGCAGCCGCAAGCCCGGCTCCGCCAGCGGGATCGCCTCGCCGGAGAAGTCGAATCGCGGCGGAGGCGGCGGGATGCGGCGCAACTCGAATTCCGGCAGCGATTCCAGGACGTTGCGCGGGGGAGCGAAGCCGCTTTCGAAACGCTGCTCCTCCATGCGCTGCGTGAACTCCGAGTACGGCAACTCCGCGCCGGGCTGCGGCAGCGCGGGCGACAGCGAGGGTACCGGACGCCGGGCGATCAGCGCCTCCCGGATCGCATCCCGCACGAAGTCATGCACCACGCTGCCGTGGCGGAAGCGGACCTCCGTCTTCGAGGGATGCACATTCACGTCCACCTCCTCGGCGTCGCAATCCAGAAACAGCAGCGCGAACGGATAGGTGCCGGGCGGCGTCAGGTTGTGATACGCCGAGGTCAGGGCGTGCATCAGCAGCTTGTCGCGAATCAATCGCCCGTTCACGAACAGGAAGATCGAATTGCGGTTCAGCTTCTGCGTCTGCGGTCCGGATACGAATCCGCGCAGCAGGAACACGCGCTCCTCCGGCTCGTTCTGCGTTGGAATCTGGATGGTCCGCTCGGTTCCCGGCAGCTCCACCAGCTCCTCCACGACGCGGCTTCCGAACACCTGATAGACGCGCTCGCGCGCGGTCTCCACCGGGGTCACGCTGAGCAGTTCCCGCCGCTCATGCGTGAGTTGGAAGCTCTTGGTAGGGTGCGCGAGCGAATAGTGCGTCACCAGGCTGGCGATGTGCGCGAGCTCGGTCTGGTCGCTGCGCAGGAACTTCTTGCGCGCAGGCACGTTGAAGAACAGGTCGCGCACGGCGATGGCGGTGCCGCCGGGCCATGCCAGGTCATCCACCTTCAGCAGCTTGCCGCCGGCGATCTCGATTCGCGTGCCCGCGCTCTCGTCCGCGGAGCCGGTCTCCAGCACCAGCCGGGAGACTGAGGCGATGGACGGCAGCGCCTCCCCCCGGAATCCCAGCGTGGAGATGACCTCCAGGTCCTTGACATCGGCGAGCTTGGAGGTGGCATGCCGCTCGAAGGCAAGCATCGCGTCGTCGCGAATCATGCCGCAGCCGTCGTCAGCGACGCGGATCAAGCGCCGTCCCCCGGATTCCGCCTCGACGCGGATGTCGGTCGCGCCCGCATCGAGCGAGTTCTCGAGCAGCTCTTTTACTACGCTGGAGGGACGTTCCACCACTTCGCCCGCGGCGATCTTGTTGGCGACAACGTCGGAAAGAATGCGGATGCGGCCCATGAGACGCGAACGGGCGGCCGGTGAAGGCCGCCCGCTCCCGATCAGTCTAGCAGTGTTTCGTTACTGGACGACGATCCCGCGCTCGTCCAGAAGCTGCCCGGTGCGCTGGTAAAGCTGCAGCAGGTTGCGCCGGAAGTTGACGGTTTCGCGGACCAGGTTCGACTCCGCCGTGGTCAGGTCGGTCTGCGCGGCCAGCACGAAGAAGATGGTGGTGGCGCCCAGTTCATAGCGTTTCTGTTCCGCCTCCACGCGCTTCTGCGCC
>CAYOQB010000099.1:15944-20570 GCA_964406035.1 uncultured Solibacteraceae bacterium | reverse complement strand
GGTTCAGCAACATCAACAGCTCCAGCGTGGCCAGCGGCAATGTGGACCGCGCCGACCGGGTGACCGATTTCGCGCTCTTCGTCCAGGACACCTGGAAAGCGACGCAGCGGCTGACGCTGACGCTCGGGCTGCGCTGGGAGTATCTCGGCTTCCCGGTGGATGTGTACGGCCGTAACGCGACCTTCGACACGCGGTTGTACCAGCCGCCGCCGGCGGGAGGCTCCACCAGCGCGGGCTTCGTGCAAAACTCGAACGCGGTTCGCCCGGTGCCGGGCATCCCGCTGAAGAACGAGACGCTGGTGGATAATTCGCCCACTCGCAATTTCGCGCCGCGCTTCGGCGTTGCCTACAAGATCACCGAGAATCTGGTGATGCGCGGCGGGTACGGAATCTACTACGATCGGATTTCCAATCAACTTGGCTTGCTGGAGTCGCTGTCGCTGCCGAATTACGTGCGGACCAACCTGCAAGGCGCCGCGAACATCAGCTACAGCCTGCGGGATCCGTTCCCGACGCTACCGCTGCGGGAGGAGTTCCCGGTGGTGCCGCTGTTGTTCGCCCCGCCGTACACCACTTCGCGTCCGGCGCTTTCGCTGAACGCGGTGGATCCCACGTTCCGCTCCCCGTACCTGCAGCAATGGGGCGTGAATTTCCAGTGGCAGTTCTTGAAGAACACGGTGGCGGAGGTAGGGTACGTGGGAACGAAGGGCAGCGCCCTGGCGACGATGCGCCTCGCCAACCAGTCGCTGCTGGCGTCGGCGGAGGCGCCGGTGAACGGGATCACCACCAACACCGCGGCCAACGCGCAGTTGCGCGTGCCTTACGTGGGATTCTCGCCGACGGGGCTAGTGTGGCTGGAAAGCTCGACCGATTCGCGATACAACTCGCTGCAGGCGAGCGTGAGCCGCCGCCTGAGCGCGGGGCTGCGCGCGCTGGCGAGCTACACCTGGGGCAAGTCGCTCGACAACAACTCGGGGTCGGGCACGGGCGCAACGTTCACGGAGTTCGACGGCGACCAGAACAACGTGGGCAGCAACCGGGGCCCGTCGGATTTCGATCGGACGCATCGCTTCGTCCTGAATTTCACCTATGCGATCCCCAAGTGGGGCTTCGGGTGGAACGACACGGCGGTGGGCAAGCGAGTGTTCAGCGGTTGGGAGATCGCGGGCGTGGCCATCATGCAGTCGGGCGTGCCGTTCAGCATTTTGGATCCGAATGGGGCAACGCTGTTCGGGGTCACCAGCAGCCGGGCGAGCTACGCGTTGGGCGCGACGCGCGAAACCGCCCAGACAACGGGCCGGGTGCAGGATCGCCTGGACGCTTATATCAATCGGGCGGCGTTCCGTCCGGCGGGAACGGGATTCGGCGACACGGGCCGCAATATTTTGCGAGGACCGTCACAGCGGAATTTCGACCTGACGGTGAACAAGCGGATTCCGCTGACTGAAGCGATTCGCATGGAGTGGCGGACGGAGTTCTTCAACCTGTTCAACTTCGTCAACTTCGCCACGCCGGGCACAAACATCACCGCCTCGAATTTCGGCGTGATCCGGACGGCGACGGGGAATCCACGGGTGATTCAACTGGCTCTCAAGTTAGTTTTCTAGCACCCAACGGCGGGGCTGTGTCCGCTGGAGCTCGCTTGTGCCTGCGGTGAAACGCTTGGCGCCACCACGCGCCGAGCACCGTAGCGGACCAGCCGTCCGCCCGTTCGCTCCGGCTGCCCGCCTGCGGGCGAGCTGAGTCACTTCGCGCCAAAACAATTGAGCAGACCCCGGGGTCTCGGTCCAAATGGTAAGACCCGCCCATGGTCACGTCCGACATCCGAGCCGCATTCCGCCTAATGTTCTCTCAGCCAGGAGTCACTCTGGTCGTAGTTACGATGATGGCGCTGGGCATTGGCGCCAACACCACCGTATTCAGCCTGATGAACGCCCTGCTACTGCGTCCGCTTCCCTATCCCGAAGCGGAACGCCTGGTCCGCATCCACTCCGTGCGGGGAACCGAAACGGGCAAGCTGATGGTGCGCGAATGGGAAGAGCTGGATCGCGACCGTGAGCTGTTTGACGGGGTGGCCGGCTGGTACCCAAGCCAGTACAGCGTGATGAACGCGGGCAAGCCCGAAGTATGGCGGGCGTGCATGACAACGGCAAATCTGTTCCGCGTGTTGGGGGCTCGCCTGGCGGTGGGGTCCACCTGGCAGGAGGGTACGCACCGGTCCCGCAATCCATCGGTGGTGATGAGCCACGAACTCTGGCAAAGGCTCGGCGCGCAACAAGACTCCGTGGGGAAAAGCATCACCATGGACGACGCTCCCTACCAGGTAACCGGCATCACGGAGGCGGGCTTTCAGTTCCCGGCGAGAAGCGACATTTTCCGTGCGGCATTCCTGGGAGGCGCGCAGAGCGGCGAAACCCGTTCTCTCTACGTAGTCGGCCGCCTGCGTCCGGGGATTACGCTGGCCGATGCACAGGCGCGGCTGGACGCCTTCGCCCGGCGCATGGCGGCGGCGTATCCGCAAACGAACCGCGAAATCCGCTTCCGGTTGAATTCCTTGCGGGATGACTATGTCGGAGAGGTGCGCCCGTATCTGTACCTGACCTCGCTGCTGGCCGCCGTGGTGCTGCTGATTGCGTGCGGGAACGTGGTGAATCTCCTGCTGGCTCGGGGAGTCGCGCGGAGCAGGGAAATGGCGATCCGGTCTGCTCTGGGCGCCGGAAGGTGGCGGATCATCCGCCAGCTCCTGGTGGAAACCGGGGTGTTGACCTTGACCGGCGGTTTGTTGGGACTGTTGTTTGCGTTCGTCGCCGTGCGCGCGGCGAGCGGCATGCTTCGCCTGGAGATGCCCGCCTCCATGCGAATCGAAATCAACCTCAGCGTGCTGCTGTTTGCGCTGGCGGCTTCCGCGCTGGCGGCGATGCTGGCGGGAGCACACCCGGCAATCGCCGGATCCAGGTCCGATATCCAGGCGGCAATGCGCGAAACCGTACGGACCTCGTCCAGCCGGGCACAGGGAACTTCGCGGGACATCCTTGTGGCCGCCGAACTCGCCTTGACCGTGGTTCTGCTGGTTTCAGGCGCACTGCTGGTTCGGAGCTTCGTTCAGGTGACGAGTGCGGATCTGGGCTTTCGCCGGACCTCGATGTTGACGTTTCACACCGATCCTCCGTTGGGACGCTATCACAAAGTGGAACACACGGCCCAGTTCTACCGGCAGGCTTTGGAGCGGCTGAGCGCGATTCCCGGTGTGGAATCGGCCGCAGCGAATCACAGCCCGCCGCTGGCGCTGAACCAGAACTATGCGAAGCCGGTCGTGGTGGTGGAGGGGCAGGGTGTGGAGGAACAGCTTCACAACCCGTTCGTCAATCACCAGATCATCAGTCCCAATTACCTTTCGACCATGGGGATACCACTGGTTCAAGGGCGGTCATTCGACGACGCGGACCGGATCGGAAGCCAGCCGGTGGCGATCCTGAGCGAGCCGCTCGCGCGGCGGCTGTTCGGACAGCGCAATCCCGTTGGCAGCCGGATCCGGTTTGCCGGTCTGCTGGGTTCCTTGCTGGACAGTCAGGAATCGTGGTTTGTCGTGATCGGCATCGCCGGAGGGGTCCGCAGCGAGGCTCTTGTTGGGACGCCCTCCCTAGACGTCTACCTCTCCAACCAGCAGCAGTTCGCCGGGGATACGTTCTTCTTTCTTAAGACACGGCAGGACCCCTTGTCTTTGTCGGCAGCCGCCGCGCAAGCTGTGCTGCAAGTGGACCCGCAACAGCCGATATTCGACATCAAGTCCTTGGAAGGACTGATTGAAGACACGGTCTGGCAACGGCGAATGGCGGCGCGGTTCAGCCTGGCGTTTGGAGTCCTCGCACTGGTGCTTGCCGCGGCAGGAACGTTCGGCGTTCTCTCCTATTCGATCTCGCAACGCAGGCGGGAGCTCGCTATCCGCCACGCGATCGGCGCGACGCCGCGGGACCTGTGGATGCTCGTGATGAGCCACGGGTTCATTTTGGGCGCCGTGGGAATCGGGGCGGGCGGCATCATCGCGGCGATGGTTGCGCGAACGATCGCGTCGCTGCTGTACGAACTTTCGGCGTTCGACGCGGGCGTGTATGCAGCGGTCACCGGCACGGTAGGCGCGCTGGTCGTGCTCGCGTCCGCGATTCCTGCGTGGCGCGCGTCGCGGGTGGACCCGGCGATTTCCCTGCGGGAGGCGTAGCGGAAGGCGGGTGCACGCGTCCCGCCCTCACGGTTCGAGCGGATTGCCGCGGTTGGCTGCCGGCTGGACGCCAGCGAGTGGCGGCGGCGATCCACTCTTCCAGAGTGTCCACCGCGAAATCCGCCTGGTCCTTGTTGGAGCGGTGCCAGTTCCGGCTGTTCCGGAAACGGGCTTCCTTGAACACAAAATCAACAGCTTAGGGGCGCTCAGATAGGCGGGTTCCTTACCCCTTTTTGCGGTCGATTCCGGGCGATCCGCGATCGCTGGATCGCAGAAAGCTTGTGGAATCAACGTCACGTGCTCCAAAGGACTACTCCTCCTTACCACCGGATTACTTTTGACTCGGAACACGTGGAACAGGCACCGACCGGGATCGGCGATTTACGGCTGTTCCGGAAGCGCTGAGGCGG
>CAYOQB010000099.1:0-15844 GCA_964406035.1 uncultured Solibacteraceae bacterium | reverse complement strand
ATCGGCGATTTACGGCTGTTCCGGAAGCGCTGAGGCGGAACGTGGAATCATCAGGTTACAGTCGGGGATGCGGCCTTGCGGCTTATCCCATTCTGTGGCCGATTCGGGCGTTTGCGCGAGCGCCGGAGCGCGAAAAGTCAGTGGAATCAGCGCCACGTACCCCGAGGGACTATTCCTCCTTACCACCGGCCTATTTTGGACTCGGAGCACGTGGAACAGGCACCGACCCCCGATTTTGGACTCGGAGCACGTGGAACAGGCACCGACCCCCGGGAACCGACCCCCGGCACCGACCCCCGGATGCCAAGGTCGCAGTAAGCGGGCGCCTGCACCGTCCCATATAGCCTTGCACTGCCGCCTTCAAGGAGGCGGCGATGAAAACCGATCGCTGCCTGTGCTTGCCGCGCGGTTACGCCTGCAGCCCTAATTCAAGAAATACGTCCGGTACAGCGTATCCCGCTGCTTCGGCACGAAACCCGCGTCGCGAATCAGCCGCCGCAGCTCCTCCTCGGTCGCGCGGTTGTGGGTCCCCGCCGCGGACACGACATTCTCCTCGATCATGATCGAGCCGACGTCGTTGCCGCCGAAACGCAGCCCGATCTGGCAGGTCTTCAGCCCGGGTGTCACCCAGGAGCTCTGGATATTCAGGATATTCTCCAGATACACGCGAGACAGCGCCAGCATCTTCAGGTACTCCACCGCCGTCGCCTCTTCCTTCACGAAGCGGCCTAGCGATGTGTTCTCGCGCTGGAAACTCCAGGGGATGAACGCCGTGAAGCCGCCGGTTTCCTCCTGGATCTGGCGCACGATGTCGAAGTGATTCATGCGCTGTTCGATGGTCTCGCCGGTGCCGAACATCATGGTCGCGGTGGTCCGCAGCCCCAACTGGTGCGCGGTGCGATGCACCGTGATCCAGTCGTCCACGGTCGACTTCAGCCGGGAGATGCGGTGCCGAACTTCGTTGTCCAGGATCTCCGCGCCGCCGCCGGGAATGGAATCGAGCCCGGCGTCGCGCAGCCGCGCGATGGTGTCGCGCACGGTCAGGTCGCTGACCTTGGCGATATTCATGATCTCCGGCGCGGAAAAGCAGTGGTTCCAGATCTGGGGAAAGCGCTGCTTGATCGATCGCAGCAGGTCCTCATACCACTCGATCTTCAGGTCCGGATGAAGCCCGCCCTGCATCAGGATGCCGGTGCCGCCGAGGTCCAGCGTCTCCTGGATCTTCTGGAAGATCATTTCCTTGGGATGCACATAGCCTTCGGCGTGCCCCACCGGGCGGTAAAAGGCGCAGAAGCTGCAGTACTCCGTGCAGACGTTGGTGTAGTTGATGTTGCGATCGATGATGTAGCTGACCACGCCGTGCGGATGGAGCTTGCGCCGGACGGCGTCGGCGGCCATGCCGATGCCGATCAAGTCATCGCTTCGAAACAGGTCGATCGCTTCCGCGCGGGTCATCATGGCTGCTTCCTTTCAACTGCTGAACTGTTCGATGCTGTCGAGGGCCGTGGCGTACTGCAAATACATTTGCATGCCGGCGTAATCGCGCTCGGACATGGAGAATTGGATGTAGCGCGTGAGGTACTCGTGGGCGAGTTCCCGGGAAATGCCGCGGGCCGCGTGCTCGCGAGCCGCGATCTCCTCGATCCGCTCCAGGCCATACGCGCAGGAATCGGCGAACATCGCGGTCAGCTCCGGCGTCACTACGCCGGGCCGGCCGGACCAGACGGCGAAGACCATGGGCAGGCCAGTCAGGTTCGTCCATTCTTCCCCCAGATCCGCGACGTGACACGGCAGCGCGGCGGGGTCGATCCGCAGGGCCGGATCGCCGATGATCAACGCCGCGTCGCACTCGGCGAGCATCGCCTCCAGGCCGGCTTTTCGCGTCCGGATTTCCGGATCGACGCCGTGCCGTCGCGCCAGAAACACGCGCGCCAGCATCACCGAGGTGCGCGAGCCCGAATCGGCGGCCAGGGTGCGGATCTGGTGGAAGGGCACCTGGGAGATCAGCAGGATGCTGCGCACCGGACCGCGGGCGATGATGCCGGTGCCCGGGAACATCTCCAGACCCTGGCGGTGCATTTCGATGACCGGCAGGATTCCGATATCGGCCTCGCCGGCTCGGACCTTGTCGGCGCAGACGCTGGGCAGTTCGAAGCTGAGGTCCACCAGGCCTTGTTGCGGGCCGTGGAGCATGCCCCAGACCAGCGGGACCGTGTTCAAGTAGCTGACCGCGCAGACGCGGGGCAGCCGGTGTGAATTGGGGATCAACTCATCATTTTAGCGGGAGCGCGGCCGCGTTGGCGAGACGGAGTGGCCGCGGGCGTGGGGAGCGGAAACCGGTACGGCCCTGTACGTCCAGTACGAAGCGGCCGATTAAGGAGTGAGGGTGCGTGTGCTATGTTGAAGTCGGGCGTATCCCGCGCGCGCCAGGTTAGACAATCCCATGAGAACTTTGCGCTTTGTTTTCTTTGCTATCGGAGTCTGTGCCGCCGTCCGGGCGCAGGTGGTGATCAATCCCCTGCCCTCGCGCGTTTTCGGCAATCCCTCGCTGCGGATACCCGCTGTCACGGTGGCCCCGAACCTGGTGGAGGGCCGCGAACTGAACGGACCGCAGTCGGTGGCGGTGGATACGTCCTCGAGTCCGAACATCCTATATGTCGCCGATACGGGGAATAACCGGGTGCTGGCGTTCCGAATTGGCGCGAACCTGATTCGCGGCAACACGGCGGACCGGGTGATCGGCCAGCGCGACCTGCAATCGACGCTGCCGCAGGGACCCCAATCCGGCGCGGGCGGGCTGAGCAGCGGGCTGTCCCTGCCGACGGCCGTCGCGGTGGACCGGCAAGGCAACCTGTATGTCGCCGATGCCGGAAACAATCGCATCCTGCGGTACCCCAGGCCGCTGGATCAGACGGGATCGCTGCTTCCGGTGGACCTGGTGATCGGACAGCGGACGGTGTCGTCCGGCGTGAGCCCGAATCAGGGTTTGGCGACGCCCAATGACCGCACGGTGGCCTTCACGTCGGCCGGCGTGTTCCGCCTGAGCATGGCTTTCGATCGCGACGGGAACCTGTGGGTGACCGACTCCGGCAACAATCGCGTGCTGCGCTACCCGGTTTCGCAACTGGCCGCCAACACCAGCGAACCGGCGGCGGATCGCGTGCTGGGGCAGTTTGATTTCAACTCGCGGAATCAGCCGACGCCGCCCGCCGGCGCCACCACGGTGCAGGTGGCGAAGACCGGATTGGTGCAGCCGAGCGGACTGGCGTTCGATGCCTCGGGCAACCTGTACGTGTCGGACGGCTTCTCGCGGGTGCTGTACTACGCAGCGCCGTTCACCAACGGCAAGGCGGCATCGCGGGTGCTGGGGGTGCTGATCCGGCAGCCGAACACGCCCGTTCCGGCTTACCCCAACGCGACGGCTCTGGGGCTGCCCAATGCGCAAGGCGCGTTCGCCCCGCCGGAGGGTCTGGCGGTGGTGGGCAACAACCTGTGGGTGGCGGACACGCCCAACAACCGGCTGGTGAAGTACGACGCGCCGGAGCAATGGCCGGCGGAGACCGATGCCGCGCCTTCGCCGAACATGCGGACTGTCTTCGCACAGGTGGATTTTCTGGCTGGCCGGCCCAATGGAGGGCGGCCCGACCCGACCTCGGGCTCGCTTGCCGCCCCGGTTCAGATGTTCTTTGCCAATAACGAGATGTGGGTGGCCGACTCCGGCAACCATCGAGTGCTCTCCTTGCCCGTGCAGGGCGACACTTTCGGGGGATCCAGCCGCCTGATTGGGCAGGCGGAATTCGACGAAGCGGCGCCGAACCTGCTGGAAGGGCGCGAGGCATTCTTCCTGGCGGGAAATGTAGCCAGCGCCGGGATCGCGATTGACCGGCGGTCTTCACCGCCCCGGCTGTACGTGGCCGACGCGTTGAATAACCGTGTGCTGGGCTTCCGCGATGCGCGCAACGTCCGCCCGGGAGACCGCGCCGACATCGTGATCGGGCAGACGGGGTTCAACAAGAACCTGGTGAACTCGCCGAGCGACGACGCCACGCAGTTCAACGATACGGGATTGAACTCGCCCAGCGGCCTGGCGGTGGACGGCGACGGTAACCTGTTCGTGGCCGACACGGGCAATGGTCGCGTGCTGCGCTATCCGGCGCCCTTCGCGCAGACCGTGCAGCGCCCCAACCTGGTGCTGGGGCAGGCGAATTTCTTCACGCGCATCACGGACGCGAGTTCAGCGACCTTGCGCAATCCATATGGGCTCGCGATCTTCTTTGACGGCAGCATCGCCGTCAGCGATGTGTCGCACAATCGCGTGGTGCTGTACCGCAAGCCCGCCGGTGGCGACTTCCGCAACGGGCAGGACGCGGCCCTGGTATTCGGCCAGCCGGACTTCAACACGGTGGCGGCCGGCAACACGGCGACGCGGATGAATGCGCCGCGGCACATCGCCACGGATACCGATGACCGGCTGTATGTCACCGATTCGGGCAACAACCGGGTGCACATTTACACTCGCGCCCCGGCGGCGGGGAGCGATCCTGCGCCGGCGGTGACGCTGTCGGGTTTCAGCGCGCCGCAGGGCATCTTCGTGAGCTCGCGGTCGGGCGAAGTATGGGTGGCGAACACCAGCGCGAGCGAGGTTCGCCGCTATCCCGAGTTCTCGCGGCTGCTGCTGAATCCGGACCAGGTTCTGTCGCGGCTTTCGGTGCCGTTGCCGCTGGCGCTGGCGCTGGACGACAACGATAACCCGGTATTCGCCGAGGGGATCAACCGCGTGTCGTTCTACTATGCCGCGCTGACGTTCCAGAACGCGGCCAGCTACTCGACGACGCGGCTGGCTCCGGGGCAGCTTGCGTATTTGTACCGGCTGGGGTTGGGTTTGGATGTGCCCACGGCCTCGGCGGAGGCGTACCCCTGGCCCACGGTGCTAGGCGAGTATCAGGTCTCGTTCAACGGGACCCCGGCGCGCATTTTCCGCCTGGTTCCGTCGCGCATCGATTTCCAGGTGCCGCGCAACGCGCCGACCTCCGGTCTGGCCGAGGTCCAGATTTCGAAGACCGACGGGCAGGTGATCGCCGTCGGACAGGTGCAGATGGACCGCGGATCGCCCTCCTTGTTCACCGCCAATCAGCAGGGCACGGGGCAAATCTCGGCGATCAACCAGGATGGGAGCATCAACTCGCCGTCGAATCCAGTGCCGCGCGGGCAGGTGATCTCGCTGTACGGTACCGGAGTGGGCGTGGGCGAGAACGGCCCGGTGGGCGGCTACCCCGAGGACGGCGAGCCCGCCCCCGGCCCGATGCGCATCCCGGAAAACCTGAATTTCCTGCGCGTGATCATCAATGACGGACCGGCGGAAGTGCAGTATTCCGGTCTCGCGCCCGGCTTTGTCGGGCTGTGGCAGATCAACGCAGTTGTCGGGATGAATGTGCCGCCCTCGAACTCGATTCCGGTGGGCATTCTGCTGTACGACATTCGCAGCACCGACGGTCCGGGCAATCCGCCAACGACGCTGCGCACCACGATTTCGGTTCGCTAAACCGCATGCCTCCGGAACTCTGCAAAAGCAGGGTTTTCGGAGGCATGTTAGAATATCTTCACGAATGCACCCCGCATCCGCACGTCCCGCGCTCTTCGGCTCCGACTAGACCGGCGATCCCCGTCGGCCCTCAACTTCCACGCAACAACCGTCGATTCAGGAGTCTAAGACCATGGATTCTGCCGTTAAGACTTTCGCACCCATCCGCGCGGATCTGCCGCATCTGGTTACCCCGCTGCCGGGACCCGAGGCCAAAAAGATTATCGATCGGGATCACGCCGTGCTCTCGCCGTCCTACACCCGCGGTTATCCGCTGGTGGCCAAGCGTGGGGAAGGCGCGATCATCGAGGACCCGGATGGCAACCGCTTCCTGGATTTCAACGCCGGGATCGCGGTGGTGGCCACGGGTCACAGCCACCCCAAGGTGGTGGAGTCGATCCAGCGCCAGGCGGCGGACCTGATTCACATGTCCGGGACGGACTTTTACTACGAGAGCATGGTGCGGCTGGCGGAGAAGCTGGCCGGGCTCGCGCCCGGGGGCGGCCCGCGGCGGGTTTACTTCGGGAACTCAGGCACGGAAGCGATCGAGTGCGCGATCAAGGCCGCGCGGTACCACACCGGCAAGGAGAAGTTCATCGCGTTTTTGGGCAGCTTCCACGGCCGCACGATGGGATCGCTGTCCTTCACCGCTTCCAAGTACGTTCAGCGCAAGGGATTTGGGAATCTGCTGCCGGGCGTGAACCACCTCCCGTACGGAAACTGTTATCGCTGCGCGTACAATTTGAAGCCGGAGACGTGCAAGGTGGAGTGCCTGAAGGTGATCGAGGATCAGCTCTTCCGGCATATTCTGCCGGCCGATGAAGTGGCGGGAATTTTGATGGAGCCGATCCAGGGCGAGGGCGGCTACGTGGTGCCGCCGCAGAAGTGGTTTGACGAGCTGCAGGCGATCGCCCACCGGCACAAGATCTGCATTATCGCCGACGAGGTGCAGAGCGGCATGGGACGCACGGGCAAGATGTTCGCGAGCGAGCACTTCGGCCTGGAGCCCGACATCCTGACGCTGGCCAAGGGTATCGCCAGCGGGCTGCCGCTTTCAGCGGTGGTGGCGCGGCCGGAGTTCATGAGCTGGAAACCGGGAGCGCATGCTTCCACCTTCGGCGGCAACCCGGTGGCTTGCGCGGCGTCGCTGACGACGATCGAGCTGCTGGAGCAGGAGCTGATCGACAACGCCGCGAAGATCGGCGCGCACATCATGGATCGCCTGCGGACCTGGCCGGCGCGATTCCCACAGGTTGGCGACGTGAGGGGGCGCGGGCTGATGATCGGCATCGAGTTCGTCAAGGATCAGGAAACGCGGGAGCGGAATCCGGAACTGCGCGATCAGTTGGAGATGCTGGCGTTTGAGCGCGGGCTGCTGGTGCTGGGCTGCGGTCCGAACTCGCTGCGGTTGTGTCCGCCGCTGGTGGTGAGCAAGGATCAGGCGGATTTCGCGTTGGATACGCTGGAGGAGTGCATCGCGGTGGCCGCGAGGGCCTGACGGGCGCGCCATGTATGAAGGCAACCGTGCGGGTTCGCGCAAACTCGGAGAGCGAACGTCCCGATCGGAACCGGCTCGAAAGCGCCGCACGCGAGCTTGCGACCGAAGGTTTTGATGTGCTTCGGGTGGGGAGATTCGGCGTCAGCGTCTCGGGTGATCGCGAGCGCTTCCTACAGTCACTGGGAGTCGATCTGCAATCGACGGTAGCGGAGGCGCACCCCTCGCGGGCGGCCCTTCGGGAACTCGTGGATCTGGTTCAACTCGACAGCGAGCCGGAATACTTCCATTCCTGAATAGGGAGTAGCCTTACTACCGCACTACCACGGACACGGCGTTGGAGTTCCCCGCCGGCGTGGTCAGCAGCAGGGGATGGGTTCCGGGCGTCAATCCCTGCGGCACCACCAGGTTGATCTGATACGCACCCGGGCCGCCGGGGGCGTAGCCGGAGAATTCGACGCGAACGTCGATGCCGCCAATGCGAGCGCCGGTGTTCACCACCGTGGTCGCGATTTGATCCACCAGCGCGCCGGTGACCAGCGGGGGCCGCACGGCGCCCAGGCCGCCGGCATACACCAGCAGGATGTCGCCGGGGCGCGCGGGATTGTCCGCGTTGACCAGCCGCCCGGCCAGGGGACCGGCGCCGAAGATCACCGCTCCGGTTCCGGCGGCGTCGACAAGGAAAATTGACGGGTTGAGCGTGGCAACGTTCACGGCGGCGGTGGCGCGATTGCCCTGATCGTTGACCACGGCGACCTCCGCCGGGCCGGGCGCGAGCTCGAAAGGCGCGAGGAAGTTCACCTGTCCGGGGGAACAGTAGTAGAGGGGCGCGGTGAATTCGCGGGCGGCTGCGTCGCGAATCCGGACCTGGATATCGCAGAGGCGGGCGGGCAGGGGAAGCTGCTCGAAGGCGGCGGTGGAGCCGGCCAGAGCGTTGCCCCAGATGGTGTGCGCGCTGCCGCCGGTCAGCGGACCCACGACGCCGTTCGAGGTGGCGGTGACGGCGGCGATGAGGCGCGACTGCTCCAGGTCCCGGACCAGCGCGCCTTCGCTGTTGTAGCGGATAACGTACCCGTCGGACTCGCCTTCGCTGGCGACCGGGAACGCGCCCGCGCTTGGGTCGGCGTCGAGGGCGCCGAAGAAGGTTCCAGAGACCAGCCAGAAGCCGCGGCCGTCGCTGATGATGCTGGAGGCGGAGGAGAGGTTCTCGGCGGAACTGGAAGGCGCGCCGCCCAGACCGATCACCCAGCCCAGAGTTCCGTCGGCGTTATAGCGCGCCAGATAGCCATCGGTAGCGCCGTTGACGCCGCGCGCGGTTACGTTCGCGGTACCCGCGCCGGGGTCGAAATCGGCGGTTCCGGTGAAGGAACCCGAGACATACGCCGCATTGGCCGTGCTGGTTGCCAGGCGCAAGGCGGTATCGTTGCCGGGGCCGCCCCAGGAACTCGCGGAGCGGAAGTTGAACTGGCTGTCGATGCGCGCCAGGAAGGCGTCAACGCCCCCGTTGCTGTTGCGGACGCCGCCGGGGCGTCCGGCCGGTTCGAAGTTGGTGGTGAGGTTGAAGGTCCCGATGATGACGATATTGTTGGCGGAGTCCACCCACACGCCGCCGGGCGCGGCGATATCGGAGTTCACTCCTCCGAATCGCTGGGAGCCGCGATGCACGCCGCCGTCGGCGGTGTACTCGGCCAGGAACAGGTCAGGGAACTCGATGTTGCCGTCGCGGGTCAGGTTGCGCTCCAGGCCGCTGGGATCGAAGTCCACGATGCGGCTGGCGAAGGTGCCGTAGAGGATCACGTTGCCGGCGGCGTTGAAGGCGATTCCGTAGCCGATTTCGTCGAAGTTGAAGCCGATGCCGAAGCCCCACAGAAAATCACCGGCCGGAGAATACTTGGCCAGGAACAGATCCTTCTGGCCCTGGCTGGCGATCATGGCGACGCGCCCTTCCTGCGGATCGAGATCCACGCTGTTCTGGAAGTAGCCGGTGAGATAGACGTTGCCGGCGGCGTCCAGCTTCAGGTGGAAGGATTCGTCGGCGAGGGCGGAGCCGAACACGTTCAGCCACAGCAGGGCGCCATCGGGGCTGTACTTGGCCAGGAAGATGTCCTCCTGGCGGGAGGTGGCCTCGCGAACGGCGCTGGATGGATCGAAGTCGACGGCGCCGTTGAAAACACCGGTGACCAGGATGTTGCCCTGGGCGTCGGCGGCAACGGATCGCGGCGTTTCGATACCGAGACCGCCAATGCGGATCGCCCAGAGGTAGCGGCCGTTGGCGTCGTATTTGGCCAGGAACATGTCGGCGCCGGTGGGGGCCACCAGGACATCCTCAGCGGAAGCCGGATTGAAGTCGACGTTGCGGGTGAAGGTGCCGGTCACGATCAGGTTGCCGCGGGGGTCGACGGCGGTGTCGCGGACGGTGTCGGCGCCGGCGCCGCCGATGCGCAGGGGCAGGGTCAGCGCGGTCTGGGCCCACGCGGGACCGCTGAGCACGAGTCCGCAAAGAACCGGTAAGAGGGGGAGGCGGTTCATCCAAATCTAGATTACCGCAGCAACATAAATGCGATACATTGTTGGTCGGTAGCTTACGTGACCAACCCGTTACCCCTGGCGGACGCCTCCAAGCTGACGCCGCACTTGAGCTTCTCCCGCCAGGAATGGGCCCGGCTGCGAGCGGCCACTCCCCTGACGCTGACCGAACAGGATCTGGCGACGCTGCGCGGCATCAACGAGCGGCTGTCGCTGGAGGATGTGGCGGACGTGTACCTGCCGCTGTCGCGGCTGCTGAACCTGTACGTGGGGGCAACCCAGGCGTTGCACAAGGCCACCGACACGTTCCTGGGGAACCTGCCGGCGAAGGTTCCGTATGTGATCGGCATCGCGGGCTCCGTGGCGGTGGGCAAGAGCACGACCGCGCGCGTGCTGCAGGCGCTGCTGAAACGCTGGCCGGATCATCCCAAGGTGGACCTGATCACCACCGACGGCTTTCTGCATCCCACGCGGGTTCTGGAGAGCCGGGGATTGATGAAGCGCAAGGGATTCCCGGAGAGCTACGATCAGCGGCGGCTGGTGCAGTTCGTCTCCGACGTGAAGGCGGGCAAACCGGAGGTGACGGCGCCGGTGTACTCGCATCTGCTGTACGACATCGTGCCGCAGGAGCAGCATGTGATCCGCAAGCCGGACATTCTGATCGTGGAGGGCCTGAACGTGCTGCAGACCGGGGATGCCGCTCCGGGGCGCGCTCCGCGGCTGTTTGTCAGCGACTTTTTCGATTTCTCGATTTACATTGACGCGCCGGAGGAGGCGATCGAACACTGGTATGTCTCGCGGTTCCTGGCGCTGCGGGAGAGGGTGTTCGTGAATCCGCAGTCGTACTTCCATAAGTACGCGAGCCTGAGCGAAGCCGAAGCGGCGGACATCGCCCGCGCCATCTGGAACGAGATCAACGGTCCGAATCTGCGGGAGAACATCCAGCCGACGCGGGAGCGGGCGCAGTTGATTCTGGAAAAGGGCGGAGACCACGGGATCAGCGGAGTGCGGTTGCGCAAGCTGTGACCTGAAAAGCCGTTTATGCCTGCAACGGTAACTGCGCGCGGGCCCGGGAGGCTTGGGCGCCGATCGCCGACAATGCGGCGATGTCGTGGGCCACGTACATCTGTTCCAGGAAAGGCCGTTCCGGGAAGGGACGTCCGTACTTGACGCCGTGCCAGCGGTCCAGTTTCACGCCGGCGCTGCGTTCGTTGAACTCGTCGATGGCGAGGAACTCGCCGGCGTAGCGGTAGTTCGCGATGAACCCGATGTCGTCGAAATAGCAGGGCACGTGCAACAGCATGCTCCGGCTGGGGGCGTCGAAGATCTCCAACGCCGCCTTGGTGGAGGAGTACAGATCCAGGTCGAAGGAGATGAAGCCCAGGGGCGGCGGCGAATAGCGATCGAAGAAGGAATGAACGGTGTCGCGGACATTGCCGAGCACCAGTTCGGTGCGGCTGGTGAGCCGTTGGCGGAGCTTGTCGAAGTCCATGGGGTAGTCGCCGGGCTGCCACAGGTCGGGGTGATCGCGGTGATCGCCGATGAACTCGGGCAGGCCCCCGGCGGTATCGAAACCGTACACCTTGATCTGGATTCCAGTTTCACGTTCCAGCATTTCTGCGTCGGCCTGCATGGCACAGAGTCCGGTGCCGCCGGCAACGCCGAACTCGATCGCGGAGAAGGCGGTGGCGCCCTGCCGCTTGGCGAGTTCAACGGCGGCTGCCATTCCCAGCAGCTATTGAGGCCGGTCGGAGATGTCCCACAAAGCGCGGGTTTGCCAGGAGGGTCTCAGTAAAGGCAGAACGGCGCGCGCGCCCAGGCGAAGCACGGGTTCGCGGATCAGTTTCGAAATAGCAGGGTGCAAGCGGCTCCTCGGTCAGATGCTACCATGCGTCACGCGGTTTTTCGCCGTCGGGGCCAGGGTAGCACGCAGGCTAGCGCGAGAAGCGCGGCCAGTGACGTGAGAATCGCACCGGCGAGAACAGCGCGAGGCTGGTACCGGAATTCGATCCGGTGCTCCCCGGCGTCCACGACCACGCCGCGGAGAGCGCCGTTGACCTGCAGAACCGGCGCTTGCCTTCCGTCGACGGAGGCGCGCCAGCCGGGGAAGTAGTTGTCGCTGAGGATGACCAAGCCGCGGCAGCGCATGATGGCGCTGATGCGAACACGTTCGGGCTGGCGCTCCAGAACGTCGATGGTATCGCCTTGGCAGGTTTCCAGGTTGGGAGCAGGACCGGCCACGAGCGCCATGCGTTTCAGATCGACCTGAGGATCTACCAGCCGGCCGGGGTTGTGGAAGGTTTCGGCGGTGTGAACCGCCCAGGATCGGGGGAAGGCTCCAGGGTTTTCGTAGACCTTCAGACCGGATCGGCCCTCGAACGCCAGTTGCTGGCCTTCACGACTGGGCTTGGAGCCGAGATGAAAACGGACGCCCATCATGAGACGTCCGCTGGGATGGAAGAGGGGCGACTGTTGCCACATGTTCACGGGCACGCTCGCCGTGTAGGCGCCCAGAGTATCGATTCCCCACCAGTCGCCGATGTTGTACGGGATATCGGAGTCCGAGTATTCCACGCGCGGGCTCCCTTGCGAGCGCAGGAATGCGATCACGTCGTCATGCTGGGACATCTTCTTCAAGTAGCGCGAGTGGTCCGCGTCCGAGACATGAGGGTAGGTGAATCCGGTGGAGTTGGATATTTCCGTCAGGGCCAGAAGAAGGAGCCCCGGTAAAGCGAGGGACGGTGCAAGGCGGCCGCGACGCCAGGCCTCGAGAACGGCGGCAGCCACGAGCAGCAGGACGGCCGCGAGCGTCAGCCGGCCATCGCTCACCGCCGGGTCGATGCGGGCGGCGAAAAGCACGACAGTCAACGCGAACAGCAGGGCGCCGGCCAGGGCGAGGATCTTCGGCGCAATCGAGCCCGCGCGGCTAACGCGGAGGAAATCTATGCCTGAGGCCGCGCACGCCGCCGCAGACAGGTGGAAGAGCAGGACCGCGGCTGCGGGCACGCGAGCCTTTTCTACCATCGGCACCAGAGCGTAAATCCAGCCATGGACCGGGGTGTACGGGCCGAGTGAAAACGCGAGGCCGGCGAGCCCAACGGCGACCAGCCAGCGAATCCGCTGGTCGTCGAAGGCGGCGATGGCGCCGAGCACTGCGATGGACAGCAGCAGGCACCCGAGAAACGGGTCGAGCCCGCGGGCCACACCAGGGAAGATGAATCCGAGGAGTTCCGTCGGCTTCAGGGCATACTGTCCGTGCACGGGATAGGGCACCTTTTGATCGAATCGAAGCGGCTCGTCGGTCCCGGACCAGCGGACGGCGAGGCGGCCATACTCAGCCGTGGGGAGCGTCTGCAGGGCGCTGGCGGCGATCGCAACCACCACGAAAACCGCGGCGAGTCGCGCGAGCTTCCAGTTGGGCCGGCCATCCCGAAAGACGAGGAACATCCAGAGCCCGCCCGCGGCAAGCGAGACGAACAAGTTCATCTGGTGATGTCCGGCCAACCATCCGAAGCCCAGGAAGAAGCCGGAGAGAATCGCGCTGCGAACTCCATCCCGGCCCTCGGCAGCGCGGAACAGGAACAGGAACACCAGTGGAGTCCACACCGCGCCATTGACCATCTGCGGCGCGTCCACGGCGGCGACGTACCCCGCGAGCCCATAGGCAACTCCGGCGAAGATCGCGGCCCAGCGCGAGCGTCCCAGCGAGCGTGCCAGTGCGTACGCGGACAGAGCTGCCCCGGCGCGAATCAGAACGAAGTACCAGTGGAGGACATCCTGGCGAATCCAGCCATTCGGGTTCAACGGCGCGAGGAACAGGAGCCAGTTGAAGGGATACGCAGCACCGGGCTGCGCCTGCCCGAGCAGCGGCTGCCCGAGCCAGGAATGGGGATCCCAGAGCGGGAACCAGCGCCCCGCATTCCACGCCGCAGCCTGGAACTGCAACCAGGGCAGGGTGAGATTCGAAACATCCGGCTGCTCCAGCCAGGTGTACTGGTTGGAAAGGACCAGTTTCCAGAAGAACAGAATGACGATCGCAATCAGCAGCGCGGGCGCGGCCAGCGGGAGACGCATGACTAGTTGCCGTTCCGAGTGGCCTTCTCGAAGGCGGCCTTCATCTCGCGATCGATTCGGAGGTGCAGCCCGTCCGGATAAGTCTTGTAAGGCTGGTACAGATCGCCGTGGTCGCGGCCGGGGACGATCTCGCAGGCGTCCTCCCGGCCCCTGGACTTGAGGAAGTCACAAAGGAAGTAGACGCCTTCCTCGAGATGGAAGTTGTCTTCCGTGCCGCAGACAATGTGCAGCTTGCCGCGCAGCTTCTCGCCGAGCGTAGCCCATCCGGATTCGAGCACGTTGCGGATGTCGTATCGCTGCCAGTAGCGCTGGACCTCCGGATTCTGCGCGCCGGTGGCGCGATCGAAGAGCTGTTCGGGACGGCCGTCCTTGCCGCGCGGGCTCCAGACCCACTCGAAGGACGCAATCTGGCCCCCGAACTCGCCTTTGGCTTCTTCCTGGCCGACAAATTCCTGGAAGCTGGCGAGTTCCTTCCCGCCTCGCCGGACCAGATTCAGGACGCGTCCGTCCTTGGTTTTGTAGGCGTTCTGTGTGGAGCCGGGGGTCGCATCGATGCCGGTGAAGCTGCGGAGGTCGACGGGGTCGGGCGCGGTGGACCAGGTTCCGCCGAAGAAATCAGGATGGCTGACCTGCACCCAGAGCGAGCTCCAGCCGCCGGAGGAATGGCCGGTGAGGAAGCGGGCCGAGGGCTTGGCGATCAGGCGGAAGCGGCTTTCGAGGTGCGGGATGAGTTCCTCGACCAGGGCGCGGCCCCAGGGTCCGTTGTTAACGGAGTCGGCGAACACGTGATGGCCCGTGGGGAAGGACGCATCCAGGAAGATGTGGACCATGTCGAAGCGCTTGCCTTCGCTGATCTCCTTGAGGATGACGGGACCGCGATTCCAGGCTGCGGAATGATCGCCGCCGAAGCCGTGGATGATGTACGACGCTGGGAATCGCCGCTGGGGCTGAGCGGTGTAGGCGGGCGGCAGCACGACGCCCGCGCGCATGAGGATCGGACGTCCCCAGAACGCGGTGAGCATTTTGCTTTCGAACTCGACCAGCTTGACGTTTTCGGTATCGCGGAGCGGAGCTTTTTCGGGCTCGCGGCGGGCGAGGGTGAGCTGGACGGGTTCCGTTTCCGCGGGGTTGAGGGAAGGCAGGGGGACGACATCGCTGAAGAGGTCGCCCGGGCCGTGTCCGTTGCGCGCGTAGCTATGGTTGAGGTCGAGGAGCGCCATGACCTGGTAGCTGCCCGGCTTGGCTTGAGAGAAAGGGATAGGAAAGGCGTTGAGGTCGGGGTTGAGGAGGACAGGCTCGCCGGGTTTGAGAAGGGGGATTTCCTGGGCGGCGATCCAGGTGCCGGTGGGTGAGAACCCGCCGCCGAGGCGGGACTGCGGCTTGGGGTCATTGGAGAGGAAGACGAGCAGCCGGCCCTTGAGCGGGGTTGGGGAGAGCGTGGGGGAAAGGGTGATCTGGAAGCGGAGGGGTCCGGGGGCGGCGGCGGCGAGCGATGCCAAGCAAGCGGCCACAATCAGGAATCTCATAGGAATCTATTGTGACCGAAGTTCGAGACGCGGATTCAACCTTTAGCGGTTTTCGGTTATGTGGGATCCTTTTGCTTCCGCCTGGCGACCCAGCCTTCCTTGTTCACCTGGCGGCCCCTGCCCAGGGCTAGTGCGCCGGGGGGCACCTCGTCGGTTATCGTGGAGCCGGCTCCTACGTATCCCTGGTCGCCAATGGTCACGGGCGCGACCAGCGTTGCATTGGAACCGATGAATGCTCCTTCGCCGATTTGGGTTTTGTGCTTGGCGAAGCCGTCGAAGTTGCAGGTGATGGTGCCGGCGCCGATGTTGGCGCCCGAGCCGATCTCGGAATCGCCCAGGTAAGCCAGGTGCTGGCTCTTAGCCCCAGCGCCAAATTCGGTCTTCTTGAGTTCCACGAAGTTACCGATTCGCGCATCGGCGCCGATGTGGGTATCCATGCGCAAGCGGGCGAAGGGACCGACTTTCGCGCCGGAGTCGATCCGCGAGTTGGCGACGATGGACAGGGGTTCGACTACGGAGCGGTCGGCGAGGGTGGAGTTCTCGACGGTAGCGCCCGCGCCGACGCGGCAGTCCTCGCCGATGACGGAGTGGCCGGTCCCCTTCTGCTGCAGTTGCCGAACAAAGCGGACGCCGAAGGGGCGC
>CAYOQB010000098.1:0-20621 GCA_964406035.1 uncultured Solibacteraceae bacterium | reverse complement strand
ATCTCCAGCTTGGTGCCGATAATCGCGGAGAGCACCGCGGTCACTACCCATCCGATCGACAAGCCGATCAGCCCGCCCAGGCTGGACATCATCGCCGCCTCGATCAGGAATTGCAGCATCAGGTCGCTGCGGCGCGCCCCCATGGCTTTGCGCAATCCGATCTCCTTGGTCCGCTCGGTGACGCTGACCAGCATGATGTTCATGATTACGATGCCGCCCACCACCAGCGAGATCGCCGTGATCGGCACCACCACCGCGCTCACCAGCGCGATGATCTGCCCGATAAACGCCCGCTGCGAATCGGGCGTGACAACGTCGAAGTTGTCCGGCTGCCCCGGCCGTGCCCGGAAGCGGGTGCGCAGCGCGGACCGTGAAATATCGACGCCTTCCTCCAGCGTCAGCCCGGCGCCGGGCTTGGGCCGGCCGAACACGCTCATGCCCCGCTGCGTCCCGAACAGCCGGTCATAGACCGTGATCGGGATGATCACCTGATTGTCCTGGCTGCCGCCCGTGGCGCCGGTGCCGAGCTTCTCCTGCAAACCCACGATCCGGAAATCGATTCCCGAAACCTTGATGTACCTGCCGATCGGATTGGTGGCCGGGAACAACTCCTTGCGAATGTCCTGACCCACTACCGCGACCGCCTGGCTGGACCTCTCTTCCAGTTCCGTGAAGAAGCGTCCCTCTTCGATTACCAGGTCGCGGATCTCCGGCAGCGTAGCCGAGGCCCCGATCAGCGTGCAGCCTTCGATCACACCGCCGCTAAGTCCTTTGACATCTTCGAACTTCTGAACATAGGGCGAGTAAAGAATCTGGTCGCCGGTGGTGATCCGGAGATATTCCAGGTCATCGAAGCGGACCGGCTTGTTGCGGCGCAGTTTCTCGGCCCGCTCCCTGGCGGTAAGTCTTTGTCCGGTGGCGATTTGGGCAAACAGGAAGCTGTCCGAGCCGAAGGTCTTGGCGGTGGTCTGCTCGGCGAAGTTGCCCAGCCCTTCGATCGCCGCGCCGACCATCACCACGCTCGATACGCCGATAATGACGCCCAAGAGCGTCAGAAATGTGCGCAGTTTGTGCGCGCGCAGCGAATCGAAGGCCACGCGAAAGGCGGTCAACGCCGTGTAGTAGTAATGCGCCATTCCCTCACCAGCTTACTCAACTCTGGTTGGATGACGCTAAGTGCAAGAAGATGCAAAGAGAAGGGCGTCCGGAGCGCTGCCGCGCCGGACGCCCTGAAGGATTCACAGGCCGGACGTGTCAGTAGGCCGGCTGGGTGATGGTGAACGTTTGCCCCGCCAGCGTCACGGTGCCCGTTCTTTCGGCCCCTGTCGTATTCGCGCTGACAAGGAAGAAGATGTAGCCGCTGGTGGTGCCCGTGGACGCCGAGGCAAGCTGGATCCAACTGGCGTTACTGCCAACCGTCCAGGGGCAGCCCGAGGACTGGATGTAGTAAACCACCCGTCCGCCCCAGGCAGACGGCCGAACGATGATCGGAACAGCCGACGATGTGCCTTGGGCGAACGAAGCGCTGGCCGTGATCGCCCGCGCCACCGTGAGATTCACCGTGGATTCCAGGGACAGAATACCGGACCACTGCCCGAAACACGCGCCGGCGTAAGGCTCTGCCCGCAACGTCAAGGCCGCGTTCGCGGGATAGAAACCGTCGGCCGAGCTGGGCGTCATGGTCACTCGCCCCAGCGAGGACGGATTCGCCGCGGTCAGCACCCGGTATTGAAGCTGGTACGTCGCCACGTAGCTGGCATTCGAGCCGCCGACCGTGATGGTGCGGCTCGCGGGAGCGAAGTCCGACCAGTTCACAAACACCAGGCGCGTATCGCCCGCGACGGGCGCGGCCGGCGCCACGGTATGGTTGGTGCCCTGCTGCCAAGTGAACGACACCGGCGTGGTCACGCTGTTGCCGTCAACAATCAGCCCTTGTCCGGTCGGATTCGACAGGAAAGTGATCGTGTAGCTCGCCACCGTCGGCGCAGGGGCCGGAGCGGGCGCTGGTGCGGGCGCGGGAGCCGGAGCGGGTGCAGGTGCGGGCGCGGGAGCCGGCGCAGGCTGCGACGTCGAAGGATAAATCGCCCGCATGGTCGCGATATCGCCCGGAGACAAGCCGCTCCGCTGCCCGATCGGGATGCCCGGCGGAATCGTCTCGATGGTCGGCTGCCCGTTCATCGAAAACGCATACGCCCCGTAATGCATGATGGAGCCGTAATCATAGGCGCCCACATCGTCGCCGTTGGTGATGTTCTGATTGAAGTTGTAAAGAGCGGTCGGCTGGATGTTCGCGGTGAAGACGCGGATGTGATTGTTGCGGTCCTCGCGCCCCTGCTCGTGCCACATGCCGAGCGCATGCCCGATTTCGTGAATCGTGTTGCCCGTGCTGCAATTGTCCGCCAGGTTGACTGCCTGCATGCTGCCGGTGCGGCCCACGAAGGAGGAGCAGCCCGACCCGGAACGCCGGAACAGAACATATGCGGTGTCCTGCGCCGTGCGCGGGACGATGCTCACGCTTCCGGCCAGATGGTGATTCCAATGCGCCACCGCATCCAAAATACGTTGCTGGTTGGGAACATCCGCCGCGATCTCGTAAGGCAGGCGTCCGTTGGGCCAGCGGTAGAACGACCCGGTGATCACCACGCCTTCACGCTCGTTGCCCTTCGACGAATCGGCGGGCGCAAGCTCATCGGCGCGGCCGAGAATGATGTCGCCCTCGAAAACCGCCAGGTCATTCACAACTTCGTGTTCCAGCGCCGCGCCCCGGAACATCGAAAATCGCCTTTCCGCTTCCACCGCCGGCGCTTCCAACTCCTTCTGCACTTCGCTGCGAATCTCCCGCTCCCGGTTTTGCGCCTCGGTGAGTTCCTCGGCGGTTAACACTTCCATTTGCGATACGTTGAAGGGGAGGTCGGGAATGTTCGCCGTCCCGAACTGCAGCTCCACCACCAGTTCATTGCCCGAAACAGCCGGCGTCCAGAACGCGCCCCCGCGATCCGGACCCTGCGCGGTATAGGGTCCGAAAACGACTCGCTCGCCCGCGCCGTTGCTGTCGTAAACGTAAACCCGCGCGCCCTCGGGCAGGCTAAAGCGATCAAAATACACCCGAACGCCCTCCGCGCCCTCAGCGCCCTCAGCGCGGAAGCGGACCATCATGAAGCGCGACCCGTCTTCCTCGGTCACAACCCGGAACTCCGTCGCGGCTTCCGGTTGCGGGACTCGCAGGATGTTTCCGGAAGTAGTCTTCTCGTCAGCGGAAGCGGCTTCTCCAGCGAGAATCAGCGGCGATTCTGCTAACTGATTGTGCCCCAATCCTTTAGCAGACTGGCCGTGCGCCGTGTATGTGCCGGATACCGCACATGCGCATACAACAATGCAAAACTTGAGAAAAAAGGATCTCATTACGTTCTCCGTGCTTCCTTCAAACGTGCTTGTTAGTACTGCTAACTGTGTGTAGCTATAGTACTTTCAGAATGAAATTCGACCTATAAGCGGAGGGACTGAGTACACTCTAGGTCCAAACCGCCTATCATGCCTGGCATCAGGTAACGGTTGGGAGCCGGCTCTCGATTCCGCCCCTCTCCGTCAGACCTCGCTTTATCATGAGCTTACGATCACTCCCAGTGGTCGGAATTAGCCGCACTCAAATCGCGCTCGGGTATTCACCCAAGACTTCATCGGGTGAATACTGCCTTTGCCTGAGATACAGCGTTCTCAGGATTATAGTACATTGCCCTCGGATGTCCTAGTAGTACTCCAGTACGATTGGTGTAGGAACTCGGCTGATCCTTCGGGCGGAAGTTTGGAAATGTCCGAGCAGCGAATGGCGGTCGCCTCCTCACCCGGAACCCATCAGGACTCGCAGCGGCGATTCGCCGCCCACGCGCGGCCGCCACTTCTGATATAACTAGTCGAATCCGAGTGCAACGTATATCGGACCCGAAGGCCGGAAAGGGGCAGTCCGTGAGTTCCAAACAAGACGACAACATTCGCAACAAGCCAGGCGAGGGCTTCTCCCGCCGCGGCTTCGTCAAGGGGGTCAGCCTCTCCACCGGCGTGCTGGGCGCCGCGGGAGTTCTCGAGGAAGAAGCCCAGGCACAGTCCAAAGCCGCCGTTCAGGGCCCGGGCACGGTGCCGATCCAATTGAACATCAACAACCGCCCGTACAAAGTCGCGGTGGAGCCGCGCGCCACGCTGCTCGACACGCTGCGCAATCAGTTAGACCTCACCGGGGCCAAGCGCGTCTGCGACCGCGGAACCTGCGGCGCCTGCACCGTCATCATGAACGGCAAGGTGGTCTACGCCTGCACCGTGCTCGCTATCGACGCCCAGGGCAGGAAGATCGAAACCATCGAAGGAATCAGCCAGGGCAAGCCGCACCCGGTTTCCGTGGCGTGGGTGAACAACGACGCCCAGCAGTGCGGCTATTGCACTCCGGGCTTTGTCATGGCCGCCAAGGGATTCCTGGAGCGCAATCCGAATCCCACTTATGAGCAGGTAAAGCGCGGCTTGGGCGGCAACCTGTGCCGCTGCGGCACTTATGTCGGCATCCGCAAAGCAGTGTTGGAAGCCGCGAAAACAATGGGTGGAAAAATGACCGGAGGCGGCAATGCCTGATTACGCTTGGCCCAAAATGGATTCCCGCCGCCAGATGGGGCGGCGCATCAGCCGGCTGGATGGAATTCCCAAGGCTACGGGCGCGGCCCGCTATCCCTCGGACCAGAACCCCCCGAACTTGCTGCACGCGGCGCTGCTCACGTGCCCCCACGCCCACGCCTTCCTGAAGTCCATCGACATCAGTGAAGCCAAGGCGATGCCCGGCGTCACCGCCATCGAAGTCATCTGGCCGCCCGGCAGGGAATTGCAGTGGCAGGGCGCGGAGATCGCCGCGGTCGCCGCGACCACCGAGGAGATCGCGCGCGACGCGGTGCGCAAGATCAAGGTGGAGTTCGATGTCCAACCGCACCTGGTGCGGGAGGACGATCTGGGCAAGGCCGGCAACCGCGCCAAGCCCGCGGGCGAGCAAATTGACGGCGATCCCGACAAGGCCTTCCAGGAAGCCGATGCCGTCACCGCCGGCGATTACAACATCGCCGTGCTCACGCATTGCTGCCTGGAACCGCACGGCCAGGTGATCGCCTGGGGCGACAAGTTGGAGTATTGGCCCTCCACCCAGTCGGTGTCGACGATCGCCAACGATCTCGGCAACTCCCTCAAGATTCCCGCCACCGATATCCACGTCAACATGGATTACATGGGCGGCGGCTTCGGATCGAAGTTCCCCGCCGACCTGTGGGGCGCGGTCTGCGCCAAGCTCTCGAAGGCCAGCGGCGGGCGTCCCGTGAAGCTGTTCCTCGATCGCGCCACCGAGCTGCAGATTGCCGGGTGCCGGCCCAGCATCTTCTCCAAGGTGAAAGTCGGGGCGAAAAAAGACGGCACCATCACCGCCTGGCAGTCCGAAACCTGGGCCACCGGCGGCGTGGGCGGCGGCGGAGTCGGCGCTGACCTGCTGCCTTACGTTCATCGCAAGGTGCCCAACCGGCGCATCAACCACACCTCGGTTTCCCTCAACGCCGGCAGCGCTCGAGCCTGGCGCGCCCCCAACCATCCGCAACTCTCCTATATCACCTGCTCCGCCTTCGAGGACATGGCCGCGAAGCTGGGAATCAGCTCCCTCGATCTCTTCCTCAAGAACGCGGATTACACCACCCGGCCGGAAGTGTACCGGCGGCAGTTGAACAAGGCCGCTGAGCTGGCGGAATGGAAAAAGCATTGGCACCCGCGCGGCGACAAGACCGCCGGACCCGTCAAGCGCGGCCTCGGCATCGGCGTCAACAGTTGGGGAGGACTGGGACACCAAAGCCAGGTGCGCACCACCATCCAGCCTGACGGCGGCGTCCTGCTCGAATGCGGCACCCAGGATCTCGGCGTCGGCACGCGCACGGTGATCGCGCAGGTCGCGGCCGAGTCCCTCGGCCTGCCGCTGAATGCCGTTACCGTTCGCATCGGCGACAACCGCTATCCGGCGTCCGGTCCCTCCGGAGGGTCCACCACTGTCGGCGGCGTTTCCGCGGCCACTCGCAAATCCTCGCTCAACGCGCTTGACAAGCTGTTCCAGGCGGTCGCCGCCTCGCTCGGCGCGCCCGCCGAACAACTGGAAGCCGCCGACGGCCGCATCCAGGTGAAGGGCACGCCCGCCAAGAGCCTGACCTGGAAGCAGGCCTGCGCCAAGCTGGGCACGATGCCGGTGTCGGAAACCGGCGACTCCAACGTTCGGCGCTGGCGCGAGGAGGGCCTGATGAATCAGGGCGCCGCCGGAGTCCAGATCGCCGACGTTTCCGTCGATGTCGAAACCGGCGTGGTCACAATGAACCGCATCGTCGCGGTGCAGGATTGCGGACTGATCGTGAACCCCAAGCTCACCGAGAGCCAGGTGTACGGCGCCTGCATAATGAACGTCTGCGGGGCGCTTTATGAGGAGCGCGTCCTCGATCAACAGACCGGACGCTGGCTGAACGCCGACATGGAGTTCTACAAGCTGGCCGGCCTGGGCGATATCGGCGAAATCCTGGTTCACCTGGAGATCGACGAGGAGAACGACAAGCGCGGTGTGATCGGCATCGGGGAGCCGCCCACCGTGGGCACCATCGCCGCCATCGCCAACGCCGTCGCCAACGCGATCGGCGTCCGCGTCAACATGGTGCCGCTGACGCCCCACCGGGTGCTCGGCGCGCTGGCAGGGAGGAAAGCGTAATGAACGCCTTCGAGTACGCCAATCCAACGACACTGAAAGACGCCGTCGCGCTGCTCGGCCCCTCGTGGAACGACGCGGCGGTGCTCGCCGGGGGAACGGACCTCATCAGCATGATGAAGGATCTGCTCGTCTCCCCCCGGCGCGTGGTGAACATCAAGAACATCGCCGAGCTGGGAGGAATCTCGAAGAAGGGCGGCGAGGTTCGCATCGGCGCCACCGCCACTTTCGACGATCTCGCCTCCAACGCGATGATCCGCTCCGAGTTCCCTGCCCTTACCGAAGCCGTGCTGGGCGTGACCAGCCCGCAGATTCGCAACATGGGAACCGCCGCCGGCGATCTCTGCCAGCGTCCCCGCTGCTGGTTCTACCGGACCGGCAATGGCCTGCTTGCCATGAAAGACGGCAGGAGCCTGGTGCCGGAGGGCGATAACCGCTACCACGCCATCTTCGGCGGCGGCCCGGCTTACTTTGTATCCGCCTCCAGCCTGGGACCGGCTCTGGTGGCGCTGAACGCCAAGCTCCGCCTCGTCTCCGCCGCCGGACCACGGATCGTCGATGCCGCCCGCTTCTTTGTCGCTCCCAAGACCGCCGACCAGCGTGAAGTGGACCTGCAGCCCGGCGAGATCCTGGCCGAAATCACCATTCCGGGGTCGAAAACGCGCAATTTCACGTACGAAGTCCGCCAAAAAGAGGCGCTGGACTGGCCTCTAACCACCGCATCCGTGGCCTTAACCATGGACGGAGCCAGGGTGAAGTCCGCGAAGATCGTCCTGGGGCACGTGGCCCCCACACCCTGGACCGCGGCCAAGGCCGAAGCCTTCCTGCAGGGCAAATCGATCGACGAAACCACCGCCGCGGCTGCCGGCGAAGCGGCTGCCGAAGGAGCGCAGCCTCTCTCCGCTAACGCCTACAAGGTGCAACTGGTGAAGGTCGCGGTGAAGCGCGCGCTGCTGGGCGCGGCCAAGGCCTAGCGAAAATCATGGAGCAGTCGGCTTTCCATCCGCTGGACGACGATCGCTGCCGCTGCCTGCGATGGAAAGGCATGTATATCCCCTCGGAGTGGGACGAGTCGATCCCCCACTCCGGCGATCGCCTGTTCTGGTGCAACGAAACGCAGCAGGCGATCGGCCCGGACGGCAAGATCGCTGACGAGTACGAGTGCAACGAAACCCGGCGTTGTTACGAAGGGCTCTGATTCGTGGGTAACGGCGATTCCGCGATCGTGCGGGCGGCGGAAAACGCCGCTGCCATCGCAACCGGTGTCCTCGTTTCTCTGGAGCGGCCGGAAACCGTCGAAGCCTTGCGGCGCTTCCAGCAGGACCTGGACACGAGCTTCGCCGCCCGGCCCTACTATGACCTCCCACCCGAGGCGCGGGCTCGCTGGACCCAGCTCACCGCGCCGCTTGATGCCGCGGGGCGCGCCGCCGCCGCCCGCTGGCTGCTGGCCGCCTGCGCTTCCGAGGCGATGGGGCGGCTCCGCCGCGCTCCCCTCCCCGAAGCGATCAACCCCCGCCTTGCCGCCGAACTGAATCGCGTGGTGAGCGGCCTGGCCACCCGCCGTCCCCAGCATCTCGATCTAGACAACGACGTTTACCTGAAGGACCTCGGCATCTGCAGGTTGCGCCTGTTTCCCTGCGCGGCGCAGGTCCTGGACCCGCACGCCGGAATCTCCCGCTCGCTTGTGCTCGCGCGATTCACCCAGGCGGCGCCGCAGCTCCTGCGGCTGGCCATCGGCTCCCGGCTGCGCTTCGCGCCATTTTTGGAAGCGCATACGCATACGCCGCTCCTCAAGGACTTCACGCCTCGCGGCTGGCTGGAATGCTATCGCCTGGCGGCCGACCTGCTGGAATGCGACCCGCGACTTCAGGGCCTGATCAGCGGCTCCTGGTTCTTCGATCCCGCTCTCGAAGCGATTTCGCCCGACCTCGCTTACCTTCGTCAGACGCCGCGATCCGCCGGCGCGTTCTTCCTGCGCATCGGACAGAGCGAATCCGATATCGCTAACGCCACGGCAACTTCCCCGACCCGCCGCAAGCTCCACGAAAGCGGCCAATACCAGCCCACCGCTTATCTGCTGGTCTGGCCTCGCGGAAATCTTCTGGCCTGGGCTCGCCGCCCAGCGGCGCGCGTCTGACGCGGGCGATTCGCTATATTCGGGAGGAATGCTGCGGAATCTGAAGCTGGCCGCCTGGTCCGGCGCATCGGCCTTGGGTCTGCTGTCGCTGGCCGGAAACACCCGCTGGCGCCGCGACCGCCTGCTCATCCTGTGCTACCACGGCATCTCGCGCAAGGACGAACACGAGTGGAACGGCGGCTTGTTCATGCCTCCCGAGCAGTTTCGCGGGCGCATGGAACTGCTGCGGCGCGAGGCCAGCGTCCTTCCGCTGGGCGAAGCCGTCGACCGCCTTTACAGGCGCGACCTGCCGGAACGGGCGGTCGCCGTGACCTTCGACGACGGCTGGTGCGACTTTCACAGCCTCGCCGTTCCCATCCTCCGCGAATTCGGCATCCCCGCTACCGTCTACCTGACCACGTATTACTGCGATTACAATCGCCCGGTGTTCGATCCCATGCTGTCTTATCTGCTCTGGAAAGGCAGCGGGAGCCTGCTGTCGGCCTTCCAACCGTCGCCGGTGCGATTGGATGCGGCCGGGCGCGACAGCGCCTATCGGGCGATCCGCGACCATGTCATCGAAAACGAACTGAGCGGCCCCGAAAAGGACCGCCTGCTGGCGGAAGTGGCCGCCGCGCTGGGGATCGACTTCGAGGCGATGCTGCGGGAGCGATTCCTGCATCTGATGAATCCGGCGGAGGTGGCGGAGGTCGCGGCGGCGGGGATCGATGTGCAACTGCACACCCACCGGCACCGCGTCTCGCGGGAGCGGGAGTGGTTCACGCGGGAGATCGTCGAGAACCGGGAGCGGGTCCAGGCGGCGGCGGGAACCGGCGGAGTCCATTTCTGTTACCCCGGCGGGAATTACCTGGAGGAGTTCGGCGGCTGGCTGGAAGCGTGCGGAGTGGTGACGGCCACCACCTGCGATCCGGGGTTGTGTTCGACGGAGTCGCGGCGTCATTTTCTGCCGCGGTTCATGGATATGAACTCGGTGCGAGAGATCGAGTTCCGGGCTTGGGTGAGCGGCTTCGCGGCGTTGATGCCGCGCCGGACTTATGCACCGGCCGAGGGTCAGTTTCTGGAGGACTGGCGGAAGCAACCGGCGCGGCAGGGCTGATACGGCATCAGCCAGCGCCTGGCTCCGCGGTTTCGCCGCGGCCTCGAACGCGGACTTTGCGCGGGGGGTGCGGGTCGGTCAGCATCCCGCCGTTGGTAGAGCTGTAGGCGCGCCAGATGGCGCTGCACAGCAGCTCCGAGGTGAGATCGCTTTTCACCAGATACTCGACCACGCCGTTCAGCAGGGCCATGTCGCGCGACAACGCGCCGTCATTGCTGGTCAGAATCACAATGGGCAGCTCCGGCGCGAGCAGGCGCACCGCCCGGTGCGTGCGAAAACCGCTCAGGTCCGGCAAGCCGAGATCCAGCAGAACCAGATCCAGGTTCGCGCGCCGCAGCCGCGAGCTCGCTTCGGTCACGCTCGCCGCCCAGGTCAACTGCAACCGCTCCGCCATCCGTGCCGACAACAAACCCTTCACCCAGTGGGCGTGCTCCTCGCTGTCCTCGATCAGCAGAATGCGAATCGGCGGCCCGGAGGGCAGCGGCGAGAAAGTCTCGCTCCTCGGAAACGCGTCTCCCGCGAGCGGGAGCCTTTCCATCGTGGTCATATGCCCTCTTTTCGGCGCGGCGGAGCGGAGTGTGAAGCAAAATTCGGAACCGGACCCGCCGATGAGAGCACACATGAAAGGCACCCCAACCCGCGGCGTCGGATCCTCGCGCTTCCTCGGGGATCTGCTCTGCGCCGTGGACTCGGCCGGCATCGGGCTGGCGCGAATCGGACCCGACGAATGCGTGGAAGACGTCAACCCGGCGTTCGCCGCCGCCGTGGGCTGGACCGCGCCGCGACTGAAAGGCCGCGACTGGAGATCGCTGGTCCACGAGGGCGACCGGGATCGCACCGCCGAAGCGGTGCGCGCCGCGCTCTCCGGGGTCGCCCGCTACCTGGAAGTTCGTTCGCTCTGCGCCGGCGGAAGGTCGCGGGAAATGGCCCTGACCGTCGCCCCCCGCCCGGCGGGCGGCGGCGTGCTCTTCCTGCGCCACGATATCTCGGGCTACCGCGCCGATCGCGATGCGCTGGCGCTGGCGGTGGAGTCCGCGCCAAGCGGCCTGCTGCTGCTCGACGGCCAGGGCCGCATCCGCATGGCCAACGCCGCCGTCGAGAGAATCTTCGGCTACTCCCGCCAGGAACTCGAAGGCCAGACGGTGGAGATCCTGGTGCCAGAGCGCTTCCGCGAGAAACACCTGCGGCACCGCCAGTCTCTCGGTCCGCACCTGCAGGTGCCCACGATGGATGCCCGCGACCTGGTGGGACGCCGCCGCGACGGAGCCGAAATCCCACTGCAGGTCTACCTGAACACCATCGACACCCCCTCCGCTCGCCTGGTGGTGGTTACCGTGATCGATGTCGCGGAACGGGTCCGCTACGAAACCGAAATCGAAATGGCCCGCCAGGCCGCCGAATCGGCGAATCGCGCCAAGTCCGACTTCCTGGCGCGGATGAGCCATGAGATCCGCACCCCGATGAACCTGATCCTGGGCATGAACGCCATGCTGCTCGAAAGCAATCTGACGGAGCGCCAGCGCAAGCACCTGGAGATCTGCCATCGCAACGTGAAACGCCTGCTGCGGCTGATCAACGGCATCCTCGATCTTTCCAAAGTCGAAGCCGGCAGGCTGCTGGTGGAGGCCAATCCGTTCAGCCTGGACGAAGTACTGGACGAGTGCGTGGCCACCATCTCCGCCGCGATCGAACAGAAGGGCCTCGAGTTCCGTCTGGACATCGAGAACACCGCCTGGCGCTACTGGATCGGCGACCCGGAGCGCCTGCAGCAGGTGTTGCTGAACCTGATCGGAAACGCCGAAAAATTCACCGAGCGTGGACGCATCGAAATCCGCGTGCGGAAGGCGGAACGCGCCGACGGCGCCGAGGGCTTGCAGTTCGAGGTCGCCGATACGGGCTGTGGCGTCCCCAACGCCCAGAGCAAGCTCATTTTCGAGAGCTTCCAGCAGGGCGACGGCGCCATCAATCGCCGCTACGAAGGAACCGGCCTCGGCCTGGCGATCGCGCGCAGCCTGGTCCGGCTGATGGGCGGCGACATCTGGCTGGCCGACCGCCTCGGTCCCGGTTCCACCTTCGTGTTCAGTATCTTTCCGCCGAAGTGCTCGCGCGAAACCGTGTACCCGGCGCGCAAGAAGCCGCGCCGCGCCGCCCCGCCCCCCGCGCGCATTCGTCCCGGCACCCGCATCCTGCTGGCCGAAGATAACCCGGAAAACAGCTTCCTGGTGCAGACCTACCTGGAAGACCTGCCGCTGCTGCTGGACTTCGCCGAAGACGGGGCCGACGCGCTGCGCAAACGCCGCACGCAGGACTACGACCTGATTCTGATGGATATCCAGATGCCCGTGATGGACGGCTACACCGCCACGCGCGAGATCCGCGCCTGGGAACAGGCCAACGGGCGTCCTCCGGTTCCGGTGGTGGCCCTTACCGCGCACGCACTCACCGGCGCGGCCGCCGAGGCTCGCGAGGCCGGATGCGACGCCCACCTGCCGAAGCCGGTCGAGCGCGAGGACCTGGTGGAAGCGATCGCGCGCCACGCCGCGGCAAAAGCGCCGGAGCCCCGCGGCGGCGGATCGCAGATCACCCCGGCCAAACGCCGTGAATTTCTTGACAAGCGCCGCGGCGATCTCGCCCGGCTCCGCCAGGCGCTCGACGCCGCCGACTTCCCTGTGCTCCAGACCATCGGGCACAACTGCAAGGGCATCGGAAAAGGCTTCGGATTTCCGGTGATCGGCCAGGCCGGATCGGCGCTCGAAGAGGCCGCGAAAGCCCGCGACCTGCGCGCCAGCGAGGCCGCGCTCCAGGCCTTCTCGCAGGCGGTCGAGCAGGCGGGCGACGAAGCATCTTGATCAACCGCGTTGCTCCATCGCCGCCACCAGCCCCTCCGCGGTGTGCGGCCGCGCTTCCGCGTCGGGACGGAACCCGTGCCGGTGCAGCGCCTCCGAAGTCACCGGTCCGATCGAGGCCAGCCGCACCCCCGCCAGCGCCTCCCGCGGCACCGCCGCCAGCAGATTCTTCACCGTCGATCCGCTGGTGAACGTCACCCAGTCCACGCGCGACTGGAACACCCGCGCCGCCGCTTCCGCCAGGCCCTCCGGCGGTACGTTGCGATACGCCTCCACCACATTCACCGACGCGCCGAGTTCGCGCAGCCCCGCCGCTACCACTTCGCGAGCCCCCGAAGCCTGCGGCAGCAATACGCGCGCGCCCTGCAGCGGCACGCCGCGAAACGCATCCACCAGCGACTCCGCCACCGCCTCATCGGGCTGCAGCGCCGCCGCTACGCCCTGCGCCGCCAGAGCCCTGGCCGTCGCTGGACCGATCGCGCACACCTGGGGCAGCGGACCCTGGGGGCCCGCCTCGAAAAAGAATTTCACCGCGTTGGCGCTGGTGAACACCAGCCACCGATACGCGGATACGCTTTGCGCGGCCTTCCGCAGGGCCTCCGGATCCGCCGCGGGCCGGATCGCGATCACCGGCAGCTCCACCACTTCCGCGCCCGCCGTGGCCAGCAGATCGGCGAGCCCCCCGGCCTGAGCGCGGTCCCGCGTGATCACCACCCGCTGCCCGGCGAGCTTCACTTCGGACCGTACACCGCTTCCAGGATTGCTTCCGCGCCCAGCTCGCGCAGCCGCCGCGCCAGCGCCGCCCCCACCGCCTCGGCGTCCGCCGCCGCGCCGCGTTCGGAAGCGCGCACCACCCGCGACCCGTCGGGCGCGATCACCAGGCCGTCCAGCTCCACGCTCCCGTTCCGAATCCGGGCGTAGCCGCCGATGGGCACCTGGCATCCGCCGCCCAGCGCCCGCAGCATGGCGCGTTCCGCGGTGACGGCAACCCGCGTCGCGGAGTGATTCAGCGGCTGCACTTCGTCGAAGCCCCTTCCCGAGGCCCGCGTTTCCACCGCCAGCGCGCCTTGTCCCGTGGCGGGCAGCATTACCGACGGCTCCAGCAGCTCCGCGATCCGCCCGGCGAGCCCCAGTCGCCGCAGGCCCGCCGCCGCCAGGACGATGGCCTCGAACTCGCCTTCCTCCAGCTTGCGGATGCGCGTGTCGACATTGCCGCGCACCGGCCGCAGGTCCAGGTCCGGACGCATCGCTTTCAGTTGCGCCGAACGGCGCAGCGAGCTGGTGCCGACGCGCGCCCCGGCCTTCAGTTGGTCCAGCCGCCGCCCGACCACGGCATCGCGCACATCCTCGCGCTCCGGGATTGCGGCCAGCGTCAAGCCTTCCGGCAGCTCCGTCGGCATATCCTTCAGCGAGTGCACCGCGACGTCGATCTCGCCGGCCAGCAGCGCGTCCTCGATCTCCTTGGTGAACAGGCCCTTGGCGCCCACCTGCGCCAGCGGCACGTCGGTGATGCGGTCCCCGGTGGTGCGGATCACCTGGATGCCGCCCGCCGCTCCTCCGAGCTGGGCGCGAATCCAGTTCGCCTGCCACAGCGCCAGCGCGGAGCCGCGGCTGCCGATGATGAGCGGTTCGGCGGCGGTCATTGGCCCAACCGGAAGAGCTTGCGCAGCATCCCCGCCAGGTGGTGGCCCTCGGGATCGGCGGCATGCCGCCGCAATTCGGAAATGGGCCCGTGCGCGATCTTGTTCACAATGCCTCTGGTCAGTGCTTCGATGGCCTGCTCCTGTTCCGGCGTCAGCGCGCCAAGCTTGGCGCGCATGCGCTCGAGCTCCGCCTGCCGCAGCAGCTCGAACTGCTCCTGCAGGCCCACGATGGTCGGCACCACTTCGCGAGCCTTCAGGCGCACCATCATGCGCTCCACCTCTTCGGTGATGATCTTCTCGGCGTTCTCGGCCACCTGCAGCCGGTTCTCCAGGTTGGCGTGGACCACCTTCTGCAGGTCGTCGATATCGTACAGGAACACGCCTTCCAATTCGTTCACCTGCGGATCGACGTTGCGCGGCACCGCGATATCGATCAGGAACATGGGACGATGCCGCCGCGCGGAAAGCACCGGACGCAGGTTTTCGCGGGTCAGTACGTAGTCCGGCGCGCCCGAGGAGGTGATCACAATGTCGACGTCGGGAAGGGCGCGCGGAAAGCCGTTGTAATCAACCACGCTGCCGTTGACTTCCGCCGCCAGCGCCTCGGCGCGAGGCCGCGTCCGGTTGGTCACCAGGATGTGGCTGACGCCGGCGCGCTGCAGGTGGCGGAGCGCAGATTCCGACATCTTGCCCGCGCCGATCACCATCACCCGCTTGCCGGCCAGCGATCCGAAGATCTCGCGAGCCAGTTCCACCGCGGCGTAGCTCACCGACACCGCGCTCTGCCCGATCTCGGTTTCCGTGCGCACCCGCTTGGCGACGTTGAAGGCGCGGGTCAGCATCAGGTCCAGGAAGCTGGCTACGGTGCCGCGCTCCTTGGCTAGCGCGTAAGCGCTCTTGAGCTGTCCCAGGATCTGCGGCTCGCCCACCACCATCGAATCCAGGCTCGCGGCCACCCGGAACAGATGGCGGATCGCATCCCGGCCGTCGAACTTATACAAATACGGCGAGACCCAGGTTCGCTCCACGTCGCGGCACTCGGCCAGGAACGACTCCAGCGATCCGTCCACATCGCTGCGGTCGTCGGCGGTGGTCATCACCTCCACCCGATTGCAGGTGGACAGGATCATGCCCTCCAGCACGCCCGGCCGCCGTTTCAGGCGGTCCAGCGCGTCCGGCAGCGTCTGATCCCCGAAGGCCAGCCGCTCCCGGATCTCCACCGGCGCGGTGCGATGATTCAACCCGGTGATCAGGAAGCGCATCGCGGCCTCATTTCAGGAATGCCTCCCGCAAGCCGGAGTGCGCCACCCAGGTGACCGCCGAGCTGCACAGCACGCCGATCGCGAGAATCGCGGCTTTGCGTCCCCGCCAGCCGGCGGAAGCCCGCAGGAAAATCATGATCATGCACAGCACCCAGGTGAGCACCGAAATGGCGATCTTGGCGTCGCCGATCCAGGTGGTGCCGGATTCGATGAAGGCCCAGGTGATGGCCGCGATGAGGCCCAGCGTCAGAAAAACAAAGCCGAATCCCATCGAGCGGGAAATGATCTCATCGAGCGTGGCCAGCGGAGGAATGGCGCGCGTCGCCGCCGTGGGCAGCGTCTTGCGCTTCAGATGGCGCTCCTGCAGCAGATAGAAAACGGATGCGATCGCCGTCACCACCAGCGCCGCGTAGCCGAGCAGGATCAGCAGCACGTGCACCAGCAGCCAGGCGTTGCGATACCGCAGGTCGGACCAGCCGGACACCGCGACCTCCATGCTGCCCACCAACGCCATCAGAAACACCAGCGGGTACAAGGAGACCGCCAGCCCGGTGAAGCGGTAGCGCGCGTAGACGATCAGAAAGCCCGCGGCCAGCAGAAATCCGCACAGCGAAATGGACTGAAAGAAGTTCTCGATCGGCAGGTGGCCCACCGCGAGGCCGTGTTCCACCAGCGACACCAGGTGCAGCATCGCGCCCGCGACAAAGGCCCCCAGCGCGAAGCGAAACGTGCTGCTCTCCCGCCGCAGGATCACGGTGAGGGAATGGGCGAGACCGACTCCATAGAGCGCCGTGGCAACCCGCAACCAGAGAACGCTGGTTTCGATCATCTCCAAGTTTCATTCTAGTACGCACGCCGCGACTGTTCTGTTTCCTACAGTCACCCGCTCGGTGGACGTATGCCGGGGGATCCGCTTTGTGCCAGGATCACAGCATGGACCAGAACCTTGCGGGAAAGCGCGTATTAGTCACCGGCGGATCGCGCGGCATCGGGTATGCGATCGCGGACAAATTGTCGCAGGCGGGCGCCGCGGTGGCGATCTGCGGGCGGAGTGAGAGGGATTTGCGGGAGGCGGTCACCGCATTGGGGGGTAGCCGCTCCGGTAAAGTCGTCGGCGCAATTGCCGATGTATCCAACAGTGAGTCGGTGGAAGGGCTGTTTCGTTGGACGGACGAGCAGCTCGGCGGCCTGGATCTTCTGGTGAATAACGCCGGAATCGGAATCTTCAAGCCGGCCGCGGAGCTGACACCGGAGGAGTGGCGCAAGGTTATCGAGATCAACCTGAACGGCGCTTTCTATTGCACCCGGGAAGCGCTGCCGAGGTTTCGCCAGGCGGGCGGGGGTTACCTGATCAACATCAGCAGTTTGGCGGGTAAGAACCCATTCGCCGGAGGCGCGGCGTACAACGCTAGCAAGTTTGGGCTGAACGGCTTTAGTGAAGCGGTAATGCTGGACCATCGCGCCGATCGCGTCCGGGTTACTTACATTATGCCGGGCAGCGTGGATACGGAGTTCGGCGGGTCTGGAACAGGAGCGGACTGGAAGATACATCCCCAGGACATCGCCCAGATCGTCATGGACCTGCTGGCTTTGCCGGAGCGAACTTTAGTCAGCCGTGTGGAAGTGCGGCCATCGCGCCCGCCGCGTAAGTAATTGAACATTGCTGAAACAGGAAGGGGCGGGGACGAATCGAAATGGTATACGGCTTGCCTGAGGATTTGTGGAACGACGGCGGATTTCGAGTTCGCCGGTCCGCAAGAGAGAGAAAGGGGCAGAAGATGGTTCGCACGAACGTCCCGCTAGACCCGAGCCGCACCGGCCGGGAGGCAGTCAACCTCGAACATAACCTCAAAAGATTCATCGTGGGTCAGGACGAGGCAATCCAGCAGATCGTCAACATCTATCAGATGCATCTGACTGGAATGACGGCTTCCGGCAGGCCGATCGGCAACTTTCTCTTCCTGGGACCCACCGGTTCCGGCAAGACCCGGATCGTGGAAGCTACCGCTGAAGCGCTGTTGCGCAACCCTCGCGCCGTCATCAAAATCGATTGCGCCGAGTTCCAGCACTCACACGAAATCGCCAAGCTCATCGGTTCCCCTCCCGGATACCTGGGACACCGCGAAACCCATCCGCTCCTGAGTCAGGAAGTGATCAATCAGTATCACACCGACTCAATGAAGCTTAGTTTCATCCTGTTCGACGAAATCGAAAAGGCCTCCGATGCCCTCTGGAACCTGTTACTGGGCATTCTGGACAAGGCGACGCTCACCCTCGGCGACAATCGCAAGGTCGATTTCTCCCGGGCGCTGATCTTCATGACCTCCAACCTCGGCGCGAGCGAAATGAGTTCCCTTCTGAATCCCAGAATGGGATTCGCTTCCTCGGAAACGCGGCTTAAGGCCGTCGCCGGCGTCCTCGATGAGAAAATCGACGCCAAGATCAAGACCTCCGGCGTCGAAGCCGCGCGCAAGAAGTTCACGCCCGAGTTCATGAACCGGCTCGACAAAGTCGTGGTCTTCAAGCCGCTGGGCCAGGATCAGCTCCGCAAGATCCTGGACATCGAGCTCAACCAGGTGCAGCAGCGCATCTTCAACAACGCGCCGGAGCGTTCCTTCGTGTTCACGCTCTCCGACACCAGCAAGGACTTCCTGCTGCGCGAAGGCACCGACGTCAAGTACGGCGCGCGCCACCTGAAGCGCGCTATCGAACGGCTGCTGGTACAGCCCATGTCCAACCTGATCGCCACCGACCAGGTGCGCGGCGGCGACTGGGTTCGCGTCGAGTTCGACCATGCCGGAGGCGCCCTCCTGTTCAACAAGGAAGCCGAAGGCATGCCCATCCACGAAATGGTGAAGTTCGTCGATACCGAAGTGGTGTTCCCCGCGGCCGCCTATGCCGGCGCCTCGGCTGAACCGCTCCGCACCCAATCGGCGCGCTCTTCCAAACGAAGCTAGCCTCTTAAGGCTGCGTTCCGAATTTCTCGACAGCCTCCGTCGTGATGCGATGCCGGCCGTCACCCTCCGCGCAAGCGGGGAGTGACCGGCCGGCATAGTAATTCAGGCCGTACACCCAAGCCCGCCGCAGGTCCCCCACGCAATATCCGTCCGCGTCTTTTTCGATCGCCCGCCAGTAGGCCCGCGCCGATACCTGCCGGTCCAGCACCGGCAGCACCCGCGCCTTGGCGTACAGCACCGCGCCCCCCATCAGCAGACCCAGCGCGGTCACGATCAGGGCCGCCGGAGGCTTCCGCCGCAGCCAATACAACAACGCGAGCCAGGCCGCGAACGCCGCCGCGCCGGCCGCAAGATCGGTCCCGTACAAAGTGAATTCCGCCCGGGTCAGGCCGCTCAGCAGCGCTCCCGGAAGAACCTGTGCGATCAGCGGCGTCAGGATCAGCAGGAAAGCGGCTGCCGCCAATAGCGCGCGTGGATTCGCCCGCGAAATGCCAGCCGCCAGCAGCAGCGCCAGCGCCGGCAGCAGCGGCAGAACATACCCCGGAAGCTTGTTGCGCGACAAAGAGAAAAACAGAAATCCCCAGGCCAGCCAGATCCACCAGAAACGCAGCCGCGGATCCGGTCTGCGCACAAAAAGCACCGCAGCCAGCGGGGTCCACGGAAAAATCGCCCCCGCCAGCACCGGCAGGTAAAACCAGAATGGCTGTTCGTGCAAAAGTTCGCCGGTGGCGAACCGCGCCAGGTGATGCTTGACAAACAATTCTTCCACGAACGGCCAACCGTTCGTCGCGTAACAGGCTGCGTACCAGGGCGCGGCGGTGGCGGCAAAAAGCGCCCCCAGCAGCGCCAATCGCTTCCATTCGGCCCGGCGATACCACCCCACCGGTACGAACAACACCAACGGCACCAACCCTTTAGCCAGCACCGCCAGCCCCAGCAGGAAGCCCGAGGCCATCGCCCTCCGGGGCGTGAACTCCCCCTGCCGGGCCAGCAGAATCGCCGCGAACAGAGCCGCCGACATCGGCAAATCGGTCACCGCGATCTGCGAAAAACCCAGCCACCCCGCCGAGGTGGCGAGCAGCACGGCGGCCACCAGCGCGACCTCCCCCTCGCACTGCCGCGGGAGTTCCCGGAAGAAGAACGCCAGAAAGGCGATCGACAGCATCGCCACTGGCAGCCGCGCCGCCCAGCCCTCCGGCAGCCCCACCATGTCCCCCGCGCCCACCAGCCAGTACAGGAGCGGCGGTTTCTCGAACCACGCCTCCCCCCACAACCGCGGCGTGATCCAGTCCCCCGATCGCGACATCTCCAGCCCGATGGCGGCATAGCGCGGCTCATCCGGACCGAGCATGCCCGCGCGGTTCAGGCCGTAAATGTAAACGATCGCGAGAAGAAACAGCAGAAGCCAGTTGCGGCGCAAGCTCTTAGTATGACGCGAAGCGTACCGGCAGCGGCCCCAGGGACCACGCTGCCTCGTCCAGATAGATCCCGATCGACAACAGCGGCCCCGCGAAGCTGTCCGGCATCCTCGCGTCGATCTGGTAAACACCCACAAGCCCCGGCGCGAGCCCGGCGTATAGCACCTCCAGCGGGTGCGTGCCGACATCGGTGTAAACCCAGCGGAACGGAAGCACCGCGGGATGCCGCAGGCCCGCGCGCTCGCCAGTGGCGACGCGCGGCTCCACCGGCCCCAGACCGCTCGCATACAGATGCACGATTTCGCCCGGACGCGCCGGACTGTCACCCGTCACCAGCCCGGACCAGTCCTCGTGAATCGCGATTAGCGGCAGGCTGGAGTCGCTTTCGGCGGTGAGTGGAAACGCCCGCGGCGCCACGTTCGCCAGGCTCACCGCCCGCGCTGCTTCGAATACGCCCGCGGCGGCGCCGCGGATCGACAGAATAGCGTCCGCCGCCCGCACCGGGTCGCTG
>CAYOQB010000097.1:0-20885 GCA_964406035.1 uncultured Solibacteraceae bacterium | reverse complement strand
CACGCTCACCGTGCGCGCCGTTCCGTCGCCGAACAGCAGCGTGATCACCCCGCGCTCCACCGTCCCCGCGGCTAGCCCGCTGAAGTCCGGAAACACACGCATCACCGTGGGCTCATTGGAGGCAACCGAGGCGTTCGTCGGCAGGAACGTAAACCCGCGCCCGATCGCTCCCGAGCTGAAGTTGTCCGCTGTGCGCGCCGGATTGCCGATCCTCACATCCTGCGAACCTGGGTTCTGGCCGGCAACTCCAGTGAAGATGAGTCCCGCCGGGTACACCTCCGGCCCGGGAGACGAGCCCGGCGGCAGCACATTCAGAATCACCGTGAGGATCTGCGGCGTGTTCACCGCGGGCCCGTTCACCTGCACGCGACCGTAGTGTTCACCCGGCGGAAGTTCGCTCGCGTCGATGGAGACGGTCACGCGCGAGACATCCAGATACGGACGTTCCACCGCGCCGCTTGCCGGGGTGATCTGCAGCCAGTTGGCGCCCGATACGGTTGACACCTGCGCCGACCAGCTCATCGATCCCTGCCCGATGTTCAGCACGCCGAAGTCCTGCGCGAGCGGGCGACCGCCCTGCGCGACTGCGGTGAAGCGCAACGCCGACTGGCTCAGCAGGATTACGCGCGGCGCGGAGGTGATGCTGAGCGTCACCGCGAGATCCACAGTCTGCCCTGCACCGCTGATCCGCACGTTGCCCTGATACGTTCCCGGCGCGAGCGTGCCGGGCCGCGCCGTGATCGTAGCGAAGCCGGCCGTGGTCGCGGTGGGCTGCGAGCCGGCGCTCGCCGAAAGCCAGTTGCCATCCGATGTCGTGCTCGCCTGGACCGTGTAGGTGAGCGTGCCGGTTCCCGAGTTCGAGACGCGAACCTGTTGCGTCTGCGGTTCGGTCCTTTCCACCGCGGAGAAGCTCACGGCGGTCGTGTCCACGCTGAGCCGCGGCTGTCCCGTGCTCTGCGGGACCGTCAGCGTGACACTAATCGTCTGCGTTCTTGGCGAGGCGAGCGGCGAGGTGATCGTGACCACCGCCTCGTACGAACCCGGCGCCAGACCCGCGGCATCCGAACCGATCGCGATGTTGAAGGGCAGCGTGCCCGAGGCCGGGCTCAGCCGCACCCACGGTGCGCTGGCGGACGCGGTGAAACTCATGCCGGGCGTTGTCGAGGAGAGGGTCACCGCGCGCTCCTCGCCCGAAACTAGCGTGATCCGCGCGGGAGTCGCCGTAAACGACGGCGGCTGCGCCCGGACCATCCGCACGCGGTGGTTGTTCTCGTCGGCGATGTAGAGGTTACCGGCGCGGTCGAAGGCGATGCCGGCGGGCGATACCCCCGCCGAGAGTGCCGGGCCGCCGTCACCGGAGAACCCGGGACCTGGCCCGGCTACAGTTGTGAGCGTTCCATCGGCGTTGACCCGGCGGACAACTCTTCCGAAAGTATCGCCAAAGTGCAAGACCCCGGCTGGGTCGAAGGCAAGCCCGTAAGGTGAGTTAAGCCCGCTGGCCACTGTTGTGATAATTCCATTCGCGGCAACTCGACGAATGCGCGCGCCCCATTGCTCGGCAACATAGATGGTTCCCGCTGCGTCGATTGCGATCCCCGCCGGACCGTATAGCGAAGCTTGCACGGCCGGCCCGTTGTCACCTGCGCTGCGGTCCTGTCCGTCGCCGGCGAATACGGTGATTGCACCTGAGGCTGATCGGCGGAAAACCCAATTGCTGTAGGAAAAGTAGACGGTGCCGTCAGGAGCCACCGCAATCCCGTTCGGAGCTCCCAAGTTCGTAACACCTGGAATGGCAGTTCCCGGGAGCACCAGAGTCGTGATCACACCCGACGCGGAGATCCGCCGAATTCCGGCGCTGCCGAACACTATGTCTCCCGTCGCCCGGTCGATAGCTAATGCGGCGGACCCCACGTTGGCGACAACCGTCCGGATCACGCCATCACTGGTGACACGCCGAATTCGGCCATTCCAAATGTCGCTGATCAGGAGGTCGCCGTGATTGTCGATCGCGACCTGGGCACGGATGGTGCTTCGGCTGGTGCCAAATTGCAGATGGGCGTTCACCGCTTGTCCGCCGTCGCCGGAAAAGCGATACACGTCAGTCGCGCCCGCGATCCTTGTGGACAAGCTTCCCTGCGCACGCTCTATGGAGCCGCCTGCCGCGTAGATCACGAAACCCGCGGGGTCAATCGCGAAACCGGTTCCTCCTGTGTTCGAAGGCGCGTTCAGAATTGTGCCGTCAACGCCCACAACGACTCCCTGTCCGCCCGCAAACAGGCGGCCATTATGAAACGCAAACCGACGAGCGCCGCGGACCGTCGAGAGCCTCGAGATGATCCCGTTTCGAATCACGCGAATGGACTGGGATCCAAGAATGAACACTGCCCCCGTTTCGTCCACAGCCACGTCCGTTGGATCGAGCAGGGAGGCCTGCACTGCTGGTCCTCCGTCCCCAGCCTCGCGGTTGTCTCCGGTACCTGAGATGAGGGTCTGCCCGCCGTCGGCAGCAACGCGAAACACGCGCGATCCGGACCCGGAAACGAAGTAGACGTTTCCCATTGAGTCCGCACCGATGCCTCTGGGAGAGTTGCCGGCCGCCAATCGTGTGATAATGCCATTCGGCGCGACCTTTCGAACCCCGCTACCGATATCGGCTATGTACAGGTTGCCGGCGGAGTCCACGTCAATGTCGTACGGCGCATAAAGCGATGCTTGGGTCGCTGGACCGCCATCCCCCGCAAAGGCTCTGTTGCCGCTTCCTGCGACTGGAATCAGGTTTCCGCCCCGCAGGCGAAAAATCATGTCATTGCCGGTGTCGCAAATCAACAACGATCCATCGCGATCGGTAAGCAAACCATAGATATCCGAACTCAGCGGCGCGCCGATCGCCGGGATCGTCCCCCGCGGGAAAATCCACTCCGTTCCGGCGACGGTCGTGATAATCGATTGTCCGGACAGCAGTCCGGCGAAGACGAGAGCCGCGATCGCGATCCGCCAGAGGGATTGGGCCGTCATACGTTAGCGGTCGCCGATTGTATCACTTCACGTAGGAAAATGGATTACGCTACACCAGCCTGAGGAAGCCCCCCGAAATCAGGTCCCCCGCTGCACGAGCGAACTCGGGCGCCGGCGTCTCCGGCGCGAGCGCGCCCTGTTCCTTCAGCGCGCGGAGGCAATCCGACAGAGTCCGGTTGCCGTCCGCCAGGCTCAGCAGAAGCGCGGCCCACGCATCCGTCCGCGCCTCCATCGAGAAAGGCCGCTCCACCCGCAGCAGGTAACCGCCGACCTCCCAGCCTTCCTCTCCCAGCGAATGCTCAACCCGCAGTTGGGTCTCGCGGTTTGCTGCCACTCGGGCGCGCAGGAGCCGCGCGAGTCCGCCCGCGGTTTGCAACTCCGTCTCCAGCGTCACCGTGGAAAGCAGTTCGTCCGGCGTGGTTTGCCTGGTGATCTCCCGCCGCTGCGTGAACACGGTGCGGGCTTCCGAGCACCGCTGCAGCAGCAGCACGCTGTACATCATCTGCGTCACGCCCAGGCTGCCCATCAGGCGTTTGAACTCCGCATAATCGCGGGCGGGATTTTCGGACTGCAGCGCCGCCCGGCTTGCAAATTCACTGGGATCGAGCGAATTCAGCGGGCACAGCAGCACGTCGAATTCGCCGCTGGCCTCGCCCAACCAGCGCCTGACCCTCGCTTCCACGGGCTCGCTTTCCCGATCCGATAGCATGGCAAGCAGGTAGAACAACCCGCCAGGCGCCAGATGTTCGGCCGCGCCCGCAACCGCGCGCTGCACAATCTGCTCTCCGTCCTGCCCGCCATCGTGATAAATCCACTTGGGCCGGAGGACAGGCACGTAGGGCGGATGTGTCACGATGCGATCGAACTGCTCACCCCGTACGGGCTCGTACAGGTCGCCGGTGCGAACTTCCATGTTTGCGAGGCCGTTCAGAGCCCCGTTCCATTCCGCGAAAAGTGTCGACCGCGGGGCGATATCCAGCGCCCACGCTTTTTCCGCGAACTCGCTCGCGCCCGCCAGCGCGGCGATGCCCGTGCCGGTTCCGAGGTCCAGCATAACGCGGCAAGGCCGGGCCGGCATGTAACGGAGAAACCGCATCGTGTTCGGAACAAGCGCGGGATACACGATATCCGAAGCAGGTTTCACGACCCCGCGATCCGGGCGGTTCCACCGGTCCGAAGCAACATAAACGCCGCGAACCGGGTACAGCGCAACCGCGGCGGAAACCTGACCGGCATCGCTGGGGTGCTGCTCCAACAGGCCCAGTTCAGTTATCGCCTCCACGGCCGGCGTGCCCAGTACAGTTTGCAGGTCATGGAGCGGTGTGTACCTGCCTTCCAGAAACAGCCGGGTCAGAATCCCGGCGGGCTGGTCCTGCCAGGGGACAACCTGTTGCGGATCGCGCTCGATCTCAAAGCTCTCCAGCGACTCGATACCAAAGCGCCGGCACACCTCATCCTCCACATACCCGGCTGCTGTTAGCGACTCCCGAAGCAACAGAAGCTGGTCCGGGGTTCCCGTGGTGATCATTGGATGCTATTTTCGCACTGTCCCCCAAAAAGCAAATCGCGAGCGGCAATCACTTGCCGCTCGCGATGCAATACAGGACAGTGTCCGAAGTTGCTTACTCTTCCGCGCCCGTCTTCGGCGTCTCCGCCTTCACCGCCGGAACGCGATAGTTGAACCAGCCAATCATCATCTCTTCCCAGGTCTGGTCGCCCCACTTCACTTCCTGGTTGGGATTCGGATTGTACTTGTTGTTCGCCGAGTTGTCGAAGTGCGCCACGCAATCGATGCGCGCGCCCTTGGGCAGCAGCAGCGGCTTTTCCGGAATGTACACCAACTGCCAGTTGAAGTCGTACTTCGGAACCGAGAGCACCACTTCGCTGCGGCCGTCCGGATAGGTCACCGTGTACTTGAAGTCCTTGCCGCGGACGTGCATGTGCGGCATGAACGACGTGATCTCGATGTCTTCCTTCGCCACGTACTGCGACTTCACTTCGTAATTCGGATCGTTTGGCGGAATCTTAAAGTTGAAGGTCAGCGCGTTGGCCGTAACCGCCTTATACTGCGGCTTCTCCTTGGCCAGCTTCAGCCCGATATACGAGCGGTCCCGCAGCGCCTTGCCGTTGGGCGTGTAGTGCATCTGGAAACGCAGCTTGGTGCCGGCCTTGATCAGCTTGGCGGTGCCGGGCATCAGTTCCACGGCCTGCTCCCCGGGCGCCCAGCCCACCAGCAGGTTGCCGCCGGCGACGCGCGAAGCGGCGTCCGGATTCGGCTCCTGCAGGAATACGATGATGTGGTGCACCGCGCCCCGCTGCTGCGGACGCGCTTCCGCTGCGGTCACCCAGATGTCTTCCTTAAAGCCGGGATCCACCGTGAAGTATTTGTAGGGGACTTCGCCTTCGGCCGGAATGTCGAAGTCGGCGCCCATGTCGATCACCAGGTCCGGCTTGCCGATGCCCCAACCTTCGGTGAATTCAGGCATCTTGGGCAGATCCTTGGCGTTGCCTTCCGGAGCGCCCGCGTTCACCCAGCTCACGATCGTGTCGATCTGCTGCTGCGACAGCGAACGGTCGTTGGCGAACTTCCCGTGCGCCGGATCGGCGAGCCAGGGCGGCATCGTGCGCGCGACCACCTTCTCCTTGATCGCCTTGGCCCACGGCCGGACTTCCTTGTAGTTTGTGAAGCTCATCGGGGCTGCTTCGCCCGGACGATGACACTCCGCGCAACGATTGAAAACGATCGGCGCGACGTCTTTCGCAAACGTCGGGGCCTTACCCGTGGTGTTCGCCGCGAATGCCGCGGTCGCCAACAGGGTGCTTGCAGCCAGGTACGACACTGCCTTCATAGTTCTTCTGTCTCCCAGAGAAAAGTGAACACACCAGTCTCGGCAACCAGTATAACCGTTCCGGACCATTATGGTCTGTAATGATTCGTAATCAACGGCTTAGGCGCACTCTTACAGGATCAGCATGCAGTCGCCATAGGAGAAGAAGCGGTACTTTTCCGACACCGCATGGCGATACGCGTCCATCACAAACTTGGTGCCACCGAAGGCGCAGACCAGCAGCAGCAGGCTCGACTTCGGCAAATGGAAGTTGGTGAGCATCGCCCCCGTAAGCTGAAACTCAAAGCCAGGGTAGATGTACAGGTTCGTCTCACCGGCCCGCCGCCGGGTCCGCGCGTACGTCTCGAGAGTGCGAACGGAAGTGGTCCCCACCGCGACCACCCTCTTCGCCCTCGCGATCTCGTCCAGGGCGTGCTCGCCCGCCGAGTACAACTCCTCGTGGAGCTTCACCTGCTCGACTACATCGCTGTTCAACGGCTGAAAGGTCCCCAGGCCGACGTGCAAGGTCACGTACGCGATCGCCGCTCCGGCCCGGCTGCAGGCGTCCAGAACCTCCGGCGTGAAATGCAATCCCGCGGTGGGCGCCGCCACCGATCCCCGCTCCTTGGCGAACACCGTTTGGTAGCGGTCGCGATCCTCCGCGCGATCGGGCCGTTCGATGTACGGCGGCAGCGGGATATGGCCGGTGCGCTCGATGGTTTCCATCAGGTCGCCTCGTGACTCGATGCGCACGCTGCGCAGCCCCCGCTCCCCCCGCCCCACGATCAACGCGCTCAGGTCCTCGCTAAACACCACGCGATCGCCGGACCGCAGCTTGCGCCCCGGGTGGACCAGCGCCTCCCAGGTGCGCCCGTCGTCGCTGGTAGGCCGTACCAGGAAGACCTCGCACTTGCCGGTAAACCCCTCGCGATGGCCCAGCAGCCGGGACGGGAAGACACGGGAGTTGTTCAATACCAGGCAGTCGCCGGGGTGCAGGTACTCCGGCAGGTCGCGGAAGTGCCGATCCTCCCAGCGCTGCTCAGCACGATGGAGGACCAGCATGCGAGAGGCCGCACGGTCCGCCAGCGGCTCCTGCGCGATGAGCTGCGGCGGAAGTTGGTAATCGAAGTCCGAGACGAGCATTCGCGGCTTTCTCTATTGTCGCGCGGTGCACAATGGGCCTACTTGGCCACAAACCCCTTCCTCGAAATCACCGTGCGCCCCTTCGCCGCGTCCCCCACCAGGCGGACATCGATGCGGTGCACACGACCGCTTCTGTATTCGCTCTCGCCCACCTGGTACCCCAGCGAATACCGCGTCACATAACTGCTGAACACGCGATCCAGCGCCGCGCCCAGCCCCGCCGCCTCCGCAACGTCCTCCACCACTCCGCCAGTCTGCTTCGCCAGATAATCGCTGCTGCCGGTCACACTGAATCCGAACGCCATGCCCACCGGATTCAGCACCGCCGCCGCCGCGGCGTAGCTGCCCATCATGCGCAGATCCAGCGCGCTGAAGCTGATGTTCTCCCGCTGCAAATCGCCGGCGAGCTTCCGCCGGTTCCGCGACTCCATCGTGTCCAGGGTGTTCATCCCGTCCGAGATGTACACCAGCGCGACTTGCGATCCCGGACGCGATCCGGCGACCTCGCGCGCCTTGGCGATCGCCATCGTCATGCTGGGCTGCCTGCCCACGCGCTCGGAGTCGCGCTCCTCCCGGGACGCCGCCAGCGCCGCTTCGATTGCCGCCCGCATCCCGCGCGCGGCGTCCTGCCGGTCGCGCGTCAGCGGCGTCATCTCCTTGGGATCGCCCACGAACCAGTCCGTCGCCGCGTACACGGCCACTTCGTCCTCGGCCGACAATCGCCCCAGCGCCGCCGCCAGGGACTCGATGGCCGCGGGTCTCGACAGCTCGCGCAGCCCTCCATCCGGCGCCAGATTCAGATAAACCAGCATCGCGAGCGGGCGGCGTTCCACGCCATTCCGCCCGAAATACGTCAGCGGCCGGTCCTTGCCGTCGATCCGCAGGCGGAAGTCCCCGCGCGTCAGATTGTCCACCGGCTTGCGGCTCCTGCTGTCCTCCACCATCACATCCACCGTGACCACTCGAGTCTCCGCGCGAAAGGTCACATCCGCGGCGGAACCAGCTCCGCCGGCCAGAAAACTGAAAAAGAAGAAAGAAGTTTGTTTCATCATGCAGGCCCATTCTCAGCCCACACAGCCTCCCCGGCACTGACCGGAGCCGCCATACGATTGACCGCCCGCGCTGGCTGTCCCCGGCGCCGCCAGTCAATCCTCAGGCGCATCCGGTCAATTGCCTGATGCACTGGAGCCCTCACAATCGGGACTCATGCAACCGCACACATACACTCCCATCAGCAATCGCGTTACCGGAGATCGCTGCCTGATCCTGCGAACCAGCGCGGACGAGCTCCGCCTGCGGTTCTGGATCGCACCGCGGTCCGGCGGCGCGCCCTTGCACTTCCATCGATCCCTCACGGAGACGTTTCGCGTGGTGGAAGGGGTGATGACGCTGGAACTCGACGGCCAAGGAAGATTTTCCGAACTCCGGGCGGGCGACGGCGTCCGCATCCCGCCCGGGCGTCTGCACTCGTTCTCGAACCCGCACTCCGAATGGCTGGTGTTCGAGGCGCATCTCCACTCGCCCGCCGATTTCCTGACTTTCCTGCTCGGTCTCTACGGTCTCGCGGGCGCCGGCAAGGTCGATCCGGAGGGTAACCCGCGCAACCCGCTTGCGTTGCTGCGGCTGCTCGCGTTCGGCGATGTTTGGCTGCCCGGCTTGCCCGTGATCCTGCAGCGCGGCATCTTCCACGCCGTGGGGCGGCTCTCGCGATGGATGGCTCTCGAAGAGGAGTTGACCGGTTACCGTTCGGCGCTCCTGCACGCCGCAACCGCGGTCCACGAGGCGCGAGTATGAGCTGGCCCAAGGCAACCGGCGTCCTGCTGCTCACTTTTCCGGTTCTCATCCAGATTCCGTACACGATGCTGATTACCGGCTTCGATTACCCGGACATTCTTCGCCAGCCCGCCGCCGTCATCCTGGAACGCTGCGCGGCAGGCGCGGCCGCCGGACCGCTGATCGCCACCTGGTATGCCTTCGCTATCGCGATTGTGCCGCTGCTCGTGGGCATTTGCATGCTCCCCGCTTCCCTTCCGGATCACGCCAGAAACCGCTGGCTCCGGGCCGCGACGCCGCTGGGGATCGCATCGGCGCTGCTGCAGATCGCCGGTCTGCTGCGGTGGGTGGTGCTGGTGCCGCTTCTCGCCGCATCCTGGGCCACCTCAACGGGCGATCCGGGCACACGCAAGTCCATCGAACTCATCTTTGAAGCGCAGCATCAACTGTTCGGGGTGTTGCTGGGCGAACATCTCGGGCAGTTGCTGCTGGGCCTCTGGACACTCGGCATCGCGCTTGGCTTCCCCGCCGTCACGAAAGCAGCCCGGTGGCAGCGCGGACTCGGTCTGCTGGCCGGCGGCCTCTTTATCGCCGGGTCCCCTGGAAGCCTGGCCGCGACCTTCCCCGCCCTGGCGCCACTCGATCCGCTCACCACGGTTGCCTTCCTCATCTGGTCGGTGTGGTGCTGCCTGCTGGGTCTTGTCCTGATCCGCCTTCCGGCCGCCCCTCCCTCCGCTGCGTCCGGAATTGAGCCGGCGTCATCCCGTACCAGCGGCGGAAATAGCGATGCAGCACACTCGGCTCCGAGAAGCCCAGCAGAAACGAAATATCCGTAATGGAATGGTGGCCGTCCGCCAGATACTCGGCCGCGAGGTTCTTGCGCAAGCCATCGACTACTTCCCGGAATGTCGTGCCTTCCGACTGCAGTTCGCGCTGCAGCGCGCGCGCGCTCAAACCCAGCGCCGCGGCGATCGTTTCGAGTTCCGGCAGTTCCGCCCGCAGCCGGCGAACCACCTCCAGCCGCACGCGATCCTGCAGTGTCAGCGGGTTCTGCCGCAGCGCCTGCTCCATCTGTTCTTCCAAAGTCTGCACCAGCGACGCGTTGGCATGGCGCAACGGCCAGCGCAGCACTTCCTCGGGAAAGCTCAGCGCATTCCTGCCGGCCTCGAATCGAGGCTTGCGGCCCAGAATTCGCGCATGTTCCCGCGGATCCGCGGGCTCGGCATAATCAATCGCGACATCGCGCAAGGGGATCGGCTTCCCAGCCATCACCTGCAGCAAGGACAGGCAGGCGCTGAAGGAGGATTCCACCGGATGCCGGTTTTCGCGAATGAAGTTGCGCGGCGCCTCCACCACCTGTAACTCAACCGTGGCCACGCCGCCGGTGGCGGTAAGTTCAATCCTGGTGGCGTTGCTCATCAGGTCCCAATAGCGGATGAGCTTTCTCAGGGCTGCGTGCAGCGTGTCGCAGCTCATCATCGCCAGTCCCACGATGCCGATATCCGCCGGTTGCGTCCCCTCGCCCAGGTGCAAGCCGAAACTGGCGTCGCCGGTTTCCTCCACTGCCACCCGCCAGACGCGTTCCATTAACGCGGCGTCAATGATCGCGTCCGGGTCCGACAGCAATTGCGCGGGAATGCCGGCCAGACGGCACAGGCGCTCCTGGTCCACACCGTGCGAGTTCGCGTAGTATGCGATGTTCTTAACGAACGCAACATGGAACCGCAAGGGAATCGGCATTGCGATCCAATGGTTGCAAAACGCGGGCGCCCGCCGTTACCTTCCCCCGGAACTCCCCGCCGCGCCATAAATCTTCGTCACCGGCAGCACCAGCTTCGACGCCTGCTTCGGATCGAAGTACACGGTGTTGTTCGCCTTCACCGCCTTGTCGTACGTCCGCACCCGATCCCAGGTGTTCGAATGCGGCTCAAAGCGCGGATTGTTCGACGACTGAATGTGGATCGCGATCTTGTGCCCCTTGTTGAACGCGATCGCGGTGGACCACAAATCCACCTTGATCGGATAGACCCTGCCGGGCTGCGTCAGTTCCGGACGGAAGGGCCCGTTGCGCAAGCGCATCCGCTGTCCCTGGTCCATCACCAGCGCTTCGTAGCCGTTGGGATACACGTCGATCAGCTTCACGATGAAATCAGTGTCGTCAGCGTCCGTTGACACGAACAGCTCCGCTCGCACCGGACCCGCGATCTCCACCGCTTCCTTCAGCGGCTCCGTCTCAAACTTCAGTACGTCCTTGCGGCTGGACACCGGACGCTGATCCATCGGACCGGCGTCCATCATCAGGTTGTTGCCGCCCAGGGTCGGCACCGGATCCTTGGGATCGTACACGTAGCTCGCCTTGGCCGATTCCGTGGGCAGCGTCAGGCTCAGCTTGCCGCCTTCACGCAAGTAGAGCGGCGTCGGCGTGGAGGGCGGCGGCCAGTTGTCGGCGGTCCGCCACTGATTGCCGGGCGCGCTCTTGTCCGTCGGATCGCCCAGCACGAAGTACTTCACCGGTGGCTCCTTCAGGATCCCGTTATCCACCCCCTTCAGCCAGTGGTCGAACCACCGGATCATGTCGGCCATGGGCCGACCCCCGGCTTCCGGTGGATACTTCAGATCGCCCATCAGTTGGCGATGTCCGAAACCGCCCATGTACAACCGCTGATTGCCCTTGGCGCCCGCGCCGCCTTTGGCCTGCAGCAACGTAAAGGTGTCGATGGTGCCTTGCGAGAAGATGTCGTACCATCCGCCGACGCTGTAGAACGGCACGGTAATCTTGTCCAGGTACGACCGCATGTCCAGCCGGCGCGCGTCGTCATCGTAGTAGCCGATGCGCGGTTTCGGCTCCTCCGGCGGCGGAACGCCCTGCCGCCGCAGCCATTCCTCGCGCATGTTCTTCAGGTAAATGCCGCCGGGAAAGTTGGCATTCTGATACGGGCTCCCATGCGACACCGTAACAAAGGCGGCCTTCAAAGCCGGATGCCCGCTGATCGCCGCCATATGCGTGGTGATGCCCAGCGCGGATCCGCCGGTCATCCCCACCTTCCCGGTCGACCATGGCTGCTTCGCGATCCACTCCAGCGTGTCGTACCCGTCTTCAATGTCGTTTTCCCAGGGCACGTACTTGCCTTCGCTCTTGAACCGTCCCCGGCAATCCTGCACCACCCGGACATAGCCGGCCTTGGTGATATTGGCGGCATCCCCCGCCCCCCGATCCTTGCCGTACGGTGTCCGCGACAACACCACCGGCCACGGACCCTGCCCTTCCGGCAGGAACACGTTGGTTGCCAGCTTCACCCCGTCCCGCATGGGGACCATGAACTCCTGTTTCGTCTGCGCGGCAAGCGACGCAGCCAGCAGCATTCCAGCGAACAGCATCCGGCGAGTCATGCGAGTATGATATTCCAAACGATCCGCGGCGGATTGCCAGTTTCTGTAAACGCCCAGGTCAGTGAGGCGCTGCTCGAAATCGAATCGCGGCTGTGGCGGCTGTGAGGACACCTTCCCAACCGACGTTCGCGGAAGAGGGTGGGGCGAAATGCAGGTTGCACCGGAGGATTGCATTATCGGTTTGCCGATACCAGGCATCCCCAATTCCCAAGCAAAGAACACGCGCAGTGCCCGATTGCCCGTGACCGCTCCGGTGGTCAGGATCATGCATCCGTGGACGGCGTCGGCGGCCGGGGCACGTCAGGTGCCAGGCTCCATCTCGCGCAGAACATTCCAAGCGCATAAAGAATACATGCTATCGCTGGCAGCGAGACCAACACTCCGATGTGCTGATCTGAGAAGTAGTACTCCCAAAATGTCAGTTCCTTTCTGATAGAAGCGTCCCAGGCCCAAAATGCGGCCATCAAAGATCCGACCAACACGGCTGTTGAGCGGATGCTGGGGAACGAACGGCCGATCACGTACCCGATCACAAACCAGGCAGGAGCCGAAAACGGCGTTAAGAGCAGCAGGAGCAGGAAAGATCCAGTGGCAACGGTAAGTACCTGAATGACGCTCAAGAAAACGAACGCGAAACACCCCAAAGCGCCCGGCTGATTCCATAAGCGTGTGCTGTTCGCGGCACTGAATTGATCAAACATGATTTCAGCGAAACGTTCGGCGGCGGACTCCCAGTTGCTCCAGCCCTATTTCTGCCCCAGAAGCACAACGCTGACGGCGAGTTCGCGTGCGGTCACATCCACGGATGTGAAAACTGCCCAGCTACTAACGGATTTGCCATCCAGCATGGAACACGGTGTGGGGTTGCCGATACAGATGCAGCCCAGGCGGGAAATACCGCCAATAATGGAAAGATTAGCTTCTCCATGAGACTCCTCCGCTGAGGGACGCCCCTCTGCACGCCCGTGGGTTATCGATATGTCCCGGCACAATCGCACTGCGGCTTCGTAGCTCGAAGCACTTCCTGCTATGCCCCGCTTCGCCCGGCATTGTAGTTCTTTTCCTTCCCACCTTATCACTCTAAGGGGATGATTATGTACAGATAATCCGAGCTCGGGGGACGGTCAACTCGCTTCTCCAGACCCACCGCTCCGCAACTCCGCCGCGCTGCAACCATCAATCTCCGAAGCGGAACAAGCTTGCCACCTTGCCTCTAAGCAGCCACCAGCATCCGGGGTGCATGGGAGTAGGTCGCCAAACGCCCGGCGGCGGATTGCCAAGTTTGCGTGTAAGCGATCGCGTTCCTTGTCTTCTCTCCCCCCAGAAACCGCTTGTGAGCGACAGGCTCGAAGCCTATCGCTCATCACTCGGCCCCGCCCCTCGCCTCTAGACCGCCACGTTGTGCGCTTCGCCCGGCCGTAACAGCACCAGCGCCGCCGTCAAGCCGGCCTTCTCGAACTCGCGCGCAATCGACCAACTCCCCTGCGAGAAGTGACGCCAGCCTTCAAAATGGGCCGGATAAACGCTCTTCAGGTTCAGGGCCTTGGCAGCGCGCGCACCCTCGGCCGAGCTCATCGTAAGGTAGTTCTCGCCGACCGCCGGAACGTTCGCCGCGCCCAGATGCAGGATCCCGCTGGCCACCTGGAACCGTCTGCCGATTTCCAGGATCTCGTCGATCCACACCGTGTCCCCGGAAATGTAGAACGCGCCCCCCTTCTGTCCCTCCCACTCCAGCATGAAGCCGGTAACCTCTCCAACCGCCTCACGCAAGTCGGGATTGCTGGTGTGGACCGCGGGCGTCGCCGTGATCTTCAGCCGCTCCCCCGCCGCATTCGTCAATTCCGTGCTTTCCCACGTCGCCAGCCCGCGGACATCCTGCCCAGGCAGGTTCATCCTGGCGCTCTCGGGCGTCGTGATCGTCGCCCCAACCTTGCCCAGCAGGCGGCGCCCTTCGTTGTCCAGGTTGTCCAGGTGCTGTGCATGGCTCAGCAGGACCGCGTCGAGCGTGCCGATCTGATCCACCGGGATCGGCGGACCCATCACCTTGGTCAGCAGGTGGCCCGGCCCCTCGCTCTTCTCCGTGCCCTGCGGATCGAACCCGGGATCCGTGACGATTCGGAACTGACCGATCTCAATCAGGTAGGTCGGCCCTCCCAGATATGTAAGCCGGGGCGGCATCGACAGGTTGGTGGGTTTGACGGCCATCGCATCGAGGGCCACCAGTTCCTTGCTGAGCGTGTTCTGTGTTGTCATGTGCTTTTTCTCCAATTCGTGTTTTGATTGGTTCCGCCGGTCTGGAACGTTTGTCTGAAGGCGCTCGGGAGTCAAGGGGGGAATTGCTGCTCCCCGCCGGGCGAGCTTGACTCCGTTCCCGGGCACGCGCCTTGCGCGGCGTGCCCGGGCCGTTCTCGCCTAACGAACGTTCTTGGCCAGGAACGCCAGAACCCGGCTCGCGATCACATCCAGATCCTCTTCCAGCGCGAAGTGACCTGTGTTCAGATAAACGACCTCCGCCTTCGGAACATCCCGTTTGAAGGCCTCCGCGCCTGCCGGGATGAAGATCGGATCGTTCTTTCCCCAGATGCAGAGTACCGGCGGCTGCACCTTCCGCAGCGCCTCGTGCCATTGCGGATACTGGTCGATGTTGGTCTGGTAATCGGTGAACAGCGCGAGCTGAATCTCCGCGTTGCCCGGGCGATCCAGGCCCATCTGATCGAAGGTATAACTGTCCGGATTCACCTTCTCCGGCTCGCGGAAGCCTTTCGAATATTGGAATTTCGTCAGATCCAGCGTCAGCAGCGCGCGGGCCTTCTTCTCGGTTACCGGGTTTCGCTCCTTCCAGTACGGCGCCAGGAATTCCGCCCAGAAGGGGCTCAGACCTTCCGTGTACGCGTTCCCGCTCTGCGAAACCATCGCCTGGATCCGCTCGGGGTGCTTCACAAACAGCCGGAAGCCAACCGGCGACCCGTAATCCATTACGTAAATGCTGTACTTCTTCACGCCCACGGCGGTCAGAAATTCGTCCATCAGGTCGGCGTAGTGCGCGAACGTGTACCGGAAGTCCGCCAGCGCGGGTTGATCGCTGTGGCCGAAGCCGGGCAGGTCAGGCGCGATCACGTGGTACCGGCCCGCGAGCTTGGGGATCAAGTCTCGATACATGTGCGACGAGGAGGGAAAGCCGTGCAGCAGCACGATCGTCGGCCGCGTGGGAGAGCCCGCCTCCCGATAGAAGATGCTTACGCCGCCGACGTTCTGACGGTGGTAGCTGGTCTTCGGAATTCCGGCGTCAGCCGCCTGAATGGATTGCCCGCCCAGCACCAGGAAGGCAGCCGCGGCGATTGTTTTCATGGAGTTGTTCATCATTGTCCTTTTCATTGGATCTGTGGTCCCTGGCCGATGCGCCGCTCGGCCTCGTGTATCTCGGCGTCGTTGATGCTCGCCAGCCGGCGGCGCATGAGCCCGGCTTCGTCAAATTCCCAAAGTTCGTTGCCGTAGGAGCGATACCATTGCCCGCGCTCATCGTGCCATTCGTATTCGAACGTCACGGCGATGCGGTTATCGCCGAATGTCCAAAGGGTCTTCTTCAGCCTGTAATCGAGTTCCCTGGCCCATTTCCTCCGCAGAAACTGCTTGATCTGTTCCCGGCCCTGCAGGAACTCGCTGCGATTCCGCCAATCCGAGTCCGGCGTGTAGGCCAGCGATACACGTTCGGGGTCGCGGGAATTCCAGGCGTCTTCCGCAAGCTGCACTTTCTGCAATGCGGTCTCCCGGGTAAAAGGTGGCTTGACAGGTGTAGTCGGCATTTCTGTGTTCCGTTACCGGGCCAGAGCCGGCAAGGCTGCGCCGACGCGGGGGAAGTCGATCACCGTCCGCGCAACGTGGTTGAAGTAGTTGGTGAAGATGTTCATCGCCACGTTGGCCACGATCTCCGCAATCTCGCCATCCGTGTATCCGGCCGCGCGGACGCGGGCCAGGGCCTCGTCCGAAACTTCACCACGCTCCATGACCACCGCCTGCGCAAATTGCAGTCCGGCCTGGCGTTTGCCGTCCTCGGACCGGGCTTGCCGGCTGGCGGCGATTTCTTCCGGCTGCAAACCGGCCATCCGGCCAATGGCCGCGTGCGCCGACAGGCAGTACTCGCAGGAATTCGCCTGCGCCACGGTCAGCGCAATCTGCTCGCGCAGCTTCGCATCCAGGTCGCCGGCGCCCAGCGCCGCACTCATATTCAGATAAGCTTCCAGCGCGGCGGGACCGGCCGCCAGGGTCCTCATCAGGTTGGGGGTCCTGCCGATCTTGCCTTGTACTCCGTCCAACAGTTGTTTCGCCTTACCCGTGGCCTCGGCCGGGTTGATTGCCGCGATTCGCTGCATCGTTGTCTGCCTCTTTCCTGCCGCTGATCTGCGGCACCCCTGGGAAGGCATCTGACGGACCGTCGGCGAAAATCCCCTAAACTAGTGAAAAGACAAGCACAACGACTCGGCTTGTACTCGCGAAAGTTCGGGATTCCTAAGAATTCAGGAACGTTTCCGTGAGTTTTCGCGATACACTGTACGGTGTACCTCGAGCCCCTTCCGGCGATCATCCTGGCCATCGCGGAGCAACGTTCCCTCCCGGCTGTCCTCAAAGCCATCATTGATGCCGTTGCCCGGCAGCCCGGCGTCGCTCTGGCCCGCCTCTGGCTGGCTGAGCCCGACCAGGCTTGTCCGGTCTGCGTCCAGGGCGAGTGGAATCCCGCGCCCGCGCTCCATTTGAGAGCCAGTGCCGGAACGTCGCTCACGGCCGGAGCGGACTGGACACGAATCGACGGAACCTTCCATCGGGTTCCGCTCTCCACCGGCAAGCTGAAGGTCGCGCACATCGCCACCACGGGCGAGTCCATCCGCATTCCCCGCCTGGACGCCGACCACCAGTGGGTCCGGCACCCTGAGTGGGCTCAAGCGGAGGGGCTGGTGAGTTTCGCGGGCCATGCGCTGGTGTTTCGCGGAGAGACTCTCGGAGTCCTGGCCGCGTTTCGCCGTAGCCCGGCGGATGACGATTCCGTCACCTGGCTGAAGACCATGGCCAACGCCGCGGCCGTCGCCATCGCGAATGCACGGGCCTTCGAAGCCAACGAGTCGTTGCGCCGCGAGTTGGAACTGGAACGCGACTACCTTCGGGAGGAGGTGGAAACCGGTGGCTTGTTCGGCGAGATACTCGGCCGGAGCCCCGCTCTGGAGCGCCTTCTGCATCAGGTCGCAATGGTTGCCGCCACCGACGCCAGCGTGTTGGTGCTGGGTGAGAGCGGCACCGGCAAGGAACTGATCGCCCGCGCCATCCATCAACGCAGTTCACGCGCGCGCAAGCCCCTGGTGAAGGTGAACTGCGGCTCCATTCCCCATGAGCTCTTTGAAAGCGAATTCTTCGGCCACGTTCGCGGCTCGTTCACCGGCGCCGTTCGCGACCGCGTGGGACGTTTTCAGTTGGCGGATCACGGAACTCTCTTCCTGGACGAAGTGGGCGAGATCCCTCTGGATCTGCAGTCCAAGCTTCTGCGTGTCTTGCAGGAGGGCGAATTCGAACGGGTGGGCGACGAGGCCACGCGAAAAGTAAACGTCCGCGTCATTGCGGCAACCAATCGCGACCTTCGGAAAGAAGTGGACGAGGGACGCTTCCGCTTGGACCTTTATTACCGCCTGGGCGTGTTTCCCATGGAAGTGCCGCCGCTGCGCGACCGCGCGGAAGATATCCCTCTGCTCATCGCTCACTTCGTTCAGCAGGCGCGCTCGCGGTTTCACGTTCCCGAACCGAGCGTCCCGATCGGCGAAGTGAAGCTGGCTCAACAATACGACTGGCCGGGTAACGTGCGAGAACTGCAGAGCGTGGTGGAACGCGCGGTGATCCTGTCACGCGGAGGCAAGCTGACTTTCGATCTCCCCAGACCACCTGCCCGCCCACAACGGGAAACCGCGTCGCCCCTTCCCGCCGTGTCGCGAAGCGTCATCACTGAAACGGAGTGGCGGGATCGCCAGCGCGATAACATCCTCGCGGCACTGCGCCAGGCCAACTTCAAGGTATCGGGCCAGGGCGGCGCGGCGGAACTGCTGGGCATCAGCCCCGGCACCCTGGAGTCGAGGATCAAGGTACTCGGAATCGACAAGCGGCGCACGCAGGGAACCGGGGGTTCAGAATCAGGTAAACGTGATTCGGCATAAGGCAACAGCCGGGGATAGATACGCCGGAGGCGGCTAACTTATCAGTTCAGCCGCACCGCGAAAACCACAATCCTTACGCACGCCCGCAGCGCGGATGCTATTTCCCCTCCGCCAAACTAGATAGGTACCACTGCCGGTGGAACTCCGCAAACTGCTCCATTTCCTTCTGCAGAACACCGAGCCAACCGCCTGTCCATCCGGGGAAAGCCTTACTCCCATCCGGACGGAGAACATGCGCAGTAAAGGTCCGCATTGTATAGAGCGGATTTTGGGAGCTGAACCCCGTTCCGAGTTCCTTGAAGTAGCTGCCCAATATCACGAATCGGACTTGGCCGCGATACTGCAGCTCGATTCTTCGGAAGTCGTGCTGTTTGAGCGCGTCCGCCGACTGGAGAAACACTCTAAATACGTCTGCCGGGGTCTTTTCCCCCGTGACGCTACGCAGATCAAAGGTGAGGACTGTGGGATTAAGAAATTGCTGATAGTGGACGCGAAACGTTACCCCCTGATTCCTGACGTCCGCCGCGACAGCGTTCCTAACGGGCTGGATCAAGGTAACAAAGTTCCACCCATAGACGACTGCCCCTGCGAGCACCATCACCCCGATTGCCGAAATAGTCTTCTTCAAGAGATTTCCGCAGCCTCCATATCAACGTAGCCCGACTGAGCCATGTTCACCAGTTTGTCGTTCTGAACATAAGACCCACGTCGCGGTCCAATGGGTCGCACGAGGTCACATTGCAGCAAGGCCAGCGTCCTGGAATGCTCACGCTGGTCAGCACCGGTCAGTCAAGTCGCGCGCAGACGCTGCTCCAGTTTTTGAAGAAGCTCGATCGCTGCCCGTATGTCCGTCGGGTCCACTCCGGCGCCCAGCATGTTCGCCCACGCGACCTGTTTCCGGGTCGCTGCCTCGAAGGCGACCCGGCCCTTTTGCGTTAGGACCACCAGAGGCGCACGCTTGTGATGCGGGTTATCGCGATACTCCAGGATCTCCTCCCGTGCAAGAATGTCGGCCAGGCGCTGGACGGACTGCCGGGACAAGCCCATGTCACGGGCAATGTGAGCAACGGGTCCGGGCTGCACGGCGCGCGCGATGCTGCTGATCACCTGCCACCGGGCAGCCGTCAGCCCGACGGGCTTCACAAGCCGTTCCCCTGAATCCATCAAGGCTCCGTGAAGGCGGAAGGTCTGAAGAATCAGCTCGGTCATCGCGGAACCTGCCTTGGTGTGGCCCGGATAGAATACTTTTTGTGTTTTCATATTGACAGTAAGCTGTCAAAGTGGTAGTCTGCTGCTGTAACCCATCTCATTCTATCAAGGACACCTTCCATGCCGCTCCGCTTTCAGATCGACAACAGCGCCGTCGTTCTCATCGACCATCAGGTGGGCACGAACACTTGGGCCAGCACCACGCCTCTTGCCCTTCTCCAGCGCAACGTGATCATCCTGGCCAGGTTCGCGAAGGGAACGGGCATGCCTGTCGTGCTGACCTCCAGCCAGGAGACGAACGTCAACGTTCAGGGGCCCCTGATGCCGGAACTCGCGGAAATTGTACCCGAGGCGTTCGCCGCGCGAATCCGGCGTCAGGGCGTGGTCAACGCCTGGGATGATCCTGAGTTCGCGCAGGCCTGCCGGAACACGGGCAGACGCAATCTCGTTATGGCCGGCGTGACCACCGACATCTGCATGGTGGCTCCCGCCATCAGCGCCGTCGACGAGGGTTTCAACGTGAAGGTGGTCTGCGACGCATGCGGATCCTCCAATCCAATCGCGGAGGAGATGTCATGGCGGCGGATGGAACGCGCCGGCGTTCACCTGACCAGCACGGGCGCGATCGTGGCCGAACTCGTGAACAATTGGGCGTCCCCGGCCGGCGCGGTTGCTTTCCCCCTGCTCACCGTCTGAACGCGTTCCCCGCCCTTTGTGCCCGGCCAAGATGCCGCACGCGCCAACCAACCACCGCCGGGTGGCATTCTCGGGAGTGAGTCACACCCAATCGCGACCTCAATCTCGCCCCGCGCCAATCACTTGCGCGAAACCTGGCCCGCACCCGCAACTCCGCCGTGCTACAACCATGTCCGAAGCGCGACGGGCTGGCCAGCCTGCTTCTTAAGCCGGGATCGATCCCGCACTGAAAATCCGTCCGCAAGGGCCGCCTCCCTCAAAGAGGCGGCCGGTACGGTTCGCCGGACGAAGGCCGAGGTGTGCCTACGCTTCCGCCCGTTCGCGAATCCCCAGCATCATCCGCCGCTCCATGATGAAATGCGCCGGGTCGAACACATAGCGGCGGAACAGGTTCGACGGCCCGCGCGAGCGCACCAGCAGCCGCGTCGATCCCCGCGACAAGGCGAACAGGTGGAAACTCCACGCCCCTTCCCGGATCTGCTCCCCGCGCTGCTTGCGCTCCCAATCCTCGGGCGTCACCAGCACCAGCGTGCGCGGCGGATCGACTTCCGCCACCACCATCCGCGCCGTGCCCCCATACCGGCTGGGCGGCGCCAGCCACACGATGTCGCCCGGCTGGCGATGCTGCCATTCGCCGTGC
>CAYOQB010000096.1:0-20902 GCA_964406035.1 uncultured Solibacteraceae bacterium | reverse complement strand
TTATGTGCCTTGCAGTGCCCGGTAAAGTTCTGGCGGTGGAAGGTGAAGATCCCGCATTCCGGCTCGGCCGGGTGGATTTCGCGGGGGTTAAGAAAGACGTGAACCTCGCGTTTACGCCGGATGTCACGCCCGGCGACTACGTGCTGGTGCACGTCGGATTCGCGCTGACGAAAATCGACGCGGAAGAAGCCGCGCGAACGTTCGAGTACCTGCGCCAGATTGGCGCGCTCGAAGAAGAAGGCTTGGCTCCCGGCCAGCCCGACGAGGCCTCGGTATGAAGTATGTCGACGAGTATCGTGACCCGGCCATCGCGCAGGCACTGGTCGGCCGGATTCGCACTCAGGTGACCCAGCCTTGGGTGCTGATGGAAGTCTGCGGCGGCCAGACGCATACGCTGATGCGGTACGGCATGGACGACCTGCTGCCGAAGAACGTGGAGATGGTGCACGGACCCGGGTGCCCGGTCTGCGTGACGCCGCTGGAGGTGGTGGACAAAGCGATTCACATCGCCTCGCAGCCGGATGTGATCTTTGTGTCCTACGGAGACATGCTGCGCGTGCCGGGATCGTCGTCGGACCTCTTCCAGGTGAAGGCCGGCGGCGGCGATGTCCGCATCGCGTATTCGCCGTTGGATGCCTTGAAGATCGCCCGTACGAATCCGGCGAAGAAAGTCGTGTTCTTCGGAGTCGGTTTCGAGACCACCGCACCCGCAAACGCGATGGCCGTCTTCCAGGCGAAGCGGGAAGGGCTAGCCAACTTCAGCATGATCGTGTCGCATGTGCTGGTGCCGCCGGCGATGCGCCTGATCCTGACCTCGGCCTCCAACCGCGTCCAGGGGTTCCTGGCGCCGGGCCACGTCTGCACCGTTATGGGCTACGAAGAGTACGAGGAACTGGTGAAGGAGTTCCGGGTTCCCATCGTGGTCACCGGATTTGAACCGCTGGACCTGCTGGAGGGCATCTCCATGCTTGTGGCGCAATTGGAGGAAGGTCGCGCGGACGTCGAGAATCAATACGTCCGCAGCGTCAACCTGGAAGGCAATCGCGCGGCGCAGAAGCTGATGTTTGAGGTGTTCGAGATCGGCGATCGCAAGTGGCGCGGTATCGGCGAAATTCCGCTCAGCGGATACCGGCTCAAGGAGGAGTACGCCGCCTTCGACGCGGAACGCATCTTTGGCGTCGGCGGCATGACCGCGGAGGAGCCCAAGGAGTGCATGAGCGCGCTGGTGCTGCAGGGCCTGATGAAGCCGGTGGAATGTCCGGCGTTCGGGGTCCGCTGCACGCCGTCGACGCCTCTGGGCGCGCCCATGGTCTCCGCCGAAGGCGCCTGCGCGGCTTACTACCAATACCGCCGCCATGTCTGATTCCGCGCCCACGCTCGATCAGTTTTCCTGTCCGGTACCGCTCGCGCCGAAGAGCCAGATCGTGCTGGGTCACGGCTCCGGCGGCAAGCTGAGCGCCGAACTCATCCGCGACGTCTTCCTGCCCGCCTTCGCCAATCCCGTTCTGGGGCGCCTGGAAGACCAGGCGACGCTCGAAATCGGCAACTCGCGCATCGCGTTCACCACCGACTCCTTCGTTGTGAAGCCGCTGTTTTTCCCCGGCGGCGATATCGGATCGCTGGCGGTGCACGGTACGGTGAACGATCTGGCCATGGGCGGAGCAAAGCCGTTGTTTCTCAGCGCGGCGTTCATTCTCGAAGAAGGGCTGCCCGCGGAAACGCTGGCCCGCGTCGTGCAATCGATGTCGCGTGCGGCGCAGTCCGCCGGCGTGCAAATCGTCACCGGCGACACCAAGGTGGTGGAACGCGGCAAGGGCGACGGCATGTTCATCAACACCACCGGAATCGGCGTAGTGCCCGCCGCGCTGAACCTCTCGGCCGCCAACGCCAGGCCGGGCGATTGCATCATCCTCTCCGGGTTCATCGGCGACCACGGGATCGCCATCATGGCGCAGCGCGAGGGTCTGGAGTTCGAAGTTACCCTGGAAAGCGACTCCGCGGCCCTGCATACGCTGGTGGACGTGATGCTCGGCGTCACGCCGGAGATCCGCTGCCTGCGTGACCCCACCCGCGGCGGCGTTTCCAGCTCGTTGAATGAGATCGCGGCGCAATCCGGAGTCTCCATACAGGTTCGCGAGTCCGCCATTCCCATCCGGGACGAAGTCCGCGGCGCCTGCGAGATGCTGGGCCTCGATCCCCTGTACGTCGCCAATGAAGGCAAGTTGCTGGCAGTCGTCCCGCCGGAGCACGCGGACGCGATTGTGGAGATCATGCGGCGCCACCCCCTCGGAACCGGCGCGGGGATCATTGGAACGGTGTCGGAAGGCCGCCCCGGATTGGTAACCATGAAAACCGCTTTCGGCACCACCCGCATCATCGACATGCTTGCCGGCGACCAGTTACCGCGGATCTGCTGATCGCATGCACGAAATGGGGATCGCCAATTCGATCTTGGATGCGGTGCGGGCCGAAACATTGCGCTATCCAGGCGGGCGCGTGGAGAAAGTCGGCATCCGCCTGGGCGAATATTCCGGCGTCGACACCGAGTCCCTGAAGTTTTGCTTTGAAGCGCTCACCCGCGAGACGGACCTGGAACACCTGATTCTCGAAATCGAGTTCCGTCCCGGCGGCGAAGAGCTGGACCTGAGCTATCTTGAAATCGAGGAAGACCATGAATCGAGTTCCTCTCGAAAAGAAGGTTCTGAGTGAGAATGACCGGATCGCCGCGGAGCTTCGCGAGCAGTTCGCCAGGCACAATGTCCTGACGCTGAACTTCATCAGCTCCCCCGGGTCCGGCAAGACGCTGCTGCTCGAAAAGACTCTGGAGCGCTTCCCCAAGGACATGCGTGTCGCGGTGCTGACCGGCGACCTGCAGACGGACAACGACGCGCGGCGTTTGGCGCGTGCCGGATTCCCGGTGAAGCAGATCACCACGGCGGGCGCGTGCCACCTGGACGCGCGCATGATCGAGAATCACCTCAAGGACTGGGACCTTGCCTCGCTCGACCTGCTGATCATTGAGAATGTCGGCAACCTGGTATGCCCCACCAGCTATGATCTCGGGGAAGAAGCCAAGATCGTGATCCTGTCAGTGACCGAGGGCGAGGACAAGCCGCTCAAGTACCCCGGCATCTTCCGCAAGGCGCGGCTGATGATTCTGAACAAGATCGACCTGCTGCCCTATGTGCCGTTTGACGCGGAGCTCGCCCGGCAGAATGCGCGCTCCATCCAGCCTGGAATCGAGATTGTGGAGACCTCTGCCTGGACCGGCGCGGGACTCGACCAGTGGTTCGGTTGGCTGGACCGCCACCTGAAAGCCATGCCCGCTCGCTAACGTGCCTTTCGTTCAGATTCCGTACCCCATTCATTACCGCGAGCATGGCTCCGGATTCCCGCTGTTGTTTCTGCACTCCGGCTGGGGACACGACTCGATGCCCTTCGACCCGCAAATCCCGGCATTCGAGCATGCCTACCGCATCCTGATCCCGCACCGCTCCGGCTACGGCCAATCCCGCCACTTGCCGGAGCTGCCGCTGCACTTCCACCAGGACGCGGCTGCGGAGACTCTGACGTTTATGGACGCGCTCGGGATCGAAAGAGCCTTTTTGTGGGGGCATTCCGACGGCGCGGTGATCGCCGCCATCGCCGCCCTGCGGTCGCCGGAACGGTTTCCGGGTCTGGTGTTGGAGGCGTTTCACCGCGATTTCGGCAAGCCTTCCAACCAGCAGTTCTTTCGCCAGGGCGCCGACGACCCCGACTCCTTCGGGCCGCGGGTGGCCGCGCTGCTCGAACGGGAGCACGGCGAGGATTGGCGTCAGGTGATCGGCAACTTTTCCCGTGCCTGGATCGAGTTGGCCAAGTGGAAGGATGAGCCGGAATCTTTTTTTTACGGCGCGCCGCTCTCCGCTTTGACCGTGCCGGCGTTGTTCCTGAAGGGCCAAAAGGACCCGCGAATAGAGCCCGGCGAGTTCGGTGGAATCCAGCAAGCGTTTCCGAATCATAAGCTTATGGTCATCCAAGGCGCGGGGCACTCGCCGCACAGCGAGCCCGGCGTGGCGCCTGAGGTGGGTCGCGCCGTGCTCGATTTCCTCAATGCGGTGCTGCAAGCCGGCCTGAAGGGCAGTTGACCCGCAGTCATCAAACGTTCATACTGGCCTCTTATCAGATTCGAGATCGCATAATGTCCTCGCCAGCCGCCATCCACGCTCCCGCGCAATCCCGCAACACCCGCCAGCGAAAAGCCATCCGCGAAGCCTTCACCGGCAGCGGACGCCCCATGAACCCCGCGGAAGTGCTGTCCGTCGCCAGCCAGGCGGTGTCGGGGATCGGGATCGCCACCGTTTACCGTACAATCAAGAGCCTTCTGGAGGACGGCTGGCTGGTTACCGTCGATCTTCCGGGCGAGGTGTCGCGTTATGAGCAGGCGGGCAAGGCGCATCACCACCACTTCCACTGCCGCGGCTGCGACAAAGTGTTCGAGATGCACGGCTGCCCGGGACACGAGGACGAAGCGCCGGATGGTTTTGTCGTCACCGGGCACGAGTTCGTCCTGTTCGGCTACTGCGCGGCGTGCGCGCAAGCCAGACATGCTTCCGCGCAGGACAGCGGCGCGTAATCCCCTTCACAGCTTGCCGGGCGTGCAGCCGAAGGTCTGCTTGAATGCGGCAATGAAGGCGCTTACGCTCTTGTAGCCGGAGTCCAGGGCGGTATCGGTCACGGACCTGCCCTCCGAGAGCAGCCGCACCGCAAACAGCATCCGGGCTTTCTGCCGCCACAATCCAAAGCTGAGCCCGGTCTGAGCGCGGAACAGGCGCTCCAGGGTGCGCCTTCCGGCGCCGCAAAGCCGCGCGTGACGGTCCAGCGTCTCTTCCCCGGCGGGATTCGCCAGCACCCGCCTGGCGACCGCCAGCGCATGGGCTTCCGACGGCAGCGGCAGCCACAGGGGAGCTTCCGGCGCGGCGGCAATCTCATCGAGCAGCACGCCCAGCAGACGCAGGTCGGCAGGAACGCGCTCGTCGAGCGCGGGAGCATCGACCACCCGCAGAATCAGTTCCCGCAGCAGCGGTGTCACCGAAATCACGCGACAGCCCCCCGCCGCGATAACCGCGGCAGCCCGACCGGCGGGGAACACCAGCGAACGCATCGCCACCTCGCCCCACATGCGAATCGTGTGCCGGCAGCTTTGCGGAATCACCACCGCCTTGCCCGGCGGGATCATCCACGAACGATCTCCGGCATGGACCGACATGGCGCCCGAGGTGGCGTACAGCAACTGGTGCCACTCGTGAAAATGCGGTTCGATGGTTGTACCGCTGCTGTAGTCGCAGGCAAAGGAGCGAACCGCGAGATGAGGCTCCTGTTCCAGAGTCAGCGGTTGGCGCGTCCTCGGCATTCATTGTCAATTTAGCGCAAGCCCGGCAACGCGCGGCTCCCGTATACTTTGGGCCATGCCCAACCCTCTGCACAGTTTCGGGATCACGGCGGACGACGTGAGTCGCGCCCGCGAGTTTTACGAGAAGGTATTCGAGTGGCGATTTGAACCCTGGGGTCCCCCGGACTTCTACCTGATTCACACCGGTGACACCACCAATGGCGGGGTGCAGGGACTGATGCACAAACGCCGCGAGCCGGTGAACGGAACGGGAATGACCGGCTTCGAATGCTCGTTCGCGGTGGCCGATATCGACAGGATCGCCCGCGCGGTGGAAGCCCACGGGGGGCGGATCGTGATGCCGAAGTTCCACATTCCAACAGTGGGAACCGGCATTTACTTCCACGACACCGAAGGCAACTTCGTGGGCGCGATGCAGTTGGAGAAGTGAGGTAGCGACCTCACGAACCTGCGGGGAACGTTGCCAGGAGCGCCTGGAACCGCGGAGACGATCGAACCGGCTGCCAAGCCTCATCGCTTCGCAGATCGCGGCCGAATCTAGGCAGTTTCGGCAGCTTTTCCAGCCATCCGATGGCCTCCTCGCCACGGCCGAGCCGGACCAGCGAAACGCCCATCAAATACGCGATATTGCCGCGATTTCGGTTTCCCAGGTCCAGGGATTTCTGAAATGCTTCCGTTGCTTGCTGCCATTGCTGAGCGCCGATGTAAGCGACACCCAACTGCCGTTGAATCTCGCTGTCCCGGGGCGAACTCTTGGCCAGTTCGAGGTACGCGCGGATCGCTTCGGGCCAGTCTCGGCGGTTGAGCAAGCCTGCCGCGGTTGCCTGCGAGGAAAGCTCGCGATAGGACTGCTGCACCGGGATCTTGAGCGTGCCCGCAAGAAAGTCCAGGGTTTGTCCCACCACCAGCCGCGAAGCCTCGTTGTCGTCATCCACATCAAAGCCGTGGTGCCCCCCGGGAAGGTTGACCACCGTCCATGGCGCATTTGCTTCGATGGCCCGTGCCACCAGCGCATCAATCGCGCGATTCAGGGATGTGTTGTCCAGCCCGGCTCGAGCGACGAACACGGGCCGGTCCAGCGGGAACCGGGTTGCCTCACCAGCGCCGTAGTAGATCACCGCGGACCGCAATCCGGCCATGTCGCTCGCGGCGATTGGAACTCCAATGGAGGAGTTGGCCGAGCAGGACCACACGGCGAAGTTGTCCATGTCGATCCCGAGGGTCGCTGCGTTCGTCCTCAGGTACCCGACCAGCGCCTCAAAATCCTTTCGCGAGTCCTCCATGGTGCGCCGGGGGTCGTGAGCCTGATAGTTGACCCCAGCCAGCCCGCGCGAGGTCACAGCCTTGGACCATCCTACGTACTGCACCCAGGGGCGGAAGTCCGCCCCGACACCGTTGACGAAGATCACGACCGGTAACCGGCCGGTGGAGCCCTTGGGCGTGTATAAGTCAAACTGCAACTTTTGCCCGTCAACTTCCTTGTAGGTAAGGTCTTTGCGGATCTGAATCCGGTCGTCCGGCGGGAGCGGATACTGGAATTTCTCCTGCTGCCCGCACAACGCGGCGGCGCCCAGCACGAGCGAGAAGAAGCAGCGTTTCATGCCAATCAGACGCCTTCTGCCGGGAAGCGTCTCAGGCCGCGGGGTGAGTCCCCTCGATTGAGGGGCGAAATCCGGCCTGGCGGTTCACATCTCGATCTGGCGTTGGTAATCAGCCGGATCGAAACTGCCTTCCGACTCTTCAATCAAGCCGCCTGCGTCGAGCTTCCACAGTTCGCGTCCGCTGATCCGGACGCGATTGCCACTCTCCGCGTGCGTACCGGTGAGCGTCCAGCGATACTCGGTGCGGTCGCCGCGCATACCGAGGCCGTCGAACAGCACCTCAAGGTCGGGAAAAGCGGTCATGAAGGATTGGGCAGACGCGGCGACCGCGGCGCGGCCCAACGCGGGTTCGCCGTCATTCACGCGAAGCGAGCCGCCGGGGGCGAAATGCGCGGCGACACCTTCGGGGTCATGCCGGCACCAGGCTTCGGTATAGCGTTCCGCGAATTCGCGCAGCTTCGGGTCCGGAGCGGGCCACTGCAAGCAGATCGTATAGCCGTCGGGGTCCTTGCAATACACCTGCTTCATTCCGTAGCCCTGCACCACCGGGGGCTGCGCTTCGACGCCCTGTTCGCGCAGGCAGGCAAAGGCGCCGTCAAGGTCTTCGCAACCGAAATAAAGGGCGGTGTCGTCGTGCCCGGCGATGCGTGCGGGATCGGGCGCGGGCGGCCGGGAATCCGACTCGTAAGCGGTGTTCAGCATCAGCTCGATGCCGTCGCGGCGCAGCAGCGCCCAGTCGAAATGCTCGCCTGCCGCGGAGGTGGCGACCACCTCAAAACCGAGAATGTCGCGATAGAAACGGATGGAGGCGGGCATGTCGAACACCTGAAACAAGGGCGCCATGCCACGAAGTTCAAGGGCCATCGGTTCATCATCGCAAAGAAACCGGTCCGGACAAGAGCAGCTACGCTGCCGGACCGGAGAGGGGGCGGCCGAAAAAGAGTACGTAGCCGTCCGGGTCCTTCACTTCGAATCCGCGCAGACCGTCATCGGTGTCCTGAAGCGGTTCGGACAACCGGACCCCGCGCGACAGAAACTCCGCCGCCAGGGCGTCCGGATCGGGAACGAGCACGTACGCGTCCCAGCGTGCGATGCCCTGATTCACATTCCGCGTCGAGTTCGGCGCCGGGTCAACGCCGACGGCCTTGAGCAGGATCATGGCCATGCCGCGGTTAACGATGCCGAAGAAGATGTCGTCCGGCTCGGGGCCCTGAAACGTGACCTCAAAACCCAAGGAATCGCGGTAGAAAGCCAACGCCGCAGGCACGCCCCTGACGATGAAGAACGGGGCGATGCCGGCGATCTCCGCTTTGCTCATTCGGCTGCAGTCTAGCATGCGCCGCCCCTCGATGCCGTATCCCAGCGCTGTGATAATTTCAGGGAACAGCAGCGGAGCCCATGTGCGGGCCGGAGAGGGGTTCATGAGCACTTCCAGCATTGCAGTGAAACGCGTCAGCCACTGGATCGGCGGCAGGACCGTGGAATCGGTATCCGGACGATCCGGCGTTGTCTGGAACCCGGCCACGGGCGAGCCTCGGGCGCAAACCGACTTCGCCAGCGTGGAGGAAGTCGACATGGCCGTCGCGGCAGCGGCCGGCGCGTTCCCGGAGTGGCGCGCGACGCCGCTCTCCCGCCGCGCGGAGTTGCTGTTCCAGCTCCGCCAACTGGTTCACGAGAATCGCCGCGCGATCGCGGAGGCGATCACCGCGGAGCACGGCAAAACGCTGCCGGACGCGATGGGCGAAGTCGCACGCGGGCTGGAGAACATCGAGTTCGCCTGCGGGATCCCGAACCTGCTGAAGGGCGGTTTTTCCGAGCAGGCGAGCGGCGGGGTGGATGTGTATCAGATCCGGCAGCCGCTGGGCGTCGTCGCGGGCATCACGCCCTTCAACTTTCCCGCGATGGTGCCGATGTGGATGATCGCTACGGCGATCGCCTGCGGCAACACCTTCGTTCTCAAGCCCTCGGAAAAAGATCCGTCGGCCAGCCTGATCCTGGCGCGCCTGATTCGCGAAGCGGGCATTCCCGACGGCGTCTTCAACGTGATCCAGGGCGACAAGGCCGCCGTGGACCGGCTGCTGGAACACCCCGAGATCAAAGCCGTGAGCTTCGTCGGCTCCACCCCGGTGGCGCGGTCGATCTATGAAACCGCGACCCGCAACGGCAAACGGGTGCAGGCGCTGGGTGGCGCGAAGAATCACATGGTGGTGCTTCCGGATGCCGATATCGGCATGGCCGCGGACGCGGCGGTTTCGGCGGCATACGGCTCGGCGGGCGAACGCTGCATGGCGATTTCGGTGCTGGTGGCGGTAGGCAGCGCGGCGGACCCGGTGATCGAGGCGATTCGGGAGCGCATTCCGAAGATTCGCATCGGCCCAGGCGACCAGGACGGCAGCGAGCTCGGCCCGTTGATCACGCGTGAGCACCGCGATCGAGTGGCGGGTTACCTGGCCAACGCTCCGGCCGAAGGCGCGAAGGTGGTGGTGGACGGCCGTGACACGGCGGCTGCGCCTCGCGAAGGGTTCTTCCTGGGCGCTTCCCTGCTGGATCGTGTGAAGCCAGGCATGCGCTGCTACGACGATGAGATTTTCGGCCCGGTGCTGAGCGTAGTGCGCGTGAATACATACGACGAGGCGGTCCAACTGGTGAACAGCAATCCCTACGGCAACGGGGTGGCGATCTTCACCCGCGATGGCGGCGCGGCCCGCCGCTTCCAGTTCGAGGTGGAAGCGGGCATGGTCGGTATCAACGTTCCCATCCCCGTGCCGGTGGCCTATTACAGCTTCGGCGGCTGGAAGGCCTCGCTGTTCGGGGACCTGCACATCTACGGTCCGGAGGGCGTTCAGTTCTACACGCGGGGCAAAGTCGTGACCAGCCGCTGGCCGGACCCGGCGACCAGCAAGGTGGACCTCGGCTTCCCGCAGGTGCGTTGAAGGCGCTGGGCTAAGGCGTAGCTCCGGGCAGCAGGCCGATCCGCTCCCAGCCCGCGCCGCGTCCGATATCGATCACGGACGCCACCTGACCGAAGCTGAGTTCGGGCGACCCGTGCACAAACAACACCGAAGCGGGACGGACTGCGAATGCCTGCCGCAGGACCGCGGGCAATTCCTCCGGCGTTACCGGCTGGCGATTCACGGACAACGCGCCATCGGCGCCGATCGCCACTACGAGAGTGCCGGGCGGTTCCGGCGCGCCCGGAGGCGCGGTCTGGGGCGACACCGCGGGCAAGCCGGTGGAGGTCACTGGCGTGATCACCAGAAAGATGATGAGCAAGACCAGCAAAACATCAATGAGCGGGGTCACGTTGATTTCACAACCGGCGCGGGCGCTGCTCTGCATGCCCTCCCAGACACCGCGCGCCGGACAAAGTTCCCGGTTGGGCTCACCCCAGGTGCATCCATCGGATATAATTCGCCTCAGGCTCAGGACACATGGACCATAGCGGCGAAGTAACGCGGTTGCTGGTGGATTTCGGAAAAGGCGACAAGGATGCGATCAACCGCCTGCTGCCGCTGGTCTACGACGAGTTGCACCGGCTTGCGCGCTTGTACTTCCGCCGGGAGCGTGGGGAGCATACGCTGCAGCCCACCGCGCTGGTGCACGAAGCCTACATCCGGCTGGTGGATCAGCGGGCGCGGATGGAAAGCCGGGGGCATTTTCTGGCGGTGGCGGCGACCCAGATGCGCCGCATCCTGCTCGACTACGCCCGCAAGCGCCGGGCGGCGCGCCGCGGCGGCGACGGGCAGCGCGTTCTGTTGGAAGACGCGATGGCCATCAGCGAGCAGAAGCCGCTGGACGTGATCGCCCTCGACGCGGCGCTGGTGAAGCTGGCGGCGCTCGATCCCGACCAGGCGCGCATGGTGGAACTCCGGTTTTTCGGCGGGTTGAGCGTGGAAGAGACCGCCGACGTGCTCGGCTGTTCCCCGGCGACGGTAAAGAGAAGCTGGAACTCGGCTCGCGCCTGGCTGCACCGCGAGATCAGCAAGGAGGAAGCGAGTGACTCCGGAGCGGTGGGCGCTGGTTCGTCAGATCTTTGACGCAACGCTGGAACGCCCCGCCGCCGAACGGTCCGCCTATCTGGATCAGGCTTGCGGCGGCGACGCGGACCTGCGGGAGGAGATCCAGGCCCTGCTTTCCTCCTACGAGGAATCCACGCAGTTTCTGAACAAGCCGGTGGCGCAACTCGATCAGACGCTGATCTCAAAGTCTCTGTTCGAGGACAACACGCTGCTGTCGCAGACCGCGCTCTACGCGGAGGACGATCCCAGCGATTACCAGCCGGGCCATCGCATCGGACAGTTCGAGTTGCGGCGGCGCATCGGCAGGGGCGGCATGGGCGCGGTATACGAAGCGGTCCGCGCCGAGCAGGATTTCAACCACAAGGTGGCCATCAAGCTGGTGCGCCGCGGCATGGATACGCACGAAATCCTGCGCCGCTTCCGCATGGAGCGGCAGATGCTGGCCAGCCTGAACCACGCCAACATCGCGAGGCTGATCGACGGGGGATCCACCGACGACGGCATTCCCTACCTGGTGATGGAGTACGTCGAGGGCACTCCCATCGACCGTTATTGCGAGCAGAATCATGTGAGCATCACGGAGCGGCTGAAGCTGTTCCGGCAGGTTTGCTCCGCGGTGCAGTACGCGCACCAGAACCTGATTGTGCATCGCGACATCAAGCCCGGCAATATCCTGGTGACCGGGGACCGCACCGCGAAGCTGCTCGACTTCGGCATCGCCAAGGTCCTGCGCCCCGGCCTGTCGCCGGGCGATTCCCAGCAGACGCAGATCTACATGCGTCCCATGACCATCGACTGCGCTAGTCCGGAGCAGGTGCGCGGCGACACCATCACCACCGCCAGCGACATCTACTCGCTGGGCGTTCTGCTCTATCGCCTGCTGACCGGGCGATCGCCTTACGCGGTCGCGCAGCGCGACTTCCAGAGCCTCCGCGAGGCGATTCTGGAGGGTAAGCTGGAACGCCCTTCCGATGTCGTGCTGACCGACGACACGATGGCCGTGCCGGATTCGACGCTGCAGATGCGCGCTCCCGACGCCGCGGCGGGCGGCGAATCGCGGGAAGCGTCACGCAAACGGCTGCAGCGCAAGCTGGCCGGGGACCTCGACAACATCATTTTGAAGGCCATGCGGCAGGACCCGGAGCGCCGCTACGCCTCCGCCGATCAGTTCTCCGAGGATATCCGGCGTCACCTGGAAGGGCTGCCCGTGGTGGCGCGCGGCGACAAGCCCGGCTACCGCGCGGGCAAGTTCCTGAGCCGCCACAAAGCGGGCGTGATCGCGGCGCTGGCGGGTCTGGCGCTGCTGGTGGCGGCCGCAATCGCCAACTGGGAGGCGGCGGCCGAGGTCCGGCGGACCATGGCCATCGTCGAACAGCAATCCGCGCTGTCCCGCGAGTACGCCCGCGGCACGGTGGCCGGACTGGCCACCCAGCCCGATCCGGACGCGGCCATCCGCTATGCTCTCGATTACCTGGACCGCCTGGTGCGGGTTTCCGAGGGGAATATCGCCCTGCGGCGGGGCATTGTCGATGACTACCTCAGAATCGGTGATTTGCAGCGGGCGCGAGGCAACGGGGCGGAAGCCCGCAACACCTACGAAAAGGCGCTGGCGCTGGCCGACAGCTCGAATCAGGGAAGCGTGCAACAGAGGCTGGGACGGTAGGCTTTGGATGCGGAGGGCGGTACGCTGCCGCCCTCCTTCAAAGTTTGGGTCGCGGGCGGCCTTGCCGGGCCTCCTGCAATCCTCCGACACTGATTAGCGCGCGAAAGCTGCGGAAATAGGATCAAAGTTTCTTCCTGGCAGACGCGAAATCCCAAAAGCGGACAGCGTCAGGACGTGATTCGCAGCATTTTCAATTGGTTACGGATGGAACAGCAACTGCCACAAAACGTAGCACAATGCTAGCCGACATCCGCTTCTCCTTCCGTAACCTGCGCAAGAGCCCGCTGTTTACGTCCGTCGCGATTCTCTCCATCGCGCTCGGTATTGGCGCCAACACGGCGATCTTCACCCTGTTCGATCACCTGCTGCTGCGTTTGCTGCCCCTCCGGAATCCGGGGGAGGTGGTGTACTTGCGGGTCGCGGGTCCGTTCAGCGGGTCGGTTTTCGGCGCGAACGTCTTCAGCAATGCGCAGTTCCGGGAGCTCCGGCAGGGCAACCCGGTGTTGCAGGACCTGACAGCGTTCCTTAGCGCGCCGGTGAGTTTCACCGACGGCCAGCAGACGGAACGGGCCCGGGCCGAGGTGGTTTCCGGTAACTATTTCCAAACGCTGGGGTTAGAGCCTGTTGCGGGGCGGCTGCTGACGGACGCGGACGATCGGGTGCGTGGCGGGCATCCGGTGGCGGTGCTTTCTTATGACTTCTGGGTGCGGCGCTTCGGCGGCAAAACCGACGTTATCAATCGCGATGTAAAGGTGAATGGCCTGGCGTTCACCGTGCTCGGGATCGCGCCCGCCGGATATCCAGGAACAAACATCTCCAGCCCCACGGACCTTTTCGTTCCGCTGGCGATGAAGAACATCATCACGCCCACCTGGGACCAGATGGATAACCGCCGCGCCTGGTTCTTAAACCTGATGGGCCGGGTGAAGCCGGGGATGAGCCGGGAGCAGGCAGAGTTGGGCCTGAATACGTTCGCGCGCGGTGTTTTCGAGGCCGATCTGAAGGTGATCGAGTCGCCTTCCCAGCGCTTCCGCGACCGTTATGCCGCCAAGAAAATCACGCTAGAGCCAGGCGGACAAGGGCGCACGGAGCGGCGCGCGGAAGTGCTGCGGCCGTTGACCCTGTTGATGGCCATGGTCGGCATGGTGCTGCTGATCGCGTGTGCCAACGTCGCCAACCTGCTGCTGGCGCGCGCGGCATCACGGCAGAAGGAGATCGCCGTTCGACTGGCGCTGGGCGCGAGCCGCGCCCGGCTGATCCGCCAGCTGGTGGTGGAAAGCGTAATCCTGTCGCTGGCGGCCGGCACGGCGGGCGTTCTTATTTCCTACTGGTGTGTCGATCTGCTGATCGGAGCGATGCCGGCTGGGGCTCGCGTGTTCGGACTCAGCGGAACGCCGGATGTGCGCGTTCTGACGTTCGCCTTCTGCCTCAGCCTGCTCACCGGGCTGATCTTCGGCCTGGTTCCGGCGCTGCAGGCCACCCGACCGCAGATCGCGCCGACGCTGAAGGATCAGGCGGCGAATCTCAGTTCCGGCGGGCAGGCGAGGCTGCGCAAGGGGCTGGTAGCGGCGCAGGTGGCGCTCTCCCTGCTGCTGCTGATCGGCGCGGGACTCTTCGCCCGCAGCCTGTTCGCGCTGCGGAGCCTGTCGCTGGGATTCGACACCAGCCGGGTGCTGATGTTTTCCCTGGATCCGCTGCTGAACGGATACAAGCCGCCGCAATCGATCGCTTTGTACGAACAGTTGCGGCAGCGCCTGGCTGCGATGCCTGGCGTGCAGTCGGTAAGCCTGGGCTCGGTTACGCCGCTGGCCGACGACATGAACATGTCGACAGTCGCGGTGGAGGGGTATCAGGCCAAGGAGTCGGAAGACGTCAATCCGCTATTCAACAGCGTGGGTCCGAAGTACTTCGAGACGATGCGGACGCCGCTGCTGCTGGGCCGCGACTTCACGCCGCAGGACGGGCTGACCGCTCCGAAAGTGGCGATCGTGAACGAAAGCTTCGTCAAGTACTTCTTCAAAAACCAGAATCCGATCGGGCGGCACTTCTCCCTGGGACGCGAGTACAAGCCTGATTACGAGATCGTGGGCGTGGTGGGCGACACGAAGTACGCCAACGTGCGGGAAGAGATCGCGCGGCAGGTGTTCACGCCTTATTCGCAGGACGATACCTTGGGCGAGATGACGTTTTTCGTCCGCACGTCGACCGATCCGGTATCATTGGCCGCCGCCATCCGCGAGGAGGTGAAGCGCGCGGACGCCAATCTGCCGGTGTTCCGGGTGAAAACGATGGAAGCTCAGGCCAGTGAATCGTTGTTCGTGGAACGGATCATCGCGGCTTTGTCGATCGCGGCGGGGGGGCTGGCAACGTTGCTCGCGGCGGTCGGTTTGTATGGAGTGATGGCCTATAGCGTCGCCCGGCGCACCCGCGAGATCGGGGTGCGAATGGCGCTGGGCGCCGGACAGGGTCGGGTGCTGCGGATGGTGATGCGCGAAGTAATCGTGCTGGCGGCGGCGGGGATTCTGGTGGCCCTGCCCGCGTCCTATTTTCTGACGCGGCTGGTGAAGGCGCAGTTGTACGGCATCTCCGAGCACGATGCTGTCACTTTGGCGGGGGCCACGATCCTATTGGCGGCGATCGCGCTGCTGGCGGGCTATCTGCCAGCGCGGCGCGCCACGCGGATCGATCCCATGGTCGCCCTGAGGTACGAGTAACTCACCGGAATTCGATGGCCCGGATATCGCCGGTGACGTCGGTTCGCGGGCGGTATCCGAGCTTTACTTTGATGTTCTGCGGGCCGCAGGTGAACTCGCGCGTTTCGCCTCCGGCATTGGAGAGGCGGACGGTGTCCGGACTTTCGATGACGAAGATCAGCTTTTGATTCCCGGTTTGCAGGTGCAGGCGCGTGCCGCTGGGGCGGCAATCGACCAGCGAGAGCGTACCTTCCGCGTACGTGAGGTTATCCTTGGGCGGCGCCACCGTCTCCTCCGCGGGCATCTCCTGGCGGGGCCGGCGCTCGATGCGGGGCTGCTCTTCATTGGCCGCGATTGCAGGGCGCGGCGTCACGGGCCGTTGCTCCAACCGCACCTGGGAGACGAAGTTCATCAGTTCGCGGGAGTTGCGCTGTTGCGATTCGTCCTTGGCGTGCTCGGCGGCACGGGTGGCGGCTTTTAGAGCTTCTTCCTTTTCGCCTTTGTAGTAGCTGGCCAGCGCCAGATTCGAGAAGAAGTAGTAAGCGGTTTCCGGTTTCACGCTGCGAACCCGCGCCAGCCAGGCGAGCGCCGCCTCATGATTGCGGTTGCGCAGCGCGACGCCGGAAAGGTAGACGTAACCTTCCACCCACGCTGGATCGTACATCACGGCTTTGCGCATGGCCGCCTCCACCTCGTCGTCGGGCGCTTTCATGAAGCGCAGCATGGTGGCGAAATCACGGTGCAGGCGGGGGTTCTTGGAGCCGAGTTCGATGGCCTTCCGGAAGTGGGGCTTGGCGGCTTCCAGGTTGCGTTCGTATTGCTCCAGCCGCGCCAGCCCCTCCTCCACTTCGGTGCTTTGCGGGTTCAGGGAGGCGAGTCTGGAGTAAGCCGCGCGAGCCAGTTCGGTGCGGCGTCCCAGCGTATGCAATTCCGCCAGCGCCAGGCCGACTTCCGTGGCCTCGGCCGGGCGGATCTCCGGATTCTCCAGCTTGGTTTCCAGCTTGATGGGAAAAATGGCCGCGAAGAACCGGTTGCCGTCCATGTATTTCCGCAGATCCCGCGCGATGGTAGCGGTGCTCTTGCCGTACACCGACTCGAAAGACGCCGCGGCCGTGTAGCCCTTGGCGATGGAGTTCAGAAACTCTCCCAGCTTGGGCCGAAATGCGGCGTCCAGATTCAGCATGTGGGTCAGAGCCCAGCTCTGCGCGTAGAAAACGCCCACTTTGTTCTTCTCGTTGTAATACGGGGACCCGTGATCGACGTCGAGCAGCGCGTCCAGAGGTATCCATTTCTCCTGCTGCAGGGTATGAAAGCGTCCGGCGAGCAGGTCGCCGACGATCACCTTTTCGCCGTCGGCGCGGAGCGACGAGTACAGTTCCGCGAGCCCTTCGTTCAGCCACGCGGGGATCTTGGAACCGGAGTGCTTCACCAGAAGATGCGTGTACTCATGCACGGCGACGGGGAAGCTTTCGCGCCCCAACTGCTGCATGACGATGTAATCGCGCTCCGGACCGCCGATGTAATAGGCGAATGCCGATTCACCGGGGCGGTACGGGCGAAAGTCCTTTTCCGAGTTGAAGGCGATGATGCGGATCGGCTGGCTGTTGTCGCGTTTGCTGCTCACCGAGGCGGCAAAGAATGCACGCACCCGCTCAAAGTGTTGAATTGCTTCCTTAGCCTGGCGAGTACCTTCAGTGGTGAAGAGCTCGAAATTGTCGGTTCGCGCCACCAGCCATTTGTCCTCACATATCCCTCCAACGGCGAAAGCGAGCATCAGCGCGGATAATCGAATAGACGGCATGAACGGCGGACCCCCGGTGCCGACAGAATATCATGGAAGGCCAAAAAGAAATCAGGATATCGGTACTGATTTTCGCCCCAGGTTCCGCACGGACGGGTGCAGGGTCCAGAGACCCCTAGTAGAACTCTCCGAATCAGCGGCCTCGAACACGCCCCTTGCCAGACCGGATTGCCGGAGGATGCTCAGTAACGTTCCTCGCCTCACCGAATCATGTACTGGAACTGGAACTGGAACGGTGATCGTGGTGCCTTCTGCTTGTTTCTGTATGATGCGATGGCTCCCGCGCTGGCGGACCAACACGAACCCATGCTGTTCCAGGATCCTGCAAATCTCGTAGCCCGAAAGAACTCGAAGCCTACCCAACAGGCACCTCGACCTGGGTTACGAACACTTCGCTGTGAGACCGGCGAGAAACCTCAGAAGCAGATGCGGTTTCGAAGAAAAGCGTAAGTGCCTCCACCAGGTTGGCGCGCGCCTCTTCGATTGACGCGCCCTGACTTGCGATGTCCAACTCCGGGCACAATGCCACGAATCCGTCGTCCTCGCGTTCAATGGTCGCGGTCATCTGTCGGGCGCCTGGAATGCTTCCAGTTTAACCTCCACTCCAGTTGGTCAGCATCGTCGCTCGCCCGGATGGTCGCCCCAGGTTGCGCACGGCGGGATGCAGGGTCCAAAGAGCCGAGGCAAAAATGCCGCAGCAGGCGATCAGCAAAGCTGTCCGGATGCCGTATTGCGCCGCCGCCCAACCGCCCGCCAGAGCGCCCAGGGGCAGCATTCCCTGCGTCAGCAGCGACATGGAAGCGTTCACGCGCCCCAGCAATTGATCCGGCACCACGCTCTGGCGATAGCTGATCTCGGGAACATTGAACAGAACAAAAGCCATATCGCCAAATAGCTGCGAAACCATAAGAGCGGCAGCGCCGCGATACACATCCGCGGGAGCGAACGGGATGAAAAAGACCAGCAAGCCATAGGCGAAAGAAGCTGTCACCAGCGCCTTTCCCAATCCCATCCAGGCCACGAAGCGCGGCGCCCACAGCGCCCCGATCAGGTTGCCCGCCCCGCCCATGGCGATGGTCAGGCCCAAGGCCAGCGGACCCAGCCCGACCTCACGGAACGCGAACAGAACATACATCGCCGCCAGCGTCCCGAAGCAGAAGTACAGCGTGGCGTCGCGAGCGGCGATCACCAGCAGCGCCTTCTGGCCGGCAAGAGCGCCGAAACCCTCGCGAATCTCCCGCCAGACATGCGGATTCGCGGCGGGTTCCAGTGGCGCTTCCCTGCTCCCGATCCGCGCGATCGCCGCCGCCGACCACAGGAACGACAGCGCATCAAAGAGCATCGCGATGGGCGCGGTCAGCGCCTGCACCAAAACCCCTGTTACGCCGGGTCCCGTCACTTCCGCGATGGAACTGGTCAGCGCCAGCTTGCTGTTGGCCTCGAGCAATTCGATTCGCTCGACCAGCGAGGGAACGTAGGCGTAGTAAGCCACCTGGAAGATCACGGTCAGCACGCCGGCCAGCGCGGCGACCACGTATAACTGAAGCAGCGTGAGCACACCGGCGATCGCGGCCGCGGGGATCGAGCCCACCAGCAGCGCGCGCCCCAGGTCCGTTCCGATCAGAATCGGCTTGCGGCGCAGCCGGTCCACCCAGACGCCCGCGAAAAGGCTGACGCTGAAGACGGCAGAGGCGCTGATCGCGGTCAGCAGGCTCATCTGAAATGGGGTCGCGCCCAGAACCAGGGCAGCCGTCAGCGGAACGCCTTCGCGCGTGATGCGCGAGCCCATCTCGGAAACTACCTGGCCGACCCACAAACGCCGGAAATCCGGGTTCGCGAAAGGACTCTTCACTTGGCCGTCAAGTTCCAGCAGTAAACCGAATCCTGCTCGCGGAGATAGAGCTTGCCGCCGGCGATCACCGGCGGGGACCAGGCGGGCCAATCGCCGCGTTGAATGTCGAAACGGCTTTTCTCGCGGTACCCGGACGGGTTCGCCTCCACCAGCGCCAGCATGCCGTTTTCACCCAGAACCACCAGGTGGCCGTCGGCGTAGATCACGGAGCCCTTGCCCACGGAGCGGTCTCGCCAAGCTACTTTTCCGGTGGCGAACTCCATCGCGGTGAGGATGTTGCTGTTGAATCCGTAGACATGGTTGCCCACCAGCACCGCGGAGCTGTAGTGGTTCTTCATGTCGCGGTTGAAATAGACTTCCTGCATCTTGCGGCCGGGTAGCAGCTTCAGCAGGGCGCAGCCCGTGCCGTAGTCGGAGGAGACGAAGATATAGCCGTTGGAGTGGATCGGCGTGGCGATGTTGGCCGTGGAATTCGAGACTTTGTCGTAGCGCCACAGCAGTTCCCCGTTCGAAGCAAGCAGGCCCAGGACGCCGTCGCCGGTAAAGGCGATGATCAGCCGTCCGTCGGGCGAATCGACGGCGATCGCGGAGGAGTATCCCACGGAATCGCTTTGCGACTTCCAGATCAGGTTGCCGGTGCGTTTGTCGAGGGCGACAACGGCCGCTCCGCGCCCGCCAGGCATGACGATTAGCCGGTCGCCGTCGACCAGGGGCGATTCGGAAATGCCCCAGGTGGGGACGGATCCGCCGTACTTCTGGACGATGTTGACGTTCCAGACCGGCTTTCCCGTCTGGAAGTCAAGGCAAAGCAGGCTGCCATCGGCGGAGAGAGCGAAGACGCGATCGCCGTCGATGGTGGGGGTACCACGAGGGCCGTGGCCGCGGCGCTCGCGGAACGGCTTGCCGTTGGGCGTCTCCCACAACTTTCGTCCGGTTTGCGAATCGAAGGCCACGACGAACTCGGTGTCACGGCGCTGGCCTTGAGTGATGAGCTTGCCGCGGCTTACCGCCAGGCTGGAGTAACCCTCGCCCGCGCCTGGAACCTTGAACACTTGCGGCGGACCGGTGCGCGGCCAGCTCTGCAGCAGGCCCGTCTCCGGCGAATGTCCATTGCGCTGCGGACCTCGCCACTGTGGCCAGTCAGCGGCATGGCAGGAAACGATTACGGCAATCAGCAACAGCACTCGGACCACGGATTCCCCTCCGGCGATTTGATGCTAGCACGCGGCCCGGCCGCCGCGGACGGAAGCGAAGGCTTAGTACGCGCCGCCGACAGGCTCGCCCCACCCTGACGCTGGCGTCAGCTTGTCGGACCTGCCAAGCTTCTTACCTTCTTCGTCGTCCCAGCGGACGAAGCCAATGCGATTTATAAACGGTGGTTGCGGCACTGGCATCAGAAGCCCAAGCGCGATGGAGGGGTCAGAAAGCTCACCAACATGGCACTGCACGCTGCTGCATCTGAGATGGCGCCGTACAAAGATGCGTGGCATCTGCTTAAGGCGCGGAGCCAAGCGTAACCGATTGACCGACGTGACCGGAATCGAACCGCGGGAGAGTGGCGTACCGGAAACCGGTGTGCGGCACGGGTCCCGGAAGATCGACCTGAGTCCTGACAATCTGCAGCGAGCCGCTAACGAAATCCTGGTTTCCGTCCGGAGACGGGGAGAAACGGCCTCCGGCAAACGCCGCCGGGGCGCACGGCTCGCGTCTCGGGCAGGACTCGCCCCTAGACGGAGAGACGCGGAAGTGGCGAAATCACAGCCAGTTGCGGGGTTAGGGACGGTGAGAGGTTAACGAACAGGCAGGGGGATGAAGCTGAAGAAAGATTTGGCTCCTCAGGTAGGATTCGAACCTACAACCCTTCGGTTAACAGCCGAATGC
>CAYOQB010000095.1:0-21476 GCA_964406035.1 uncultured Solibacteraceae bacterium | reverse complement strand
GAAGCGCGACGGGCTGGCCAGCCTGCTTCTTAAGCCGGGATCGATCCCGCAACAAATTTCTGAACCGGAAACCGAAAGGGCTTCGGCGATCCGCCGGAGCCCACCTTCCCGGGCCGAAGTGTGTCTTATCATCTGTGTACATCGATGGAAGTGAAACGTCTCGCGCCTGCCGACCAACTCTTCGCCTTGGAAACGATCCGCGCGCTCAAGTCGCCCGCCTCCGAGGATCACCTCCGCGACTTCCTGTCCCGCCCGGCCAACATCCTCATCGCCGCCAGCGATGCCGGCGTTCCCGTCGGTTATCTGATCGCTTATCTCCTGGACCGCATTGACGGCAGCCGCGGAATGATGCTGTTTTACGAGATCTCCGTCGCCCAATCGCACCGCGGCCGCGGCGTCGGCACGAAGATGATCGCGGAACTCAAGTCCCTCTGCCGCCGGCACGACGTAGCCAAGATGTGGGTGCACACCAACCGGTCGAACACCGCCGCCACGCGGCTCTATTCGCGCACCGGCGCCCAGGAGCCGGACGAAACCGACGAGGTCACGTTTACTTACTCGCGCGACAGCTTCACAACGTAAATGTACCGTGGGAGCACTATTCCAGCGGCCACTGTCATTCGTTGACAGAAACCACTTTTCACTGCAATAATTGTTTTCAACGTTTGCTGAAGAGAGCCGATCTGCTGAAACTCCCTGTCGAGCCCGTCCCAGCCGAGCGTCTCGTTGAGACCTTGCGGGAAGTGCCCTTCCTCGCGCAGGCAACTCTAAGCTGCCAATCTTCTAAAAGCGACAGGATCGATTTCACGCTCGCCGTTCGATCTCGAGACATCAACCGGAGGCTAGTGTGCGCTGTCAAACTCAGCGGCCAGCCCCGGATTGCCCGAGAGGCTTGCCTGAACCTCCTCGATTATGCGCGCTCGAACCAGCGCGATTATCCAGTCTTCATGGCGCCATACATCTCTCCAGCGGCGGCGGCAATCTGTGACCAGTACAACGTCGGATACCTGGACCTCGCCGGGAATTGCCGATTGGCCTTCGACCGCATCTTCATTCGAAAGGAGGGTGTTCCGAATCCGCCCAGCCGGAAACGGGATCTCCGGTCGCTCTACTCGCCAAAAGCGGAGCGAGTTCTGCGCGTGTTGTTAAACGCAGGCCTACGGAACTGGCGTATGCAGGTTCTCGCTAAAGAAGCGGAAGTCAGCATTGGACAGGTGGCCAACGTCAAGAGTTTGCTGCTTGATCGGGAATTGGTCGAGTCCCAACCGGACGGATTCCGGCTTCGTTCGTTCGACGCGGCGGTGGCTCCCCTACTGACCGAATGGGCCGCGAACTATCGAGCCTCGCGAAACCGCGCGAATGATTTCTACTGCCTTAAGCCCATCCCGGAGATGGAAGCCATTATTGTTTCGCAGCCGGGTGTGGCATTAACAGGACTAGCGGGAGCAGCCCGCCTGGCTCCCGCCGTACGTTACCAGCGAGTCACGGCGTACGTCAGCGGAGACATCGCGGCGATAACCGGCACCGCGGGGTTGAAGGCCGTCGCCACTGGCGCGAACATCACCCTGATTGAGCCATACGACGATGGGGTCTTCTACGCAACAAGCAGATTCGGCGGGGTTCCAGTCGTCTCGCCGGTTCAACTCTATCTCGATCTGTCGCAGACCAAGGGGCGAGGTGAGGAGGCGGCGAACGCGATCCTGAAAGAGGTCATCGAACCCCTGTGGCGGTAACGTTCCGAGACTATTCCGCGGACCAGGTTCAGGCAGCGAAGTCCGTGCTTCTCGAACTCGGGCGTTTGCTCGGCGTGTACCGGGAAGACATCGTGGTTGTCGGCGGCTGGGTTCCACAGTTGCTACTCCCGCAGCAGCCCATGCGCCATGTAGGAAGCATCGATGTTGATCTCGCGCTGAACCACAAAAAGCTGAAAACCGCAGGCTATGCGTCGATTCAAACACTCATGCTGAAGCGTGGCTACGAAGCCGACCTGCGACAGCCATTCATCTTCCACCGCTACATCATTGTGAAGGGCAACCCGGTTAGGGTCCAGGTGGACTTCCTGGCCGGTGAGTACGAAGGAACCGGTGCGAAGCACCGGACGCAAACCGTGCAGGAAGGCCGCGCCCGCAAGGCGCGAGGTTGCGACCTGGCGTTCGAGCTATACGTGGAAACCCGCATTACAGGGGAACTTCCAGCGGGCGGAAAAGATGAAGTCGAGGTCCGGGTGGCGTCCGTCGTCGCCTTTCTGGTGATGAAAGGAATGGCGCTGCACGACCGGCTGAAGGAAAAGGATGCCTGGGACATCTACTTTGCCCTGACAAATCATCCTGGCGGGCTCGACGCCCTGGCGGCGGAACTTCGTCCACACCTCGCCCGCGCGCTGGTGCAGGAGGGCCTGCGCAAACTCTCCGATAAGTTCGCATCCGTTGAACACATCGGCCCAAGGTTTGTGGCCGACTTCGACGACGTACAAGATGAGGAGGAGCGGGCACGTATTCAGCGTGACGCGTTCGAGAAAGTGGATTACCTGCTGCGTCGATTGCGAGTGCGATAGGTGACCGAAAAGCCCCGGCAAGTCCCCCGTTACTGCACCAGCTTCAGAATCATCCCCGTACTCGTCGCCGCCCAGTACCCGTTCCCCTCATTCCCCGTCAGAATCACGCGATTCGCCACTGCCCGGTAATCCACCGGCATCTCCCGCCAGTTACGGAAATCCCGCGATTCCACAATCCGCACCTTCCCCGGAATCGGCGCGCTCGACAACCGGCCCGGAACTTCATAACCCGCCAGAAACGCCCGATCCGCGGACGGAATCAGCGAATCCGTGATCGCCCGGTTCTTCTCCCGGTACACGCGATCCAGCTTCCCGCCTTTCAGCCCCAGGTACACCTCCGACGGCCAGTCGAACGCGTCCACAAAACGCAGCGCCAGCAGCCGCAGACCGCCCGGACCATAGCGCGCAGACACGATCCGACCCAGCAGCGGCGCCGTCGACCCCTTCCACGTCTTCCCGCCATCCACGGTGTCCAGCATGATTGCCAGCGACGGCCGCTCCCGCCGCACCTCGGCCGGATCCGCCCAGGTGGGCGCCAGCCTCCGGCTGGGCGCCGTGAACCCGCCCAGGATCGCACCGCGCTGGCCGTCGGCGAAGCCGATCATCTCGTAGCTCGAATACTCCTCGCGCGCGGCGGGTTCTTTCGCGGCAGGGACCGCCTTCCAGTTCTTCCCACCGTCGGCCGTCTCCCAAACTGCCTTCGGAGTGCCCACGGCCCAGCCGCGCTGCGCATCCGCGAAATACAAATCGCGAACGCCCTTCAGCCCCTTCAGCTTGCGCCAGCTCCGCCCCGCTTCTTCGGTAACCCAAATACCGCGATCCGTGGCCATCCAGCCGAGCGATTCATTCAGGAAGAACAGCGCGACACCCGCTTCTTTCAGCGGAACGCGCGTCCAGGTTTCGCCCCCGTCGCTGGTCACCAGCGACATCGGCCGGACGTCGTCATCGTCGCGGTCGCGCTCGAAGCCCACCGCCACGCCGCGCCGCGGCGACGCGAACTCGATATCGTTCAACGTCAGCGACGTCTTGTCTTCGTCGTGGAAATAGCGCATCTGCCAGCGGCCTGTTTCCTCGGCCGCCGGCGCGAGCATCGCACACGCCAGTGCAAACGCCAGTCTCATTCGGTGCGGGACGCGGATCCGCCCAGCACCAGTTCCGCGTGATGAATGCGCGGCACCGAGTTGGGCTCCACTTGTGAGAGCAGAAGCAAACATCCGATCTGTTCTCCGATGGTGGTCAGCAGTTCCATCTCTTCGCCGGAATGCGCGTGCGCCTGCCGGTGCTGGACGTTCAATACGCCCACCAGCCGGTTGCGCGCCACCACCGGCGCGGAAAGGAACGCCTCGTAGGTGTCCTCCGGCAGATCGCTGAACGCCTTGAAGCGCGGGTCGCGATACGCCTCTCGCGAGATCGACAGCAGCCGCCGCTCGCGAGCCACCCATCCCGTCAGACCCTCGGACATCTTCAGCCGCACCGTGCCCACGCCGCGGCTGGAATGGCTGGCCGCGCACAGCACCAGCTCGTTTTCGTCCATCAGGTACAGCAGGCAGGAATCGGCGGAAAGCAATTCGCTAACCCCGGTGAGAATACCGCGGATCGCATCCGCCAGCGTAACCTCGCGAACCATCAGGCGGCTGATTCTCTGCAGAAGATGGAGTTCCGAGGTTAGCCGCTCCAGCCGGTGCTCCAGTTCTCTGGCTTTGGACACTTGCTTCATTATCCCACGCAGTCCGGATGGCGGAACGCGAGGGCTATTGTCCGGCGGCGATCCCGCTAACGCGCTGCCTGCGTCCGGACAGAGCTTTCGCCGGCATCGCCGCCGATGTCGGCGCCCTCGACTGGGATGGTGAAGTGAAACGTCGAACCGGTTCCCGGCTCTGATTCCACCCAGATCCGGCCGTCGTAGTTCTCCACCAGCCGCTGACAAATTGCGAGGCCCATCCCAGTACCGGGGTATTGGCTTTGTCCGTGAAGCCGCTTGAAGATACCGAACACCTTGTGCAAGTGCTGAGCCTCGATGCCGATCCCGTTGTCCTTCACCGTGAACTGCCATTGCTCACCCAGGCGAGCCGCGGATACTTCGATCCTCGGGGGCCGTTCACCGCGATACTTGACGGCGTTGCCCACCAGATTCTGCATCAACTGTCGAAAGTGGACCTCCTCGACGCGTACTCGCGGCAGGCCGTGATTCACCACTATCGCTCCCGCTTCCTCGACGGCCGGCCCGAGGTCCTGCAGAACGCGATTCAAGACCTCGTCAGCGTCGATTGCCTCGATGGCTCCGCGCTCCTCCCGCCGGCCCGCCTGGGTATAGGAGAGCAGGTCCCGCACCAGCGTTTCCATGCGGCGGGCTCCCGTATTGACGACCCCGAGAAATTCGAGCCCTTGCTCGTCCAGGGCGGCGGCATACCGGCGGGTAAGGAGTTGCGAATACACAGCCACGTTCCTCAGCGGCTCCTGCAGATCATGGCTCGCCGAGTAAGCAAACTGTTCCAGATCGCTGTTGGCGCGACGCAAGGCTTGATTGGTCTTCTCCAGTTCCCGGTTCGCAAGCCTCAGCTCGCGATTGGCTTCGTTCAACTCGGCGGTGCGTTCCGACACTCTTCGTTCCAGTTCGTCATTCACCTTCTTCATCGCGGCTTCCGCTCTGCGGCGGGACCCCACCAGAAAGGAGATCACCGCCGAAAGGCCGATGAACATCGCGACCCGGAACAGATCCGACCAGTCGAAGCGAAAGGCGGCGTTCGGAAAGAACAAGGGTCTGGCCAGCAGGGCGGAAATGACGGCGCTGACCACTCCCGGCCCGCGCCCGTATAGCCAGGAAGCGGCGATTACCGCAGCCATGACGAAGACGATGGGGTTGAAGGAGATAAAGGAGAACACCACGCGAGCCGCACCCAGGAAGACAAGTGTGATAAATACACCCATCGGGTACCGGATCCACGAATTTCCTTGTTCAAGCCGCTTGCCTAACGGCATAGTATGTAGAAAGTGAGAAGCTCCCAGACGTTACTTAGGTGCAGCATACACCAAGTATTCCTGATCAGCGCTGTTGTGGGTTCGGTGTTTGTGATCCCTTGTACATTTGGCCAGGCTTATAGCGCGAATCTGGTAGGAAGCGTAACTGATCCATCCGGCCGGTCCGTTCCTTCCGCGGTCATCACGATCGTGCAAAAACGTACAAACTTGCGTTGGACTACCACCGCGAGATCCGACGGAAGCTTTCAGGCGCACGGCCTGCCCCCGGGGAATTACGATGTGCGGGTGAGTGCGCCGAAGTTCCGCGAACTGGTGCGCGAGGGTGTGGTGCTGGAGGTTGCCCAGACTGTTCGGCTGGACCTGCCGCTCACGCTGGGAGAGTTATCCGGGGCGGTTACGGTGAGCGCCTCGGCGGGAATCATCGATTCGGATTCCGGCTCGCGCGCGCAGACGATCACGGAACGTGAGATCCAGGCCATCCCTCTGAATGGGCGGAATTATCTGGCCCTCGCGCTGCTCGCGCCCGGCGTGTTGCCGTCTGCTGCCGGACAGAATCCGCATAACATCAATGGCGCGCGGGCCGACCACGTGGGCTACCTGCTGGACGGCGTAAGCAATATGCGGCGGCGCGGACATGAGCAAGCCGTCGCGCCATCGCTCGAAGCCGTGCAGGAGTTCCGGATTCTCACCAACGCTTATGAAGCGGAGAGCGGCGCCACGCCGGGGCTGATCTCGGTGGCGCTCCGGACAGGGGCCAACGATCTTCATGGCTCCTTGTTCGAATATCTGCGCAACGATAAGCTGGACGCACGGGGATTTTTCGACGCCGAGGTTCCCAAACTAAAACGAAATCAGTTCGGGGCCATGCTGAGCGGGCCGCTTCGCCGAAACCGCTCTTTCCTGCTGTTGAGCTATGAAGGCCTGCGGAGCCGCGCGGCGGAGACGCGGCTTTCCCGCGTTCCCTCATCCGCGGAGCGGGAAGGGAGATTTACGGTTCCGGTGCGCGATCCCGCAACCGGTATGGTCTTCGCGGGCAACACGATCCCGAGCGACCGAGTCGATCCCGTGGCGCGTCGGCTGCTCGAGTTCGTGCCTCTGCCGAACCGCCTCGGCACCTTCAACTATGCAACCTCAGCGACCATCCCCGCGGACATCGACGTGGTGACGGCTCGCGCCGATCACCGGCTGCGCGAAGGCAGCCAGATTTCCTTGCGCGGGGTGGTGGATTGGCGGTTTTCCGAAAATCCGTTCCGCGGGACCAACCTGCCCGGATTCGGAAGTGCTTCCGAAGCCCGCAATCAGAGCTGGGGAATCGTATGGACCTCCTCCGTTGGTTCGTCGATTCTCAATGAGGCGCGCGCCGGGTTCAACCGCAGCGTCTTCGATGAGGTTTCCGTGAACGCGGGCCGGAACACGGCCGCGGAAGTAGGGATTGCCGGGGTTGCGCAAGGGTCCGGACTCACCAACATCACCATAGCCGGCTACACGCCCTTCGGCGATATCCCAGCGCTTCCCGGACAGTGGACCGACAACATCTACTCGGCCAGCAACACCCTTTCGTGGATGCGGGGCCGCCATACATTCAAGTTCGGTGGAGTTTTCACGCGCTCTCAATATTCCGAGCTCTTCGGCGCCTTCTCCATGGGTCAACTGGGCTTCGCGAACGCAGGCAGCGGAAGCCCCTTCAGCGACTTCCTGCTGGGCTATCCGCAGCAGGCGCAGCGCCAGGTGGGCTCGAACAAATCGTACTTGCGAAGCAACAGCATGGCTGTGTTCATTCAGGATGATTTCCGCATTCTCCCGTCCGTCACCTTGAATCTGGGCGTTCGCTACGATCTGAATCCGCCTCCGGTGGAGAAGTTCGATCGTTGGGCCAATTTCCTGCCGGAGCTGGGGCGATCGATTCGTCCAGGCGAGCCCGGATACCCGCGCAGCCTCCTGCGCTCCGACACCAACGACGTTTCGCCGCGGCTGGGAATCGCCTGGCGGCTGGACCGCGCAGGTCGTTCCGTGCTGCGCGCGGGCTATGGCGTCTTCTACGGAATGGATGCTCAATTCCAAACGTACCAGGCGCTCGGAGCTACAGCCTTCCCGTTTACGCGGCTGGAGCTGCTGGTTTCCACGCCGGCGGCGCGCCTCCGGCTCGCGAGCCCGTTCGCGGGCGCTGCCGGCACGAATCCGGCCGCCCTCAGCCCCAACGGTGTCGCCTACGAAAATCGGAGTCCATTCACTCAGAACTGGAACCTGACCTTCGCGCACGAATTGACGCCCGACCTCGGAGTAGAGGCTGCATACGTGGGCTCACGCGGATCGAACCTGTCGGCGGCGATCAACGTGAACCAGACTATCCGCGCTGCCACCGGAAACCGCAGCCCGTTTCCCGGCTTATCCCGGGTGATCGTGTTCACGCCTTCGGGCTCTTCGCAGTACAACGCACTTCAGGCCTCCATCCGGCGTCGAATGGCATCGGGCTTGGCATTCCGTTCGTCCTTCACCTGGTCTCGCGCAATCGACGACGTCTCTTTTGGCTCGGCGGCGCGCCAGCCTCAGGATGCGAGGAATCTCCGCGCCGAACGCGGTCTCGCCGACTTTCACCGAACAACCGCATGGAGCAGCGACCTGGTCTACGACCTGCCCGCTGGACGCGGAAGGCGCTTCGGCTCCAATTGGAATGCGTTCTGGAACGCGTTGCTCGGAGGTTGGCAGGTGGCGGCGATTGCTCACTTGTATTCCGGACGCCCGTTCTCGGCCACGCAAACGGGCGTCGTACAGGCGGGTGAGCCCACACGCCCTGACCGGCTGAGGGATGGCCACCTGGACTCGCCCTCAGTCTCGCGCTGGTTTGATGTCGGCGCGTTCCGGCCCGTGCGGGCGAACGAGTTTCGGTTCGGAAACTCGGGCCGGAATATCTTGATCGGGCCCGGCAGGGTTCTGGTGGACGCTTCGTTGGGAAAGGAGTTCGCGCTACCCGGAGATCGGGCCCGTCTCCAGTTCCGAAGCGAATTCTTCAACCTGCCGAATCGCGCGAACTTCGGAGATCCCGCCACGGCGGTGGACCAGCCCACCGCGGGCGTAATCTCATCGGCCGATCCGGGCAGACAGATCCAGTTCGGGCTGAAGGTCCTTTTCTAAACCTCCGCCCGCGCTTACAGCGAGCGGTACACCCGCGCCGTGAACGTGATCTCCGTCCCCGCCGGCGCGGCGAACCGCAGTTGCACCACCTCCGTCGCGTTCGGACGCAGGTTGCGATCCACGGTGATGTACGGCAACCCCTCCGCCGTCATCCCCGTCGCGTTCTGCAGGATCACCGAAGGAGCCAGCCCTTCCAAAACCACATAGAACGGGTTCGGAAGCGGAGCCGTGCTTGCGTTCTTTACCTGCAAATTCGCCATGTAGTACTGCTGGCCCGGGTTGTAGTTCACCGGCGACGAAGTGATCGCCACGCTGCTGGTGATCTCCACCGGAAGGCGGAGAAACACGACCGGCACGTCGTGATCGGAGATCCGCTCCGGGCGGTTCTCATCGGAGCGGTAGGTCTCCGGGAAGTCCGCGTTCAACCGCGCCACGCCGTAACGCGACACGCGCGGCAGCACGCGCTGATTCACCAGCACATGATCCAGCGTTTGGGCGCTTCCGGCGAACACGAACGAATAGCCGTTCGCGGGCGACACCGAGTTCGTCAGGTTCGTATAGTTCGGATTCACGAAGTCAGCACCCGTCAGGAATGCAGTGCCCGGAGGCGCCGGATTCCCGGTGATGGAACCCATCACGTCCACGTAGCCGTCGTTGAACTGGAACGCATTGTAGTCGCCCACCGAAATCGTGTTCGCGTTCTGCAGGTCCTGCAGCAGCGCAGCCGCGAAGTTCGCCTGCGCCAGCCGCTTGGTGCGCACCCGATTCCCGCTGGCAGGATCGTCGATATCGTTCAGCGAGCGCAGATGGTTCGCCACCACGGTGAACGAATAGGGAGTATCCGAGCCCGGCGTCGCGGCCTGCCCCCGCAGGGCCAGCGGGGGACGGTCATTCAGGATCGCGGGCAGCCCGGTGTTGGGATCGATGTAGGTGGCGTCCTTTCCGAACTGAGCGCACTCGGTAACCGTGACGCGCGTGGAGTAAAGGAAGCCGACATCGATGCCGCCGACATCGTTGCCCTCCTCCAGGCAAGCCTGATAACCGGGATTGGGCAGACCCGCCGCCGCGGCGTCCGAGTTGATCCGGGCCGCGAGCGCCTGCAGCACCGCCAGATTCTCCATCTCCATCACCGCCAGCACATCGGGCGAGCCCAGGATGTTGCGCACGGCGAGCGACGCCTTGCGCAGCCGCCGAGCCACGGCCGCGGGGGTCGGCACCGCATCAGAAACGCCGGCGTTATTCACCGAATCATAGAAACGCTGCAGATTGAAGCTGGCGATCTTCAGTTCGCCGGGCTGCGCCGCCGGAACCGGCACTGCGGCAATGTTGCCGGTGGGACTGAGGGGCGCGTCGGGAACCACGCGATACTCGCCGAAATCATAGTGCAGAATCCCGCTCACGTTCGTCATCTGCGCGCCGCTGGTTACGATGGCCGCTACCCCCGATTGAGCCGCGGAGTCCACCAGCAGGCGTTCCGGGTTCCCGTCGAAGCGCGAGATTCCGGGAAACGGCACCGCTGGATCCGGATCGCCGATCTCGATGCCGGGCTCGCGGAACGGCCGCGGCGTTCCGGTGATCACCGCGAAGAACCGGCCGTTGTTGCCGCCCGAGGCGTCGGTCTCGTTTACCGAGCCGCCGGTGGGTGAGATCGCCGTCAGGCCGGCAAACGACACCCGCATGCCCTCGAAGCGTTCCAGTTGCCCGATGCCGCCCGCGGGCGTGAGATCCGCCGCGGTCAGTTCGCGAGCCGCCGGCAGGGGATTGCCGGTCGAGAGCAGGGTGACTGCGGGCGACACCAGCTCCGTCAGCGAGGGTCTGTTCGGGAAATCATTGCGCCGGAACTCCGCTACCGTACCCGTAACCTGCACCGAATTTCCCACCGCCGCCACGGCCGGCGGAGCCCCGGCCGTGAACACGAAGATGCCTTCCGAAGTCAGCGGATCGCCATCGCTCGCACCCTGCGCGAAAAAGCCGTCGCCAAGGCGCGCCGTGACGATTCCGGTGGTGCGCGCCGCCTGGCCGAGATAAGGCGAGGTGGTCCCCGGACCCTGAATCGCGGGAATGGACAGCGTTAAGGGCGCGGCCGTAACGGTCAGCCCGATATTCGCCGAGCCCGTCCGGCCCTGAGCGTCCGTGATCACCGCCGGCAGCAGTTTCGCGCCCGGCGAAGTCGCGGCCGGCACAGTGGCGGCGAAGGAAAACACGTTGTCACCGGCGGTGACGTCGCCATTCGTACCGTTGTCGAAGAACGGCTGCGATGCGGCGCCCCCGATGGCGGTCAGGTTGGCGGTGACGCCCAACCCGGTGCTCACCGGATTGGTTCCAGGCGTCACGGCCACCGTCAGCAACGAAGAGAGCCCTTGCTCCACCGTGGACGGAGTGGCGAGACCGGAACCCGAAGGCGAGAACGTCTCCGCGATCTGAATGTCGTCAATGCCGATCCATTCGTCGCTGCCCGGTGCGTCGGTGGTGATGATGCGGATCTGGACTTGCGCCTGATTCTCCGCCGCCGCCGGCAGCATCACGCTGATGGGAGTCACTAGCGTCGCCAGGCTGGGGCCGGTAGACGCGTCGGCCACAAACCCTGCGGGAATGTTGATGAAGTTGCCGCTTGCGCCCACGCGATATTGCAGCGCCACCGGCTGCACGGAATTGTCCGTGGTGCTGTCGATATCGCGCAGGTTGTAGCTGACCCGGATACTCGACTTGCCCAGGGTGTTGACGTGGATCAGCAGGTATGGAGCGCGCGCGGTGCCGGAACCTTGCAGAGCCACCACCGGATTGGCGATCGCGAACTCGGTGACGCCTCCCGTGGCGAAGGCCACGCTGGTGTTGTTCGCGTTCACGTCCTGCACGCAGGGGTCGTCCGCCGCAAGCACCGTCTGGGGATCCACGGCGGTTGCGCTGGTGAGGCCGTCGCCCCGGCAGCCGATGATCCCCGGCACGCCGGTCCACGAATCGGTGGTAGTGATCAGGCTCGCGTTGGACCAGTCCTGAGTGAAGGGCAGCGCCTGATATAGACCGTCGGCGCGAACCGTGGGGCCGGTGCGCCAAAGGCCGGCGCCGACGAGTAAGAGTGCGATCAGGGCAGGAGTTCGAAAGCGCAAGCAGGTTCCTCCTCAGGAATGGGGCTCGGGACGCAGGATAGCAGTGAACGGTGTCGGTTGGGTTACCAGAGATATCGGAAAAGTACTAGCTGGGTAGGCGTTCATCCTCGGGCCGCGATGGTTTCACCTTCGGAAGTGACGCCTCAGCAGCGGGCGAACCCGCTGACAGTTGCCTAACCGAGTTTCCGCCTGGGTCTGTTCCCCTTCTGAGTGACGAGAACCCCTTCGAGTCGCAAGCGTTCCACCACGATACCTCTACCGACTCCCACTGTCTCGGAAAACTGGCAAATGGCAGTGTCTGTGAAGACGCCGGCTCGAATGAATCGTCCAAGCGGCGCGGGCGGGATCAGAGTATCGGCGGAAAGCTGGTTGGCTTCGACCTCCAGTTGCCGCATCTCCGGATCGACCGCACCGTGCAACACATCCTCCACGTTATCCACCACGAAAGCTCCGCGGTGCAGCAGGAGGTGCCCCAGTTCATGGAAAAACGTGAACCAAAACTGAGCATCTGTCTTGTACCGGGTTGTAAGTCCGATCAGGGCCCGCTTGCCGGTAAGCCATCGCGCGCAGCCGCTGATGGCGGTTCCACGCAATCCCGGGACCATGACGACCGCGATGCCGACGCTGGCGCACGTCTCCTGCAATTCGGCCAAGACCTCGCCGACTGGCAGTTTGGTGAGTTGCCGGATCATGCCGGTCGCTCCACATACTTCCGCTGCATCAAACTCCGCGAGATTGAGTCCGCGGGCGCCAATCTCCGCTTCCCGGACCCAAGCCGCGATGGCCTCGTCTCGAGCCTTGGATGTGCGCGTTTGCCGGAATTGGACTGCCGATGCTTGCCAGACGGACGCCCAAATCTCCGGGGACGTCACTCCGAAGAAGCCAAGCAGGACGTCGGCATCGGACCTTCCGGGCGGAAGGGAGAACCCGAGCTTGCGCATTTCCCGGAGCGGGAACTGCCGCACCCAATCGCTCCACCCGGCGGCCCTTTCTTGCGCTCGATCGCGCGCTTGGATCTCGTCAAACTGGCGCTGCAGGTTTAGCCAGAAGTGTGCCGGCCGCTGGAGAACTTTCTCAAAGGCCAAGGCTGTTGCCGGTGTAATGGGAGCTTTGCCATTACAGATCTCGCTGATGGTCTTGGTCGTGAGGCCGGTGCGTCGCGCCAGATCCCGCTGCGACCATTCGAGGAACTCAAGATACTCTTCTACGATTTCGCCAGGATGCAACGCGGCTATCGATTCGAAACTAGTCTGCCTAACCATGGGTGTCCTCGATACCGGTTATGTCAATCGACGTGATTGCCCTCCATCGCTGTTGTTCGTCGAGCACGTCTTCGGCCGGTGGCTCGTCGGCTCGAAAGAGCAACCGGTATGGTTGGTTCAGATCCACCGAGAACGTGCCCCTCCGCTCTCCTCTGAGCTCATGGCAGCGCTCCGGCCCTGATTTCGGCGGCCAGAAATCCGCCAACGAGTCTGCGGCGCGCAGGGCCGCGAGGCGCAAGGCGATTTTTCTGGACATATTCACTCCGTACTCCCGTTGGCAGGCAGCCGGATCATGCGCCACCTTCCGCAGCCGTTTATCGCTGATCGAAAGCTCCATCCGCTTACCTTATTGGTAGCCTGCGGTGCCCATCCTTTCGTTACCCATAAGGTAACACTGTCTCTGGCTACGGCGGGGTATGGGTTAGGAATCGTGTTGAGGGACGAAGGGCTCGGCTTAAGACGGACTCTGCTTAACGCAGAACCACTTTCGCCAGCCCGCTATTCCCCGCCGCATCGGTCACGCGGATGACCACCACGTGCTCCCCCGCCGCGGCTGGCGACTTCACCAGAAACGTTTCCTTCAACTGGTCGACCACGCCATCCTCGGCTTCCAGCAGCACCCACGCGCCGGCGTCCACGGCGTATTCGGCCTTGCGCAGAGGGCTGGCGGCATCCGCGGCCGACACGCTGATGTCCGCGCCGGTAATGGTCGCGGTCACCACCGGCGGCGTGTTGTCGATCACCACCGGCGCGCTGATCACCTCCGATTCGCGAGCCTGCGCCGCCGGGTTCGCCGGAGCGTCGGACGCCACGACGCGGAACCAGTAGCGGCCGTCCGCGAGCGAATCCGCGTCCAAGCTGACCGTGTTCTCCGCGATCGCCGTTTTCAGCGTCTTCCATTCCTTCTCGCCTTCGCCGCGCACCGCGAGCGTGTAGCTGAGCTTGTCGCCATCGGGGTCGTCGGCTTGCCAGGTGATCTGCAGTTGTGAAGAGCCGGATCGCGTGACCGTCTGCTGCGAAGCGCCCGCCGGAGTGGACGCCTCGCCGGTATCGGTGACCGTGATGGTGTAGGCGGCCGTGCTGGACGCGGGGGTGGCCGGCTTGGCCGCCGCGGCCGCCGCCGCCGAGGTCACCGTGACCGCGCGGGCCACCGGCGGCGTGTTCTGCGGCAGGTAGGACAGCGTCACGCCGCTGACTTCGGAGCCGCCGCGGAGTTCCGCCTGCCACTGCAGGAACCGAGCATTGGGACTGGCGACGCGCCCGTCCTTCAGGTCCGTCCACTCGCTCCAGGTGGCGTCCGGCCGCGCGGAATTGCCGCTGCGCGTTTGCAACCGCACGGCGCCGGTCCCGCGTAGATCCAGAGCGCCCCAGCGCGCGATGTTATTGGCGTCATGCACGGGCGACGTGAACGTGCCGATCTCAGCCTCCGCCGGACCAATGCGCAGCACGCGACCGAGATTCGAAGTCGCGGCGGTCAGACCCTCGCTGGTTTCGAGCAGCCGGATCACCTCGCCTTCCTCGGTCTCGGCCACCAGCGTCGTTTTGCGATCCGCACCCAGCCGGTACACGCGGCCTTGCACATCGGTCGCGAACGACAGGACGCCGCCCGAGGCCAGCAGGTCGTAGGCGTTCTCTTCCTTGGAGGTCCACAGCGTTTCCACGGTGTTATCGGGCTGGATGCGGTAGATGGCGGACTTCTCCACGCCGGCGACTTCGAACGAGCTCGTCACCACAGGCGCCGGAGCGACCGCCGCCGGTTTGGCCGCCTCCGGCTTCGGTGTTCCCGTCACGCCCGCCTGGGCGTCGGTCACGGTAATCGAGGTTCCCGGAGTGGATACCGTCGTAGTGCTGAAGGTGGCGGCGGCGGCGGTCGCGGCGCCGGCGCGCTTGGACACCGAACCGCCCATCGCCGCCGCATAGATCGCGCCGCCGGGACCCGGAACAATGGCCCGGATCTCCGGCAGGTTCGCGTCATACAGCACGAAGGCCTTGTCCTTCGCGGTGATCCGGTACAGAATGCCGTTGGGTTCGGTGCCGGCCAGCAGCCGCCCCTGCCCGTCGAACGCCAGCGCGGTCACGTGCGACTGCTGCGTGTCGTAGTAGACCTCGCCCTGCCCCGCCGCCGTGACGCGATGGATCTTCGCGGGATCGCCGGCCGCGACATACAAAGCGTTGTCCGGGCCGAACGCCAGCGCCCAAACGTATTTCGACTGCGGATCGAAGTACAGCTCCGCTTTGCCGTTCTCGATCCGGTAGATCTTGCTGTCGGGCGCGGTTGCGGCGAACACCGCATTGCCTTGCACGGCGACCGCGAAAATCTCGGGCTGGGTAGAGGTCCACAGCACCGAGGCCTTGCCCGCCGGGTCGATCTTATACAGGCGTCCGCGATGTCCGGTGCCGAGGTACAGGGATCCGTCGCCGCCGCGCGCCACGCTCCACACCTGAGGCTCGTCGGAGGCGAACAGCACGGAGACCTTGGGCGCGAGGGTCAGCCGTCCGTCGCGCGAAACCGCCACGCCCTTCATGCGGCCGCGGAGAAAGTCGGAGTAGGAAGCAAGCTCCCAGGTCTGGGTGGAGGCCGCCCACGCCAGCCCGCCGATCAGCATCAGGCTCAGTTTCATTCTCGGATTTCCAATTGGATGGTCTTGCTTCCGGCCACCGCGCCGCTGCCCGGATTCAGGTCGAATTCGCGGATCTTGGACCCGCGCCAGGCGAGCTGCGCGCCCTGCGAGGGCTGCTGTTTGCCCAGGATCAGCGCGGCGGAGGGCGGCGGATCGGGCAGTTCCTGGCCCTGCACCGGATAGCCCGGTTCGGGACGCCACAGTGTCACGTAAGCCTTGTCGTTGGGGCGCAGGCGCTCCAGCAGCGACAGCACGTCGCCCGCCGTGTTGGGGGGCGAGGCGATGGCCGGCTGCAGATCCACGAAATTGGTGTACCCGGCGTCGGCGGCGGTAATGAACACCAGTCCCGGCGATGCGCCCTCCGGGATGCGGTAGCGGATCTTGCGGGTGCTTTCCGCGCCGTTCTCGCCGGTCAGCGCGACGCCGATCTCCACCTCATCGCCAGGACGGGCGCGCCGCTGCGACGTCCACAGGCGGTCGATCTGCCACAAGCTCTTCCGCTCCACCGCTTCCGCTTCGATATGAATACTCTTCAACTGCAATGCTTCGAATCCACTTTGCAGGGCATAGCCGAGGGGCATGGCCGCGCCGAGCGAGGCGATCAGCGGCAGGTTGGAATCGCCGGTGAAGAAGTTGCCAATTTGCAGGGGCTTGGCTGCGCCCTCGAACTCGACGGTGCCGCGCAGCGAAACGCTGGAAGCGCCGACGAGCCGCTCCGTCCCGTCGAGCGCGGAAAAGACCGCCATCTGCACCAGCAGCGGCGCGAGCACCGGGTCGCGAATCAGCTCCATTCGGTAGCTCTTCGGACTGCCCTCCCCCTTCACCGCGATGGTCAAGGGCGCCAGGCGGGACTTGCGGCCGAGCTCCCCCGCGATGGCGGCATTGCGATCCTGGGTAATGGTGCCCAGCCATTCCTTGGCTGAGGAAATCTTGAAGGATGCGGTCAGATTCGGCAGAAGCGTGATCACTTCGGCGCGCGCGAACGGCATCTCGGTGCCGCCGGCGGACAGGAAGCGGTGTCCGAAAGCGTATATCTGCTTGCCGTCAATGTGCGTCACGGTGCCGTCGGCGCCCACCGCCATATCACCGGACATCAGTTGGACCGAGATCATGGAGCCGGGCTGCAGGGACTTGGGGTCGCCGGCGGGAGTGGGGCGGCCGGATGCGCCGGGTCCCTGGCGGGGCGAAAGACCGGCGGAACGGAGCGCCGGGCCGAACTGGTCCAGAGTGGCGGAAGTGAATCCGCTGAACGACATAGGGGTGGAAATCTCCACCATTCGTTCACCTCCGGCGGCGACTTCCAGGGGCCGCGACAAGACTGCCGCAAGGTCCAGGTTCAGGGGCGATCGCGCGGCGCGGAGGCGGCGCGGCGGCACCGGCGCGGTCTCCAGCATCTCCTCAATGGGGCGAATTCCCGCGATCGCTTCTTTGGCGAAAGGGAACGCCAGGGCTACAGCTCCAATCAGCTTGCCGCCGATATACACAGGGCTGCCGCTCATGCCCTGCAGGACGCCGGTGCTGGCCAAGGGACCGCCGGTGAGCCGGGCCAGGATGATGTTCTGCTTAGGGCCGAGATTCTCCAGCACGCCAAGGATTTCGGCGTCGAAGGTCTCCACCTGGCTGCCGGAGAAGACGGTTTTGCCGGTGCCCTTCATGCCGGGTCGGATTTCTCTGAGGGGAAGCGTGGCTTGCTGCGCTAGCAACGCCACGGCCGAAAGCAGTACTAGGACAGCCGGGCGGGGTGACACACCTTTATTGTAGACTTTAACTGGATCTTCCTGGCTATTGCCGGTCCGGATGAGAAACAGTTAAGGTTGGGGGAAAGAGCATGGCCTCCATTGCCAACAAACTTCCCGAATCGGCGGCTTCGCCGGAAACGCGAGCGTTCCCGTGGACTTCCGTCGCCTGGTTCGTCGCCCTGGTAGCGCTTTGCTACGCTCCGATGCTGCAGCGTCTGGCGCTGCAGTGGAGCACGGACGAGGATGTCGGGCACGGGTTCTTCGTGCCGGTGGTGGCGGCTTACATCGCCTGGCAGCGCCGGGACGAGCTGCTGGCACGGCAGTGGACGCCGAGCTATTGGGGCATCCCGCTGATTCTGTGGGGCGCATTCCAGAGCTGGGTGGGAACGCTGGGCGCGGAGCTGTTCCTGCAAAGAACGGCGATCCTGTTCACGCTGGCGGGAATTGTGACCGCCATCGGCGGGTTCGCGCTGCTGCGCACGCTGAGTTTCCCGCTGGCGCTGCTGATCTTCATGGTTCCCATTCCGGCGGTGATTTACGGTCAGATCACCTTGCCGCTGCAGCTTTTCGCCAGTTCGGTGGCGGAGACGTCGCTGAACCTGATCGGCATCCCGGTGATCCGCGATGGTAACGTGCTGGAGCTGCCCAGCCAGAAACTATCCGTAGTCGAGGCGTGCAGCGGCATCCGCAGCCTGCTGTCGCTGTCCTTCCTGTCGCTGGTCTACGCCTACTTCTTCGATAAGAAAGTGTGGATGCGGGGGGCGCTGCTGGTGGCCACGGTGCCGATCGCGATCATCGCCAACGCGGGCCGCGTGACGATTACCGGAGTGTTGAGCGAATACAGCCCGGATCTGGCCAAGGGCGTGTTCCACGAGCTGGAAGGCTGGGTGATTTTCGTGGTGGCGCTGATCATGCTGGTGATGACGCACCAGGTGATCAACCGCGTATGGGCGCGATTCGCAAAGGAGAAGCAAGGTGAAGTTTCCGCGTAGCCGTGCCGCGCTTCTGGTGACGGCGCTCCTGCTGGCGCAGGCGGCGTTGCTGTACAGTTCTGTTCGCAAGGAAGTGATTCCCGCGGGCAAGCCCCTGAGCGGGTTTCCCACCAGCCTGGACGGCTGGCGGATGCTGCAGGAAGGCGTGATCGAGAAAGAGATCCAGGACGTGCTGCAAGCCGACGATCTGTTGAACCGGACCTACGGCAACGGCTCGTCCATCGCGTCGCTGTTCGTCGCCGCGTTCCAGTCGCAGCGCAACGGCAAGACGCCGCATTCGCCCAAGAACTGCCTGCCGGGCAGCGGCTGGGTGCCGCTGGTATCGGAGGAGCGGCAGGTGGAAACACCGATCGGCACTCTCAACGTGAATCATTACCAGGTGGGCAAGGGCGATTCGCGGAGCGTGGTGCTGTACTGGTATCAGTCCCGCGACCGCAGCGTCGCCAGCGAGTACACCGCGAAGCTGTACGTGATCGCCGACGCGATCCGCTACAATCGAACGGATACGGCGCTGGTCCGGGTGGTTGTTCCGGCGGAAAAAGGGCGCGAAGACGAGGCCGTGCAGGTGGGCGAAAGCCTGATCCGCGCGGCGTATCCGCACATTCGCGAGTTCCTGCCGCGGTAACGATGCTTCCGGCGCGACGCGCCGGGAGGATCATGAGACCGCTATTCCTTGCATTTCTGACGATCGCCCTGGTGGCGGGCCCGGCCAGCGCGCAGCAGCCGGCGCCGGCAGCCCCGGCCCCGCAGCGCGCCGCGGGCATGCCCGATCCCGACGCCATGCGCCAGGATCAGGTGGTGAAGGACATCGACGATGTGATGTGGCACCTGAAGCTGGGCGACATCGCGCACGTGGATAAAGTCCGCTACACCAGTCTTCCGCCGGCGCGGATCACAAATCCGAACGCGCCCGGCGCGAAAAACCCGCTCATCATCTCCGCCTATACGTTTATTCCCAAGAACCTGGACCGGTCGAAGAAGCACCCGCTGATCGTATTCACGCACGGCGGCGTGCATTCGAACTTCGGAACGTCGTACGCGAACATCGTGCGGGAGCTGGTGGAGCAGGGATATTCGATTGTCGCCAGCGATTACCGCGGCTCCACCGGCTACGGCGCGGGATTCTGGATGCAGATCGACTACGGCGGGCGGGAAGTGGACGATGTCGACGCCGGGCGCGCCTGGATGCTGGAGAATCACCCGTTCCTCGATCCCAAGCGGGTGGGCGCTATCGGCTGGAGCCATGGAGGCATGATCAGCCTGCTGAACATTTTCGAGCGTCCCGACAGCTACGCGGTCTGCTACGCGGGCGTTCCGGTCAGCGATCTGGTGGCGCGGCTGGGCTACCAGAGTGAATCGTACCGGGCGTTGTACTCGGCTCCGTATCACATCGGCAAGACGGTGCGCGAAGACATTCAGGAGTACCTGAAGCGCTCGCCCATGACGCATGTAGCCAAGCTGCGGACTCCGCTGCTCATCCACACGACTACTAACGATGAGGATGTGAATTTCCTGGAAGTGCAGCGGCTGATTCAGGCGTTGAAGGCCGAAGGCAAGCAGTTCGAGCACAAGATCTACCAGGACGCGCCGGGCGGGCACGCGTTCAACCGTCTGGACACGAAGCTGGCCAAGGAATCGCGGGCGGAAATCTGGCGGTTTCTCAACCGGTACTTGAAGCCGGAACGCGGCATTCAGTAAGGGTCACGCGCCGCGGCAGGCGAGAGCGACGCTGGAGCGGTCCAGGCGCAGGAGCGCGGCATAGTCGAGGATGCGGCGGGGGCGGCCCGCGGTGCGGATCCAGCCGGGACGCGGGGACTGCGAGAACGGCACGAGCACGTCAGAGACGCGATCCGCCGGGAAGGCGGTCCATTCCACCGCGCCATCGATCTCCTGTTCGACCACGATCAGTACTTTCGGTTGGAGTCCGGGGACGGGCTCGAGACCCAGCCTGGGCGCGAGGTCCAGGACCGGAATCTCGCGTCCGGCATGCAGCACGATCCCAGTAAGCGCGGGATGGCGGATGATCCGCAGCATCGCGGCGGGGAGGATCGCGCGGACCACCGCGGCTTCGATGGCGAAGTCGCGGCGGTGCAGGCGGAACGCCAGGTAATCCTTGCGGGAAGCCACTCGTTCGGGCTTATCGGACAGGGGCCGGAAAGCTTGACGAATTGTTACGCGTACGATGCGGGATAATGAGAGTTCGAGGCCACTTATGGTTCGTTTGCTCGCAATTGCCGTCACCTCTACACTGTTGTTCCAGGACCCCAAGGTTCCCCCGACCCCACAAGCTCCCAAGGCTCCGGTGTCGGATGAAAATGCTCCGCCGAAGGAACCCGAAGAGGCGCCGGTGGACTGGACCTGTCCCATGGACCCGGACATCAAGGAAAAGGAACCGGGCAAGTGCCCGCGCTGCAAGATGGCGCTGGTGCCCGGCATTCCAGATCCGATGGAGTATCCGGTAACTATCCAGACGGAACCGAAGGTGCCCAAACCCAATCAGGATACGAAGCTGACGCTGTGGGTGACCAATCCCAAGACCGGCAAGCAGGAAACCAAGTTCCAGGTGGTGCATGAGAAGATTTATCACCTGTTCCTGGTGAGCCAGGACTTGAAGCACTTCGTGCACGAGCATCCGCTGCCGGTGGACGGCAGCAAGTTCGTGCTGGACTTCAAGTTCCCCGCCGCCGGTTATTGGCGCGCTCTGAGCGACTTCTATCCGGAAGCGGCGACGCCGCAGATGATCGCCAACTCGATTTTCGTTCCCGGCCCGGGCTTCAAGATGGAGGTCCCGACGCTGCAGGCCGACCTGGCCCCGCAGAAGGCCGACAACATGTCGGTATCGCTGACGATGGAGCCGAAGGAGCCGGTCGCGGGCTTGAAGACGCTGATGTTCTTCAAGATCGAGCCCGGCGACGGCCTCGAAGAGTATCTGGGCGCGTGGGGACACATGCTGGCGGCGAGCTGGGACTCGGTGGACATGATCCACAACCATCCGTTTATCGCCGACGGCGGCCCGAACGTGCAGTTCAACATGATTTTCCCGCGGGCCGGCATTTATCGCGTGTGGGTGCAATTCCAGCGCAAGGGCGT